>JAFECH010000071.1 GCA_018242255.1 Pseudomonadota bacterium | reverse complement strand
CGTCGGCCGGCAATGCCCGCAACATGCTTTCAGCGAACAAACTCTTGCTCGCTGTCATTCTTGGCCTGACGGCCGTGCGCCTCGCCATGGCGAGTTATACCGGCCTCGTCGATGACGAGGCCTACTATCGCATCTGGTCGCTCGCGCCATCGCTCTCGTATCTCGATCATCCGCCGATGATCGCCTGGGTCATCGGCGCGGGACGCGCCATCGCAGGCGACGGCACGCTCGGCGTCCGCCTGCTTGCACCGCTCATCCTGCTGTTGGGCGCCGTGATCCTCTGGCGAACGGCTTATCTTCTCTATGGCGCGGAGATTGCCCGCCGCGCCGTCTGGTTCTTGCTTGCAATGCCGCTGCTCGCCGTCGGCGGCATCATCGTGACACCGGATTTGCCGTCGGTCCTATTTGCCGGCCTCATCATCTGGAGCCTTGCTGAACTCGACCGCAGCGGGAATGCGAAATGGTGGCTCGCCATCGGGCTTTTCGCAGGCCTTGGCCTCGTCTCGAAATACACAGACCTCTTTCTCGGCGCGACGATCTTGGTTTGGCTGCTCGCGACCCCGGAAAACCGCAAATGGTTTCGAGCGCCCGAGCTTTGGATCGGCGGCGTCATCGCCGCGCTGATAGCAAGTCCGGTCGTTATCTGGAACGCCGAGCACGGCTGGGTGTCTTTCATCAAACAGTTCGGCCGCGTCGGCCACGAGGGGAAGGCAACCGCCGAGTACATCGTCGAACTGATCGGCGGTTTCGCTCTGCTGGAAAGCCCGCTGATCGCCCTTCTGGCCCTCGTCGGCTTCATCGGCGTCGTACGCCGGGCGATATCGGAACGCGGCCGTAGCGACGTTCTGCTGGCAGCAGCCATCCTGCCGATGCTGCTCTACTTCTGCATTCACGCACTGCACGATCGCGTACAAGGCAATTGGCCCGGACCGCTCTACCCGTCATTCGCAATCTGCGCCGCCCTCGGCGTGGCAGCTCTTCCCGTCGCGTGGCGTCGCACTGCGTTTGTGTCAGCGCTCGTGCTCGGCTTTGCGACGACCGCGGTGATTTATACGCACGCGCTGCATCCGCTGTTTAGCTCCCCCAAGGACCCAACGGAACAGATGCGCGGCTGGCCCGCGCTAGCCGACGCCATCGAAAAAAAACGCGAAGAAACCGGTGCGTCCTGGCTCGCGACGTCGAGCTACGCCACGACAGGGCAGCTCATGTACGCCATCAACGGCCGCAGCCCGGTCGCCCAACTCGATGAGCGCATCCGCTACATTTTCCTGCCGCCGCTTCCCGATGCGGTCGTCAACAAGCCCGCGCTCTATGTCGAGCTGGAACGTCGCGTCGATCTGCGGCTGCTCAAAGCCAAGTTCGGCAAGATCGAAAAGCTCGGCACGCTGACACGTCACAACGACGTCGGCGATGGCGCAACGTATGTGCTCTACCTCGTCTCCGATCCCATCGCCCCGCCACTTGCCATGGATGACAAGTTCTAAAGACGCTTAACGCCTCTGCCAAAGGAAGAGGCGTTAAAGCGCACGCTTCTGCGGCTGCTGTTGTCATCCTCGGCTTTAGGCCGAGGATCAATTATGCAAAGCGCTCCTGACCAACGGGACGCGCGCGAACAGCTCGATCATGACGGAGGAAAGTTAAGCCGCTTCCTTGTTGAGCTTGCTTTCGGCAAGCTTTGTCAGCTTGTCGTCAGCGGCGTATTCTTCCTTCAGCGTCTTTTCCAGAATGGTCGCGATGTCCTTGTGGCCCAGCAGCTTTGCCCACGACGCCAGCGTTCCGTATCGCGTGATCTCGTAATGCTCGGCCGCCTGCCCCGCTGCGATCATCGCCGCGTCCCGCGTGTCGGCATCCTTGATCTCCGACATGAGTTCCTCGCCTTCGGTCAGAATGCCCTTGATCGCCGGGCACTCCGTCGCCTTCGGCTTGCGGCCAAGCTTCGAGAAAATCTCTTCCAGACGCTTAACGTGTTCCTTCGTCTCTTCGAGATGTGCCGTGAAGGCTTTGGCAAGTTGCGCGGAATCGGCCGCCTTTGCCATTTTCGGCAGCGCCTTCACCAGCTTCGTCTCGGCGAAGTAAATGTCTTCAAGCGTATGGTTGAATAGGTCTTCGAGGTTTTCGACTTTCATGAACGTCTCCTCAGGGTGCGAATTATATGTCACCGGGCAACGTCATGCTCGCTGTGCAGTTCCCAACTGCTTGAGGCGTCCGGCTTGATCCGACCGCAGGAAAATGTCCGACCACGCCCGCCGCGGTCACGAGATCCCTCTTTTCGCCCACTCTGCCGCTCTTCCCTCCGGCGGCGTCGTCGGTTAATCAAAGTCATCCATGAAGACATCTGAAGTCGACATTCTCATCGTACCCGGCTGGCAGGACTCCGGCCCCGACCATTGGCAAAGCCGCTGGGAGCGCAATCTCAAGACTGCGCGCCGCGTCATCCAGCATGACTGGGAGAACCCGGAGGTCGAAAGCTGGGGCGACCGCATGGCGAAATTCGCAGGCGGCGCAACGCAGCCCGTCGTCGTAGTCGCCCATTCGGTCGGCGTTCCCGCCGTCGTGTTCGCCGCCGACAAGCTGAAGAAGAACGGCGTTATCGGCGCCTTTCTAGTGGCGCCCGCCGACGTCGATCACGCCGATTTCTGGCCCGACACCGGTGGCAAACGCTGGCCACCTGAAAAAGGGCCACGTGGCTTCGAGACCATGCCCGAACGGCGATTGCCGTTTCCCGCCCACGTCGTCGTCGCCAACAATGATCTTTACTGCAGCTTCGCCCGTGCCGAATACCTCGCCGGTAAATGGGGCGCGACGATCGTCGACGCAGGCGAGAGCGGGCATATCAACATTGCCTCCGGCCATGGTCCCTGGCCGGAAGGTCTTTTGCAGTTTGGACAGTTCTTGAAAAAGCTGGGCTAGTGTCCGCGCCCGGCGGCCAGCTGTTGGTAGGCGCCTTCCGGCCGGCTCCCAGCAGGGAGTCGGAAAGCGCCAACCGAAACCTCAACCCTTTGCCGACTCGAGATCGGAAACCGCCTTCGCCAAAGCTTCCGCCATCACTGAGCGAAGCTCGGTGTCGTCGACAGCGATGCCTTTCGCAGTGAGGTCGGTCTTCACCTTGCGGAAAACATCCTCGTCGCCTTTCTCAAGAAGGTCTGCTTTGCGCACCTCCTTGATGTACGCATCAAGTGCGTCGCCGGTCAGACCGAGCTTCGCCGCCGCCCATTCCGCAACGACCTTGTTGCGCCGGGCTTCAGCTTTGAATCGCAGCTCTTCATCGTAAGCGAATTTGTTTTCGAAGCCTTTTTCGCGCTCGTTGAAGGTCGTCATGTCCGTCTTGCTCCCTGATCTCCCGAGCGCCTTCGGCGCCTGACCCTTGGTTGTATTAACTCTATTTCCACAAGCAATGCGCGCATTTCTGGTACCCGCCAAACGCATATCTATGGGACCGTTACCGCGCGCCCTGAGCTAAATCAACGGCTTGGCGTTTAGTCACCATAAGCACCGCTGCGGCTCATGGTCTACATTGTGTCGCCCCCCTCGTTCGGCTAGTGTCCGCCCAAGACATCCGAGCGCGAAAAAGGTGCGCCCTTCCTTTCCCGACATGAAGAAAACACGTTGGAAAATCAAGGCGTCAGCGTCAGCGTACGAACTCGTGAGAAGATCTGTATATCGCAATGAGTGAGAGCAATCTGTTGATCCTTAGAGGTCCAGGAATGAACAAGCGTCGGCGCATCTACGAGGGCAAGGCGAAGGTCCTTTACGAAGGTCCGGAGCCCGGCACCCTTATTCAACATTTCAAAGACGACGCGACAGCCTTCAATGCGAAGAAGCACGCATTGATCGAAGGCAAAGGCGTTCTCAACAACCGCATCTCTGAATACGTCTTTACGAAGCTCGGTGAGATCGGTGTTCCGACGCATTTCATCAAACGCCTCAACATGCGCGAGCAGTTGATCCGCGAAGTTGAAATCGTGCCGCTCGAAGTCGTCGTGCGCAACGTCGCTGCCGGTTCTCTTGCAACGCGCCTCGGCCTCGAAGAAGGCACGCAGCTGCCGCGCTCGATCATCGAATTCTATTACAAAAAGGACGAGTTGAACGACCCGATGGTCTCGGAAGAGCACATCACGGCGTTCGGCTGGGCAACGCCGCAGGAAATCGACGAGATCATGCAGCTCGCGCTGCGCATCAATGATTTCCTCGTCGGCCTCTTCCTCGGCATCGGCATCCGTCTCGTCGACTTCAAGGTTGAGTTCGGCCGCTTCTACGACAACGAGCAGGTTCGGATCGTTCTTGCCGATGAAATCAGCCCCGATTGCTGCCGCCTCTGGGATGCGCAGTCGGGCGACAAGCTCGACAAAGACCGCTTCCGTCGCGATCTCGGCGGCGTTCTTGAAGCCTACCAGGAAGTGGCGCGCCGCCTTGGCGTTCTGACCGAGACGCCGCGTCCGCGCGGCGCCGGCCCCGTGCTCGTCGCCTCGAACGCGAGTTCGAACGGCCCGGTTGCTCCGGTGAACGGCAAACCCAATTGAGGTTTTGGTGAATAGGGATTAGGGACGAAGGTCTCTAATCCCTTAACCTCGCAAAGCGCATGAAAGCCAAAATCAAAATCACTTTGAAGAACGGCGTGCTCGATCCTCAGGGCAAAGCCATCGAAGGCGCCGTTAAAGGCCTCGGCATCTCGGGCGTCGGCGACGTCCGGCAAGGCAAGTACATCGAGGTCGATCTGTCCGAGACCGATCCGACAAAGGCGAAAGCCATCGTCGAGCAGATGTGCAAGGACCTGCTCGCCAACACGGTCATCGAAAACTACAGCTACGAAATCGGCTGAGGATGCGGGCCACGTTCGGCATCGCGCTGGTGTTCGCCGCGCTCGGGGCCGCCCCGGCGCTCTCTCAGCCTGCCGCCGCTCCGGATCTCGACTGCAAAATGGGCTTCAACGCTCTGCGCAACTGGTCCGCTTGGGTGCCGGGCGCCAAACAGGACCCCGCCCATCCGAATGTCGTCACGGTTGAGAACCCGGACGTCTGGCGCGTCGAGATCACTTTCACCGAACCGGGCCAGCCCGCGCACCCCGCTGTCGTCCTGCGCAAATTCATAAAGCAGGTCACCGGCGTCTGGACGGCTCAGAGCAAGGAATGCGGCTACGGCAATCAGGCCGAATACATGGCTCTCGTCGACGCGATGAAGGCCGAGGACACGCGGCTCACCAACGCCTCCCGCGCGGAAGTCGAAAAGCGCAAGCGTGAGCAATCACCGCTCGGCGGGCCTTAATCGCCTCAAAGACTGTGACAGCCCCGCAAGTAGACTTGCGCCCGGAGTCGCATTACTTGACAGCCTGCAATCATTGACACCTGTCAGCGATCGAAATCGCCAACCGAGGCTACCCAGGATGCTCCGCGCTTCCGTCATCGTCTTTCCCGGATCGAACTGCGACCGCGACGTCGAAACCGCGATCACGCGCGTTACGGGCTTTGCGCCGAAGATGGTCTGGCACGGCGACGCCAGCGTGCCAGCTTCCGACGTCATCGTGCTGCCAGGTGGCTTCTCCTACGGCGACTATCTGCGCTGCGGCGCGATGGCTGCGCATTCACCGATCATGAAGGACGTCATCGCCAAGGCCAACGCCGGTACGCCCGTGATCGGCATTTGCAATGGCTTCCAGGTGCTCTGCGAGGCCGGTCTGCTTCCGGGTGCACTGCTGCGCAACGCCTCGCTGCACTTCATCTGCCGCGACGTCTTCCTGAAGGTAGAGAACGACACGTCGTTCTTCACCAAGTGCTATCGCAAGGATGAAGTCATCAAGGTTCCGATCGCACACGGCGAAGGCAATTATTTCGCTGACGAGGAGACGCTGAATCGCCTCGAAGGCGAAGGCCGCGTCGCATTCCGCTATTCCGACGCCGATGGCAACGTCAGCGCCGAAACCTGCCCGAATGGCGCCCAGCGTAACATCGCCGGCATCACCAACGAAACCGGCCGCGTTCTCGGCATGATGCCCCATCCCGAGCGCCTCTACGAAAACGCCCTCGGCGGCACCGACGGGCGTCGCGTGTTCGAAAGCATCCTGCTCTCGACGCTCGAAGCCGCCTGATTTTGTGATTGCCGTGCACGGGCGAGCCCGAGCACCATTCGACGACGCGATTCAACGGCGCGGTGAAGAACTATAAGCACCCAAACCAAGCGTCATCCCCGCGAAGGCCGGGATCCAGCCAAGCAGACGCATAGCAAATTTTGAATGGGCCCCAGAGGCCGGCCGGACAAACGTAAAACGCCGACCCGCGGACGACCGCGGCTCGGCGTGAAATCCGTATTTGGTAGCCGCGCCACATTGAGGTGGCAGCGGCGTTAGTCGCAGACGCGGACGCGCGACCAGCGCCATCTGTCTTCATAGTCATCCCAGTAGCGGCGACCGCGTTCCCAATGACAGGGACCGACATAGCCACCGCCGTAATAGTACGCAGGCGGAGGCGGCGGCGGGGGATCGTAGTAATACGGCCGAGCCGTCGAACCGATGATGGCTCCGGCCGCGAGGCCTCCAAAAAGTCCGGCAGCAAAGTCACCACCGCCGGCGTGCGCGGGGGCGACCATCCCCGTCATTGCGACCGCGGCAAGAGCCGCTCCAAAAATGCGTTTCATGAGCGAAGTTTCCCTTAGTCCCCTCAAGCGCAATCCTGATCTAGAATCGATGAACCGCGCTTGAACGGGTTTGTAAGCCAGCTTCTGGGTATTTCTGTGGTCCGAAAAATTTTGCGAATGAGTTAAAAACTCAATGTTTTCCGGGGCATTTTCCGCCTCACGCCGACATCGCGAGATATGCTGAAACTGTTGAAATGCAGGCCTCTGTCAAAACGGGAAAGTATCAATTTGGCCGCTCTGAATTTGCACGCACTGACGACCTGCAAACCGCAACGCCACCCGAACCCATGCAACCGCATAAAGACCGCAACCTCGTATAATTGTGATCTTTCGGTGGCGTTCGCCGGCGGCCGCTTGCGTCGCGCCAAAGCGCACCTAAGTCATAAAGGATTGCGGGGCCGGGCCCCTCTGGCATGCACCAAAACGGTGCTGCGATGTCGGACCGCATCGGGTGTGCCCGGTGCTTCGACTTTTTCGCCGGACACACCTCCAACATTCCGAACCGGAGGAAACTATGTCCCGTCGCTTCTTGGTCCTTCTCGAACGAGCCGCCCGCATTCGCGAGCTGATCGACCGCGAGCAGCAGTCGTCATCACCCAACTCCATTCGACTGATGCGCATGAAGCAAGTTTATCTGACGATTTCGCGTCGGCTCAGAAGCTTGACGGAGAAACGGGTCATCGCAATGGCGTCCGCCCCTCGCCTACGCCCAGACGTGGTCTTCCTCAACGTCAGGTCCGCGCCCGCCCTCTCGGGCCATTGGTGAGAAACCGAGCCTGTGCTCGGCGGCCGGCGCGCGGAACGCGTGTCGCCGAGCACCTCCGACAAACTTCGGCCGGCTCTCCGCAGGAGTGTCGCCAGCGACCAACAAAAAAGGGGCCCTCTGGCCCCTTTTCCGTGCAGTCAAACAGCCCGCTCTATTAGCGGCTGTTCCCGCGCCGCTGGTTTTTGCGCGCCGGCTGAGAGCCGAGCGACAGCGAATTGAACACAGCGAACACGATGGCCTTCATAATATCACCTGTTTTGAGCTAGCTGACGGGAGACCCGCCCAACTCCCGGGATTAGCCCCCGGGCCGCTTTCTTCTACAGTGTAGATAGGCGATCGTTGTGCGTTGCGCCAGGGGGTGCCAAGCAGCTCTATCATGCGCGCCAAGCAGCGCGCCTCTGTCGCGGGGCCAGTCACAAAAATTCAATATTTTCAGCAACTAAAGCGTAAATAAAAAAAGGGAGAGAGTTGTAACTCCCTCCCTTGCTCGAACGACCTGCAAGCGTGGACTTGGAAGCGTCGAGGCAAACCCGCTGCCGGATTTCGCAATCGCGAAAGGCGCTACTGGCGAACAAACACTCAACTCGCCCCGCCAGCCCCTGAACTGAAAGTTCACAGGCCATCGGCATTGATCGATGTTCAAGTCCGCACTACCGCCAAAGACGTAGCGCCACGTTTCGTTGAGTTACATAACCGTCTGAGCCCATTACCAAAATCCCCCTCAGCCGCAATCCCGTGTTGCGCGTTTTGCAGCGCGAAACGGTCACAGTACGAACGGGTAGGACGGAAAGTGCCAACCTGCCGCTAAACTAAGCAGCGAAGCTTGGCCGTGCGCCATTTGCCGAGCAACCATTCCGGCGACGCGCCAAGCAGGCCCAGGCCCGCGAAATTCCAGACGATCAGGAGCGGCTCAGGCTGCCTGGCGATATCGCCGGACGTCAGCCGCCCGACCTAGCTCACCGGCAACGCTTGCCTCAGAAGCAAAAGGCTGAGCCGGTGCGGCAAATCGCGATGCGTGAGCGATTTCAAGCGACAATGGCCGCTCGCCTTGGCCGCCAAGTTGGCGATACCTGACGGCTCGCAAGACATCTGCGAACGAAACACCCGCGAGCAACGACGCGCGCCCTTCGAACTTTCCCGACGACATGAGTGTAGACCTTCTGACCCGCCGTATACGCAGCCGAGGAGGCTCTTTCCCTCCCTGTACTGCCGATTTGAAGGG
>JAFECH010000070.1 GCA_018242255.1 Pseudomonadota bacterium | reverse complement strand
AAGCGATCGGTGAGGAATTGTTCGCCGAATTGGCGATCACGAACCCCGAAATAACGAAGAATATTTCGACGCCGACCCAGCCGAACGACGTATAGGGTGCAGCCTGCGGAAATGACGTGGAGTTTGCGAACATTTGGCCGACGACGGAGTTCGTCGACGCCCAATCGTAGAAGCCCAGATGAAAGAGCATGACGCAAAGCGCCGCAAAAAAGCGTACAGCATCAAGCGGATATATATGGGCGCGCATGAGAGGGCCCCGGAAGTTGGTGTTTGCGGCCAGCTTCACGAGTAGCGCAAGCTTCCAGGCTTCGACACTCGGCTGATAGGTCAATTAAGGTTTGTGTGCGCCGCGGGAAGTTTTTCCCGACTACGTCCTTTGGGGAGGAGAGCTAGATCGCGCGCTGCAAACGTATCGCCTAGGCGTCGAAGACCACGTAGCGGTGTTCCCGCGCCAGAGATCGTGGCCGGCTTGGCGCTGGTCGGCGCTGACCGTCGATCAAAGCAGCAAGCGATCGGTTCTTTGGCTATTGAGATGACCGATCGCTTGCTATCAGAAGGGCATTAACGTCTTAGCTCTTCGTCTTTTTGTTGCGGGCGTCGAGGCACTTGCCGTCTTTCAGATATTTGTAAGTCCCCTTGCAGGCCTTCCAGCCCTTGACGTGGTGGGATTTGTGGTGGCCGTGGTGCTTGTGGGCCTTTTTGGCCTTACCGGCGTAGGCGGCGGGTGTCGCAGCGAAGGCGATCGCAATGGCTGCGATAGCGAGCAAGAGCTTGGATCTCATCAGGTGGTCCCCCAAAAGCGTTGAGCCGCCTCGACTGATCCGCTGGCGGATCAGTGAGGCTGGCGCGCCCACTTATCCGAGATTTGTAACAGGCAGGTGTAAGCTTGAGAGACAGCGCGTGCGGGTGCGCCGAGCACTGATTGATCTCATATGGGCCCGGCGCGGCTACTTCGATTGCGATAGACCACGATGGTAATCGCCCGCGGCCTTCCTACTTCCAGAGACCCAGATCTTCGTAGCGGTCTTCAGGGATTTCGGCTCCGAGGTCGTACGTGAAGGATGTGGCTTTCAATTGGTTCTCACCGACCGTGCACGTAAACTTGAGCTGGTACCAATGCCCGTCGGCTCGGACGGCCGCGCCCTTGGCAACCACAGTGGAGCCATCGAACGTCGCTCTGGAAAGAATGCTGGTTTTCAGCCGATCGATGTTTTTCAGCCTTTTGGCGCGCTTAAGCGTGTCGATGCCGCGCAGAATGCAGGCTTGATGCGCCCGTTCTTCAGGCTCGAGCTGCATAAGCGTTTTATCCATCGATGCCGCGGATACGGGCATAGCCCAGCCAATGAGTGCTAGTAGTAGCAACCAAAAATGCATTTCCCCTCCCTCGTCGCGCTCATGGCGCAGCGAACGGAAACGACTTAACGCCCATCGCGGCGGGCGTCAAAAAAGTCATTCCTCGCCCAAGCTGTCATGGCCGAGGTGTTTGCTGAGGACATCGGAGGCGAAATCGCAAAAGCAAAGCTGCGTTAACTCGGGTGGGGTGCGATCCGTTGCATGCCGTCGGGGCGTCCGAACGTCCTATCGGACACTTTGAACAAATTCGTCGGTGCGAACGTTGTAATCGCCATGGATACATGGGTTGCCACAATTCATCGAGTTGCGCTTGCCGCTCGCGCCATTCCGACGTTGTTGCGCTACGCAATTACTTTGCTGCTCGTTGCGCTCACGGTTCTGGTGCAGCTCACCTGGACCGGCTCGACGCTTGATCGATATCCGTTTCTGACATTCATTCCGGTCGTGTTCGTTTGCGGTACACTGTTTGATCGCGGCAACGGGTTTCTTGCGACGATACTGAGTGCGGGGACCTGCGCATTCTATTTTCTTGCGCCGCGGCACTCGCTCGATGTGAGCCAAGTAGGTGATCGAGGTGCATTTGCTCTGTTTATCGTCATTGGATTTGCAATTTCGACCGTTGTCGAGGCGCTTCATAACGGACTGGTGGCGTTGGCAGCGGAAAAGGAACAGGCACGCAATTCGCTGCGGGATCGTGATTTGCTTTTGAATGAGCTTGCGCATCGCACGCGTAATGATTTCGCCAATGTTGTGACCTTGCTCAATCTGCAGTCGCGGTCAGCCAACCCAGAGGCGCGCGAGGCATTGGTATCCGCGGCGGAACGCGTGCAGACGATCGCGCGTGTTCATCGACGATTAGAGCTTCATAACGATCGGGTCGTTGTCGATACGAAGGCATATATCGGTGAGCTTTGCGCTGACCTTCGCCTATCCCGCCTGGCCATGCGTCCTGTTGCACTCGATTGCGAAAGCGAAAGCCACTCAATCAGCCTGGAAAAGGCTGTTCCGCTCGGGCTGATCATCAACGAGTCTGTTACAAACGCGGCCAAGCACGCGTTTCCGGACCAGCGCCAAGGGCATATCACGGTCTATTTCAAGCGCCTCGGATCGCAGTACACGCTTACCATCGCGGATAACGGCGTCGGCAGCGAAAGCGTGACGAACGGCGGCATCGGTAATCGGCTGATGGGTATGCTTGCGGCTCAGCTCAACGGCGAACTTTCTTTCAAGCCGTTGTCTCCCGGCATGGCAGTGGTCGTTGTCCTGCCCATCAAAATAGAGAAATGAAAATTCGCAAAAAAAAGGCAGCGCTTGCGCGCCGCCTCAAGAACTGAGTTTCGGATAACCGAAGCTCAGCGCCACCAACAGTGGCGGTGGCCGTGGTGCCATGCGCAATGGCGATGGCGATGATAGTAGCCCGTCCTCTGAACGAGGCTTGAGCCGTGAAGGCCGTCGAGTGCAGCAACAGTCGGAGCTGCGTTTGCAATTTGAGCGCCGAGAGCCAGTGTTGCCACTGCCGCGGCTGCCAGCAAAAACTTCATTAATTTTCTCCCCGATTAAACCATTGAGATCGCGCTGGAACGGCGTTGGCGAAACGATAGGCTAACGCGGATCCGAGCTGTGATGCCGACGGTTCAGTCCCACCTGGTGAAATTTTTCGTGCAACGGCGCGAAGCTAAACTGAAGCGGTATGGAGGGGGTACTTACCCTTTTGTAAAGTCGATTTGTCGCCTGATCAAACGGCGCGTGTGAAGCTTCCGTGCGGCGTTGGTTTGCATGCACGAGTGGCAAACTTATTGGGTATGTCGGCGCGCAGGCGCCTGTGTGGGAACTCAGTGTGACCATCGCCGAAAAGGCAGACCGGTTCCGTTGAACGTTCTGCCGCCGACCCGACGCGCAGTCTCGCAATCGCGAACTTCGAGACCTAATGCACCTTCAATTCCGATCCAATGAGCCGCAACTCACGTGGTCGTATCAGCTCGGAATGAGCAACGGTGACCCGGTAAAGTTTGCCTTCGAGCTTGGCGACCCAGAAGTCGAGAAACGATTTGAGTTTCGGAAAGCGTGGCGCGGCGTCGTATTCCTGCCAGATATAACTTTGCAGCAGAGAGGGGTGATCTGGAAGACGGTAGAGAATTTCAGCGGTTGTCAGGCTGAACCCCGCTAGCTGAGCCCGGAAACCGTTATCGCAAGACATTTCCCGTTCGGTCACGTAGCAATCTCCCTTGATTGAGGTGATTGGGCGCCCTCCCTAGATTGATGATGATCAAGTGAGATTCGTTCCTTGTCTATTGCGAAGATGTGCGAAAATGCATTGTTAGCAAACGTATTGTCTGAGTGCTGGCGATTTTTGCCGAAGCGTTGTGCGCACCGCTGACTAGCTGTGCGCCGAAGGCTGTTTCGATAGGAAGGTATGGTCGTCGGATGCTTGAGATCGCCCTCAAAAGTTTCACGACGTTCTTCGCGACGGTCGGCCCGATCGAAGCCGCGGTATTGTTTGCAACGCTAACGCCAAAGATGGCTCATGCCGACCGTCAAGCGATTGCGGTGCGGGCAACGCTGATCGCTTCGGGTATTTTAGCGTTCTTTACATTGCTGGGTGGCCCGATCCTTAGTGAACTCGGCGTGTCACTCGCGGCACTCCAAGCGGCTGGTGGGGTCATTCTGTTATTGATTGCACTTGACATGATTTTTGCGCGACCTGGTGGGTCGATAAAACTTACGCCGCCGGAAGGCGCGGAAGCGCAATCGCGTGACGACGTCGCAGTTTTTCCGTTGGCAACGCCGTTGCTCGCCGGGCCGGGTGCCATGAGCGCGGGTATTTTGCTGGCCGCCAACGTGAACGGCGAGCCGCTGGGTCTTGCCGTCGTCACCATAGCGCTTGCTGTGGTTATGATCATCACTCTGGTACTGCTGATGATGGGCAATCAGCTCAACCACATTCTCGGTATCACGGCGCAGCGGGTGCTCATTCGCGTGTTCGGCATCCTGCTGGCGGCGATCGCGGTGCAGGCGCTCTTCAATGGCATTCTGGCGTCGGGGCTGATCCCGACAGGGGCGAAGCTTTCTTAGCTGCCTGCGCAACCCGAGTGGGCTTCAAAAGCTGGCGGGCGTTAGCGCGCCTTTAACGTCTGACTGTTTCAATCCCGGACAACTTTTGAACTTGCGTTGCGTTTGTTGCGTTGACGAAGGCGTTTGTGATGTCCGCGTTTTCTTTCCACCGTCCGGCGGCTCCGTCCGTTCGCGCGGTGCTTTTATCTTTGGCGGCCGGAGCCGCAGCACTCGCGTCTGGCGGATGCGCTAATACCGGCAATGGCTATTCTGCGAGCGCGACGCCAGCGGCTTACGTTGCGCAGGGTCCAGCGGTGCAGATGGAGAGTGATGGCTTGCCGGTTCAGGTGGCGCCATCGGCGACGATCCGTCAACTGCCTGATGATCCGACCCAACCGTTCAGCCCGAACTACGGCGGCGCAAATCCTGCGAGCACGATTTCGCCGCTCCCGACGGTCAAGGCTTCGAACGATGTCCCGCCCTTCAAACAGACCATTCCCTATGACCTGCCGCCAACGTTCCGCAGGCAGCTCGTGGCAGCGGTCGACGCTGCAGGTTGATTTGGGTGTCGCGGCTCGCGCTCTGTGCTAAGGCGCGGGAATGTCCGAGCCTGTTTCGATCTGCCGATATCGTGATCTCGACCTGACACCCGCAAGGGTGGCTGAAATCGACCGCATCTTTTTTGAATCGAGCAACACGAAAACGTTTCCGAGTGATGCGGCGCGGGCGGCGTTCCGCGAGCGGTGGTTGGGTCGTTACCTATCCAACGATCCGGCATTTGCTTACATCGCCAAGGATGGCGGCGGGCGGATCGTTGGATATCTCATAGGTGCGATCGAGGATCCGGCTCTAACGTCACGTTTTGCCGACATTGCGTATTTCGCGGCGCTCAGCGAGCAGACGAAGCGCTATCCGGCGCATCTCCACGTGAACATCAGTCCCGAATTTCGCAATCGAGGGATTGGAGGTCGGCTGATCGATAGTTTCCTCGCCGATGCCAAATTGGCGGGTGCGCCAGGCGTGCACGTCGTGACGAGCGCTGGGGCCGCGAACGTCAGTTTTTACAATCGGAACGGCTTTGTGGAGGTCGCTCGGGCCGGGACGAGCGGTGGCCTCGTCTTTCTGGCGCGGAGCTTATGAGAAGGGTGTTTTAAAATCCTTTCCAGCCGCCGACGATGCGGAACAAACAAGCAGCTGGAAAGGTGAAGTTAAGCCCTCTGGGGGAAGGGCCTCTGGGGGTTTAGGGTCGTGTAAACTTAAGTGATCTCTCAGTTAGGCAGTTCGGGCGGCCGCGCCGGGACGACGAACCCGATCGGCTCCGCCTTGATTTCGGCGGTGCGCGGATCGTCCTTGGTGCGGCGCGACTTGCCTTCGAACAAGGCGCCCTGCTCGATCGACAGCGACTGATGGAAGATGTCGCCTTCGACCTGGCTCGTTGTCTGCAACATCACGCGCTTGCCGCGGACGGTGCCGACGACGTGGCCGCGGACGATGACTTCATCGCCGGTGATGCCGCCTTTTATTGTCGCTTCCTCGCCAATGACGACGTTGCTGCCTTCGATGTCGCCTTCGACGATGCCGTCGACCTGAACTTCACCTTTGCAGATGAGATTGCCCCTGATGGTGAGATCGGCGCCGATCACAGATACCGACTTCGGTCCCTCGGCTGTGGCGGCGCGCGGAACTCTCAGGAATGGCCGGGGCTGGAATACTGGGGCGGGAGGTGTCGGCGTGGCCGTTTCGGACGTGGAGGCTGCCATCGTCGGGGATTTCGACAACTCTGGCTCGGAACGGCGGAAATTTGGCAACATGCTCGAACTTTCCTCTGACACAACTTAAGCAACAATCCGCACCCGAAACGACTCAACGCATCACATAACTTTGCGACGAGCGCGTTTGATTCGCGTAGCACTTTTCCAACGTTGGTCCACCGTAGCGCCTGACTCTTTCCACTGGAAATTGCCCGACGCAATGGCAAGGAACCCTCTTGGACGAGAAGTGTGGCGGAAGATCAACGGTCGCGATGATTATGCCCAGTGTGGTTATATTTTGAGCGCGCGCACCGCCGCCAGCACGTCCTCGGCATGTCCCGGCACCTTCACCTTGCGCCAGCTTTTAACGACCTTACCGTTCCGGTCGATGAGGAACGTCGAACGCTCGATCCCCATGTATTTGCGCCCGTACATCGATTTTTCGACCCACACGCCGTAGGCCTGCGCCACTTCTTTATCTTCGTCTGCGAGCAGGCGGATGGACAGTTCGTGCTTGGTTTTGAACTTTTGGTGCTTCGTCGGACTGTCGGGTGAGATACCGACCAGCTCTGCGCCGGCTGCGGCGAAATCGTCGGCGAGGCAGGTGAAGTCTTTGGCCTCCTGCGTGCACCCTGACGTGTCATCCTTAGGATAGAAATAAACGACCACCGGGTGGCCCTTGAGCTTGGAGAGGCGCACCTTTTCCCCGGTGTCATCGGGAAGTGTGAAGTCGGGTGCCTTTTTACCTTCCTCGATCATCTTGAAAGTGCCTTTCTTTTGTCGCTTTTGACCCTTGTAGCTGACTTTATGCCTGAGAGGGGGCTGGGAGTTTATCCCTTCTTTTGAAAGCGTTTTTCTGTTCGTTCCGAGCTACAGTACGGGTGACCGGCCCGCAACTGGCCGGTTGGGGGTTTTGAGGAGCGGAGTTGACGAGACCGGTAACCGGCGGACGCGCTGCTATTCGGCGCGGCGCTGACCAAAGCGCGCAGCCAAACGCCTCGCAACGCCTGTCGGTGATCCCGCAGCGCGAGGACGCGGCCTCGCCGCCTCCAATGCCGCGGAAAGACACTGCGATGGCGATGGGTGCTAGGCATTTCTTTCGCGGATGCCGCGTACTGTTCTATCTGGTGATGCCGCTCACGCTGTTCGCGGCGATCGCGATCGGCGTCATGTATGTGCGTCTTCGTCACGGGCCGATCGCGTTCGATTTTGTCGTCGCTCCGATCGAGCAGGGTATCAACGCCGAACTCGTCACCAGCTCATTGAAGATCGACGGCGCGGAACTCCGGCTTGGGCCGAGCGGAGAGCTCGAATTCCGCCTGCGGGACGTCAGCGTGCTCGAAAAGGGCGGTGATGTCGTGCTGTCGTCTCCGCTTGCTGCCGTCAATATTTCGATGGCGGCGTTGATGCGGGGCCGCATCGTGCCGGCAAGAATCGAGTTGATCGACCCGATCATCGCACTGGCCTATTCGGAGCAGTCTGGGTTTGTGTTCGAGCGGGCTATCCCTAAGCCGATGCCTTTGCATCCGGGAACGGACGATGGAGTGCGGCCGCCAGCGGGCGATGTGTCCGCCTCGGTTTCGGGCACGACGATCGTGCCACTGTCCGGCGCCAAAGGGACGAAGGTCAATCTTGCTAAAATGCTCACCGAGTCGTCGCGGCGGGCGCGGCAACGGCTCGATGCAACCTCCTACCTGACTGAATTCGGCATCTCGAACGCCACTGTGGTTGTCGATTACGAAGGACAACGCAGTTCTTGGCGGATCGACGAAGCGAGTGTCGATTTCGATCACGCGGCGAGGCGCAGCGTGATTTCCGGGCGCGCCACCATTGCCTCGGCGCGCGGTCCCTGGTCGCTCTCCTTCCTGACGGATGAAAGCGAGCAGATGGGCCGGCTCGAAGTCAAAGCGACTGTGCGCGGTCTTGTGCCGTCGACGCTGGCTGCGGCGGCGCCCCCTCTCGCTCTGCTCGGAAACTTCGAATTTCCGGTTTCGGGCGATGCGACCGTTGATCTTGCGACGGCCGGCAACATCGAAGGCGCGGATCTTTCTGTAGAAGTCGGCAAAGGCCGCGCGCGGCTCCCCTACATGGTCCAGCCGATGGACGTCACGGCCGGGATCTTCAAGCTGGCGTATGACGGCAACGCAAAGCGCTGGGATTTGAAACCGAGCCCCGTCAAATGGGCGGATGGCACGATCATGTTCACCGGCAGCATGTCGAATGTCGCTCAGGGCTCCGACCCGCCAGCGTGGCGTTTCAATCTCGACGGCAAGAATGGCGTCTTTGAAGCGCCCGAGTTCAATGTACCTCCGGTCACGATCGATAAGTGGACGGCGACCGGCACGATCGTTCCGCGTCGCGGTTACGTCGATCTGAGCGAGTTTCGGCTCGCAGGGGGCGGTGGTGAGGCGACGGTCAAGGCGAAGGTGCAGGCCGGGCCCCAGGGTCAAAGCATGTCGGCGGAGTTCCATGTCTCGCCGATGCCTCTCAACACGCTCAAAGCGCTGTGGCCGCGGGCGGTGGCAACGGGACCGCGCGCGTGGGTTGGCGCGAATGTGAAGTCCGTCGACTTTAAAGGCGGGACGCTGAAGATTTCAAATGGTGA
>JAFECH010000006.1 GCA_018242255.1 Pseudomonadota bacterium | reverse complement strand
GAATAACGTCCGTCACGTTTGGTCCGGGAGATGCCGTCGCGTCCCACGCGCGGGCCGCGGCCAGTTCGTCCCCGCCTTGAAGGCGCGCCGAGAGTGCATTGGCGAATGCGATCAAAGGCATGAAGACGCGGCGCTTAGCTTCGGCGTCGAGGTCGGACAACTCGCGGATCAAAGACCGGACCTGAACGAGAAGCTCTCCCCACTGCTTACGCCCTTCCCACCAGCGGTCGTAGGCGGCGCTATTCCTGAAGCTCATGAAGATCGAAATGGCGATGCCGATCAGGCCGAACGGTGCCGTGCCCAGATGAGACATCGACTCCAGATGAAAGTCGCCGGTGACGACAACGATGCAGGCCAGCATCGTAATAAAGAGGCAGCGCCATGCGACACGGCCGGCGATAGATCCGCGGACGGCGAAAAGGATGTCGAAGAAGGAGGCTTTCGGGCGGACGATCAAAGGCGGGCCTGCGGTCAGGTGAGCTGCGTGATTATCTTCTATGCGCCCACGAGGAAGCTCGCAATTGGCTTGGCCGCCGTATCCCGGGAAATGGATGCGCTCGTCGTGAGCCGGCTACAAACCTGCTGATGCCTACCGCAGGTGCGTGAGATCATACAGCAGTTGCGGCACTGCAATCGGAGTGGGCATCACGTCGTCGTCGGGATCGAGATCGCGCCAGATCTTAGGATCATTGGACGACTGAATCATTTTGTAGCTGTACCCAGTTTGGTACCAAGGCTTCAGGTCGTCTGTGCGGTTATCGAGAACAAGGTCGCCGAATTTGGTTCTCGCGGTCAAAACCGCATGCCCTTCTCCGTTTTCGATACGTACGACCGTCATCAGCAGATCGCTTGTCGGCCACCCTAGAGAAATGAGGATATGGCGCTTGAGCAGTGCGTAATCCTCGCAATCGCCTTTGCCGTCCTTCGGGATGGTCCAATAATCCTCGATGCCGTAATGCTCGATGTCGGTCATCGGCGTGATTGCGCGGTTGATCCGGCGGTTGACCTCATCAAGCTGCTCGAGCCGCTTGGCCGATTGCTTAAAGCCCGGTCCCGCTATGCGTGGAACGCATTCGCTTGGCGTCTCAGTGCAGAACCGGACGAATGCGGCCGGAGGAGCAACAGTTCCGTATTCGCTCAGGAAGAGATTTTGGATGACGCGCTGCACTTGCGGCTGCGCGTCACCGGCCCATGCTGCCGTCGCAACCAGGGACGCAATCAATCCGGCGAAAACGATTTTGAGAACACGCATTGAGATAACACCGAGCCCGTTACCCGCTCGAACGAAGATCAATATTGCACATTAATGGAGCGCTAAGATTATCGACCTTGCGCTGGAATCTCGGACTAGCCATTCGGTCTAGGAGACATCCGACGTCGGCAATCTGCCGTCTTCGTTTGGCCGCGCAGATGCGATGCCAAAGGATCAGTCAGTAAAAAGTATTTCCATGCGGACTAAGAGCGCCCCCCGCAATTTAGCGAGGCTGTGATGCGATGCAGCGCAGCCTCCGTACGATTACGGAATGGCCGATATGCCGGTGAGCCCCGGGAACGTATTGCAACGGGTGGTGTTCAAGCATCGTCGAAGTTGGCGATCTTTATTTCGATCATTCCCTCCGCGGGCAAATGGAGCCGGTAGTATGTTTCGCATCGTGCGTGTGTTTGCCGTCGTCGCAAGCGCCTCGTTGCTGGCGATGGGATCAATGATGTTATCCAGCCAAGCTGATGCGCGCAGCGGTCATGGAGGCCACTTCGGCGGTGGGCATTTCGGTGGCGGACATTTTGGCGGCGGACATTTCGGAGGAGGCCACTTCGGAGGACGCCACTTCGGAGGCTTTGGCGGCAGACACTTCGGAGGAGGCCACTTCGGCGGGCGTCACTTCGGAGGCTTCGGTGGCAGGCACTTTGGAGGACGTCACTTCGGGGGGCGCCATTTTGGTGGCAGACACTTTGGCGGCAAACACTTCGGCGGGCGACACTTCGGAGGCCGCCATTTTGGCCATAGAGGCTTTGGGCGGGGCAATCATTTCCGCGGATCGCATTTCGCACATGGACATCGTGGCGTCGGAAACCACGGCTTCGCAGACAGGCACTTTCGCGGCAACAGGCACTTCGCGAGCCACGGGCGCGCGCTGGCTGCGACGGGCAGGATGACACACGCCTTCGGGCGTCACGGTTACGGCCACCATTTCGCCCGCAACGGGTTTTGGCATAACCGTTATGCCTATGGCCGCTACGGCCGCTGGCATCGGGGATGGGGTTATGGATGGTATGGCCCCGTGTTCTGGCCATACGCATACGGCGATGTCTTCTCGTTCGCGCTCTGGCCATATGACTATTACGATCCGTTCTGGGGTTACGACTCAGACTGGATTTTATCGAGCCTATTCTGGCCGGGCGGAGAACCGGGCTACTTCACCTACGGCGGCGGATACGACTACGGAGATATCTACGGCGTGAATAGGCGGCACCGGCGTTCGACCAGTGTCGCGACGGCAGCCGTTCCCGAGCCGCAGCAGCAGGACGCTTGCGGCAGCCTGGCTCCCGGTGTCGCGCAGTTGCCGGTCGCGCGCATCCAGAAAGCGATCGCGCCTACGACAGAGGACCAACGGGCTGCGCTGAGGGACTTCGACACGGCGCTGGCCAAAGGCGCCGACATCATGAAGCAGGCCTGTCCAGCCGAGGCGCCGCTTACGCCTCCGGCCAAGCTCGAGGCCGTGACCCAACGGCTCAGCGCCATGAAAACCGCGATCGGCGAAGTTCGTCCGTCGCTTGATAAGCTCTATAGCGAGCTGAGCGACGACCAGCAGCGGCGCTTCGATAAGGTTCTTCTGGCATCGCAACCCAAAGGCAAGTCGGCCAATAAGGCCGCGGGCGTCGATGTTGCGAAGCTGTGCGAAAACCGCGGACCGGCGTTTGCCGATCTGCCTGCGGAGCAGATCGAACGTTCGATCACCTTAAACGATGACCAGCGCGCCAAGCTCGATGCTCTGAAGACTGCATCGACGAAGGCGGCAGACATCTCCAAGAGCGGTTGCATCTCGACCATGCCGACGACCGTTGGCGGGCGCCTGGATGCGGTCGAGAAACGCGTCGATGCGCTATTGCAGGCCACCAACGAACTTCAGCCGGCTGTCGATGGCTTCTACGCGTCTCTCTCGGACGAACAGAAAGCCAGGTTCAATTCGCTCGGCATGTCTACGGCGCAATCATCGCCGGCATCCCCGAGTAACGGATCGAGTGGCGGCGAAACGGGCAGACAATCGCCCATGTCGAAGTGAAATAAGCCGCTTGACGATTGCGTGCCGCCGTCCATCAAAACTGGCGGCGGCACACATCTTTCGGGTCCGAGCCGCAGGTTTAAACGCGGCTGTCCAAGGCTGCGATTTCCTCGATATCGAGATCGCGCTCGAGCGAATGCAATGTTTCGTCGTCGATGTCGCCAGCACGATGCAGCTGCATCAGCTCGCGACGCCCGGCTGCGACAGCCGCCAGGATGACGTCGAAGTGCGCGTTGACGCGATCTTTGTGCGCGCTTTCGTTGCCCGTGTACATCGCCGCTGCCGCCGCGCGCCACGTATATCTTTCGAGTAACTGCGGGTGAACAAGATTGCCGTCGCCATCGTACGCCAGCTTTTCCACGGCTCTCTTCTGAGCCACGATCATCGCCTCTTCCGCTTGTGATGCGGATAGCCGCGTGCGCGGTACCTCATCCTCCTTGAGCCCGAGTATGCGGATGAGAGCGCCGAGCGTCGTCCCCTGCAAGAGCACCGTAACCAGGATCACGGCAAACGCCGTCACCAGCATGAAGTCGCGGCCCGGCACGGTATCGGGCAGCGTCAGCGCGACGGCGAGCGTGACGACACCACGCATACCTGCCCATCCGAGCACGGTTGCGGCTGGTGCGCCGAGCGGCCGGGCGCGCCTAACGCCCAGGCTTCGCAGCATCGAAAGCGCTGCATCACTGCCGAAGATCCACACGAACCTCGCGACCGTCATAGCCAGAACGATGATCAAGACCGGGACGGCCATTTGCGCGACGACGACGTCAATGCCGCCGACCCGATCGAGAACGCCGCGCAGCGATAGTCCGATCAAAATGAAAATG
This sequence comes from Pseudomonadota bacterium, assembly GCA_018242255.1. GTDB lineage: Bacteria > Pseudomonadota > Alphaproteobacteria > Rhizobiales > Hyphomicrobiaceae > Hyphomicrobium_B. The sequence goes on along the minus strand of JAFECH010000006.1, from coordinate 34,087 downwards.
AAGGCTTCGAAGATGAAATCCATCACCTGCCAGAACGCGCTGGCACGCAAGCGGACCGTGGCTGAAAACACGGTGTGCTGAAACCAACCGAACAGAAGCCCGGCGGTGACGGTTGCGATGACGCCCGACACATGCACGGCTTCGGCTGCAAGGTAGGCAGCCCAGCACAGCAGAATGGACCCAGCGATGGTCAGATAGTCGTCGCCAAGACGCCGCAGCAGAAACATCCAAACGCCGCCCATGATCGCACCGACCGCGACGCCACCAAGCGCCAGAATGAAAAACTGCCCTGCGGCGGCTTCGATTGAGAACGTGCCCGTCAGAACGGCCGCTACGGCAAAACGGAAAAGCACGAGACCGGTGGCGTCATTCAAAAGGCTTTCGCCTTCGAGCAGCGTCGAGAGCGTTCGCGGAAGCTTTACCGTTTGCAGAACGGCACGCGCCGAGACGGCGTCCGGCGGCGACACGATGGCGCCAAGCGCGAAACAGGCGGCCCACGGCAGGTTCGGCAACAGCCAGTGTGTCACGACGCCGACAACGAGCGTCGTGAAGATCACCGCGCCGATGGCAAGAGAAAGAACGCCGGCGATGTGCCTGCGGAATTCAGCGTGAGCCGTGAAATAAGCGCCGTCCATCAGCAATGGCGGCAGAAACAGCACGAGCACAAGTTCGGGATCAAGCTCGAAGACCGGGAGCCCCGGAATGAACGCCATTGCGCCGCCACCGATTAAAAGTGCTACGGCGGGCGGCAGCTTCAGACGCAACGCGACCCAATGGAGCGCTAGGATGGCGAGGAGCATCGTAAAAATGAGTTCGAAGACTTGGACGGGATGCATGCAGTTCAAGGTCTCCGATCGTGCGGTGCGCCTGCCACGTAAGGCGCCCCCTGTAGCTGATCATCGCTCATTTGTGTAGTTTCGGTCGCGGTGACACATAGGTCGGGCCTGCGCCAGGGCGGGTGCCCGCCGACACAAGGAACATCGACCATGGAAGAGAAGAAACTCGACGTCCTGCAGCCCGTCGACGCTACTGCCATTCGGCTCGGCAAGACGCTCGTCCGCAGCGCCCGCTACGGCGCGCTCGGAACGCTTGATCCTCTCGACGGATCGCCGTCAGTGAGCCGCGTCAGCCTCGCCACCGCAATGGATGGCGCGCCGATTTTTCTCATTTCCAGGCTCTCGTCTCATTGCACCAACTTGATGGCAGACGGGAAATGCTCATTGCTTGTCGGCGAGCCCGGCAAGGGCGACCCGCTCGCCCATCCGCGCATGACGCTGATCGGCACCGCGACGCAAATTCCTGAGGGCGCCGAACTGACGCTTTGTCGAAGCCGCTATCTCAGGCGGAATCCCAAGGCGGCGCTTTACGTCGACTTTCCGGATTTTTCGTTCTGGCGTTTTGAGACGGCGCGCGCATCGCTGAATGGCGGCTTCGGCAAGGCCTACGCGATGAAGGCTGCCGATCTTGCGACGTCCCTCAACGGCGTCGAGGCGTTGGCCGACATGGAAGACGGCGCCGTCTCGCATATGAATGCCGATCATCTCGCTGCGATCGAGCGGTATGCGGCGAAGATCGGCGAAGAACCGGGCAGCTGGAAACTTTCGACGCTCGACCCTGAGGGGCTGGATCTCGCCTCAGGCGATCGCGTTGCCAGGCTATGGTTCGACCGCCCGCTGTCGTCGGCCGCCGAACTGAGGCCGGTGCTCGTGGCGCTGGCAAAAGAAACGCCTAGTTCCGCCTGAGGCGCCATCAATCGGCTGGGGAGCGGCAATTTGCATGGCGGTGGCTATAAGCCGGCCACCGGCGAAGCCATCATCAGAAAACCGGTTGAGGTGCTGATAAAATGGCGCGAGAGACGGGACTTGAACCCGCGGCCTCCGCCGTGACAGGGCGGCGCTCTAACCAACTGAGCTACTCCCGCAATCCAGATGCTCGGAGCATCGATGCGAGCGGTCGAGATACGTGTTCGCGCCGTCCAAGTCAAGCGGCCGGTTTACAGAATTTGGCAGTATTCAAGACGCCGCCAACCGATTGAAACTCAGGCGCAAGTGGACAGGACAAAGGCCATACGCTCGGCAAGCGGCAGGCGCGGCAAGGTGACCAATTCATAGCCCAATCCCGCATAAACCTCTGCCATGGTGTGGTAGGTAGCTTCCGCCTCCTCAACCGTCTGCTTGCGTTCGGAATCTTGGGCGAAAATTTCGGGCCATGGCGGCGCTATAAAGACGCAATCGCTATAGCGAAACATTTCGGCAGCGCGTTGCGCGTGCGGCGGTACCGACAGGCCAGAAAGTTGCAGATAGCCAATGACGTCCGGGATCCCACGGTCGAAGAAAACAGTTCCCAATTCGGCGGCAGCCTGGGCTTCGCGATAGGAACGCAGATCCCAACTCAACATGAGATCGGCAAACGCCTTTCGATCCGCCCAGGGGAGTGCCATGCCACCGATCGCCACTTGATCACGAATGATACCCCGCCCAGCCTCCGGCATGGTTCGGATGCCGGCGTCGGCCAAGGCCGCCGCCAGCGAACTTTTGCCGGAACCAGGTCCTCCCGTGATGACGACAAGGCGTGATCTGATTTTCGCCGACTGCGCCATTTGCTCAAGTTCGGCCGACGAAATCGCGCTTGCCGATCTCGATGCCGTTGTGGCGCAGGATGTCGTAGGTGGTGGTGCAGTGGAAATAGAAGTTCGGGAACGCGACGTGGAGCAGGTATTCGCGCCCCGTCATGGTGGCTTCCTGACCGCCAACCTTGAGCGTCAACTCGCGCGTATCCGAGCCTTCGAATTGCTCGGGCTTATAAGCGGCCAGAAGCGCCTGGATCTTTGCGATGCGCGCCTTGAGTTCCGGCAGTGTCGTCTCGACGTCGGGAAAGCTCGGCACCTCGGTTCCGGCGAGGCGCGCCGGCGCGGCCTTCGCGAAGTCGGTCGCGAGTTGGACCTGGCGCGTCAAGTTGAACATATCGGGATAGAGACGCGAGCCGAGATAAACCGCGAAGTCGATCTTCTTTGCCTCGGCCTGCGCGGCAGCCTTGTCGAGGAACGCTTCAAGCGCCGAGAGCTGCTTCTGAAAGGTCGGGATGGCGATGTCGTACAAAGATAGAGCCATTGCGTTTCTTCCTTCTAAAGTTCGGTATTACTGAACTAACGTACGATAAATATGCGACGTCAGCAAGGCGTACCCTCGGCAGCGGCGCGTTTACGGCGAGGTTTACGGACGCCTTGTCCGTGGGAAGTTTTTTCTCGTGGGGATTGGCGATGTGTAACGCCGACGTTTCAAAGGCCTGTCGCCTGGAACGAACGTCATGGTGGGCGGTGAGAGGGTCGAACTCCCGACATCCTCGGTGTAAACGAGGCGCTCTACCACTGAGCTAACCGCCCGACGCGCCTTTGCTAGTCTGTCTGCAATAGGCTGTCAAAACAAACACGCGCGCCGCTCTCGCAGCGCGCGTGGAAAAGTGTAACGCGGCTTAGTTGATGTTCAGCGCGTCTTTCAGGCCTTTGGCCGGCGTGAACTTCGGCACGCGTGAAGCCGGAATTTGGATCGTTTTGCCGGTCGCCGGATTGCGGCCTTCGCGCGCCTTACGGGCAGCGACCTTGAACGTACCGAAATCCGGGATGCGCACTTCATGGCCGTCCTTCATCGCGGCACGAATGTGGGCGAGAACGGCATCAACAACGCCACTCGCCTTCTCCTTCGTCAGCTCGCAATCTCGGGCAACGGCATCAATCAAATCTTTCTTGCTCATCTCGTCTTTCCTCTAATGTGGGAGGGTGGGCGTCGGCGCATGGGCTCGAAGCCCGAGGCGGCCAGATCGGGGAGTAGCGGGCCGCGCATGAAGGGCTAGAAGCGCTCAATCGCCCCGGTCGTCAAGCGGAAAACGCCCGTATTTCCGGACAAAAGCGCATCCTAATGCTCATTACGCCCACAACAAAATGCCCCTGCGCGGCAACCGCACAGGGGCATCGTTTAACGTAAATTTACGCTAATTCGTCGAAAGTCAGTGTGCGGTAATACGCGCACCGCCTTTTGCCGCTTCTTTAGCTTCCAAAGCCTCAGCTTCCGCAGCTTCGTCCCAAGTGATGGGCTCGGGCACACGGACGAGCGCGACCTTCAGAACTTCATCGAGGCGCGAGACCGGGATGATCTCCATCTTGGTCTGCACTTCCGACGGTATTTCCGCGAGATCCTTGCGGTTCTCTTCGGGAATGATGACCGTCTTGATGCCGCCGCGAAGTGCCGCGAGCAGTTTCTCTTTCAGTCCGCCAATCGGCAGCACGCGACCACGGAGCGTGATCTCGCCCGTCATCGCGACGTCCTTGCGGACGGGGATGCCAGTCAGAACCGAGATGATCGCCGTCGTCATGGCGATGCCCGCAGAAGGTCCATCCTTCGGCGTCGCGCCTTCCGGCACGTGGACGTGGATGTCACGCTTCTCGAACAGCGACGGATGGATGCCGAAATCAACCGAGTGCGAGCGCACGTAGGCGTTCGCGGCCTGGATCGATTCCTTCATCACGTCGCGCAGGTTGCCGGTGACGGTCATCCTGCCCTTGCCGGGCATCATAACGCCTTCAACCGTGAGCAGCTCGCCGCCGACTTCCGTCCAGGCCAAGCCGGTGACGATACCGACCTGATCCTCAAGCTCGGCTTCACCGAAGCGGTACTTCGGCACGCCGAGGAAGTCGTGAACGTTCTCAGCCGTGACGACGATCGAGGTTTTCGACGACGTCAGGATTTCCTTCACGGCCTTACGAGCTAGCTTGGCGATTTCGCGCTCGAGCGAACGCACACCAGCTTCGCGCGTGTAGCGGCGAATGACTTCCTTCAGCGCATCGTCTTCGACCGTCCACTCGCCCTGCTCGAGGCCATGAGCTCCATACTGCTCAGGGATCAAGTGGCGCTTGGCGATCTCAAGCTTCTCGTCCTCCGTGTAGCCGGCAAGCCGAATGATCTCCATGCGGTCCATCAGGGCCGGCGGGATGTTCAGCGTGTTGGCCGTCGTCACGAACATCACGTTCGAGAGATCGTAGTCGACCTCAAGATAGTGATCGTTGAAGGACTGGTTCTGTTCGGGATCGAGCACTTCGAGCAGAGCTGCCGCAGGGTCGCCGCGGAAGTCCTGACCCATCTTGTCGATCTCGTCCAAGAGGAAGAGCGGGTTCGTCCGCTTCGCCTTCTTCATGGACTGAATGACTTTGCCCGGCATCGAGCCGATGTAGGTCCGACGATGGCCGCGGATTTCCGCTTCGTCGCGGACGCCGCCCAACGACATGCGCACGAACTCACGGCCGGTCGCGTTGGCGATCGACTTGCCCAGAGACGTCTTGCCGACGCCCGGAGGACCGACGAGGCACAGGATCGGCCCCTTGAGCTTGTTCGTCCGCGCCTGCACGGCGAGGTACTCAAGGATGCGTTCCTTGACCTTCTCGAGGCCATAATGCTCTTGGTCGAGAACCAGCTGGGCCTCTGCGATATCCTTCTTGACCTTGCCCTTGATCCCCCACGGGATCGACAGCAGCCAGTCGAGATAGTTGCGCACCACCGTCGCTTCAGCCGACATCGGCGACATCTGCTTGAGCTTCTTCAGCTCAGCAAGCGCCTTGTCCTTGGCTTCCTTCGACAGCTTGGTGTTCTCAATCTTTTCTTCGAACTCGGCGATGTCGTCGCGCTCGTCCGAATCGCCCAGTTCCTTCTGAATGGCCTTCATCTGCTCATTCAGATAGTACTCGCGCTGCGTCTTCTCCATCTGGCGCTTGACGCGCGAACGGATCTTACGCTCGACCTGGAGAACCGAGATCTCGCTTTCCATCAGCGTGTAGACGCGCTCAAGCCGCTCGGAGATGCTGGCGGTTTCGAGCACGTCCTGCTTGTCGGAGATTTTCACCGCGAGGTGAGACGCGATCGTGTCGGCGAGCTTGGCGTAATCCTCGATCTGGCCAACGTTGCTCAAGACCTCGGGCGAGACCTTCTTGTTGAGCTTCACATAGCTTTCGAACTGGGTCACGACAGAACGCGCCAGCGCTTCGAGTTCGTCCTTCGCGCCGGGAACTTCAGCGACGCGCTCGACCTCAGCCTCGAAATAGTTGGCGTTCGACGTGTAGCGCGTGATCTTGGCGCGCGCGTTACCTTCGACGAGGACTTTCACCGTCCCGTCGGGAAGCTTCAACAGCTGCAGAACCGATGCGAGCGTTCCGATCTCGTAAATGGCGTCGGGTGCCGGATCGTCATCGCTGGCGTTCTTTTGCGCGGCGAGCAGAATTTGCTTGTCAGCGCGCATGACCTCTTCAAGTGCCGCGATCGACTTCTCGCGTCCGACAAAGAGGGGGACGACCATATAGGGAAAAACGACGATGTCTCGGAGCGGAAGAACCGGGAACAGCTCTTTTCCGACGGCCTTTTCCTTGGTCTTTTTGTCTTCGCTCATTTCACTACCTATTCGCCGTGCACCGAAGGTCTGTCACATCCTAGCGGTACATTCCACACCCGTTCCACTTTAGGAGCCACGCATCCCGCCCCTTTTTGTGGCAACGGTTCTGCATGCTCGTGAGCGCGAGCGCGGGGTGAGACCCAAGCCCTAGACACCGGTTATCGGAGAAATACGCGGCTGGTTGCTTGGTGCCACTCCCTCCGAACAAATGGGGACCGGCGTCCCGCAAACAAGTCCCGGGGCACCGCCCCGGGGGAAGTGTTAATTGTCGCGAAGGCTCAAGCTGTGGAGCCTTTTTCTTCCGCTCGTTCCGTATAGATCCGCAGTGGCTTTGCGGAGCCTTCGACGATTTCCGGTCCGATCACGACCTCTTCGACACCCTTGAGCGTCGGCAGGTCGTACATCGTGTCGAGCAGGATGCCCTCCATGATGGACCGCAAGCCGCGAGCACCAGTCTTGCGCTCGATCGCTTTGCGCGAAATCGCCTTCAGGGCATCGAGCGTGATCGTCAGCTTGACGTCTTCCATCTCGAACAAGCGCTGGTACTGCTTGACGATCGCGTTCTTCGGTTCGGTCAGGATCTGAACGAGCGCCGACTCGTCGAGGTCTTCCAGCGTCGCGATCACCGGCAGACGGCCGATGAATTCCGGGATCAGGCCGAACTTCAGCAAATCTTCCGGCTCGACATTACGCAGGATCTCGCCTGTGCGGCGTTCGTCCGGACCGCTGACGCGGGCCTGGAAGCCGATCGAGGAGCCTTTGCCACGACGCGAGATAATCTTCTCCAGGCCAGCAAATGCGCCGCCGCAGATGAAGAGGATGTTCGTCGTGTCGACCTGCAGGAATTCCTGCTGCGGATGCTTGCGGCCGCCCTGGGGAGGAACCGACGCAACAGTGCCTTCCATGATCTTCAGGAGTGCCTGCTGCACGCCTTCGCCCGACACGTCCCGCGTGATCGACGGGTTGTCAGACTTACGGCTGATCTTGTCGACCTCGTCGATGTAGACGATGCCGCGCTGTGCCCGCTCGACGTTATAATCGGCGGCCTGCAGCAGCTTCAGGATGATGTTCTCGACGTCTTCGCCGACATAGCCAGCTTCGGTCAACGTCGTGGCGTCTGCCATCGTGAAGGGAACATCCAGGATACGCGCCAGCGTCTGCGCAAGCAGCGTCTTGCCCGAGCCGGTCGGACCGACGAGCAGGATGTTCGACTTCGCCAGTTCCACATCGTTGTTCTTCGAAGCGTGGTTCAGGCGCTTGTAATGGTTGTGGACGGCGACGGAGAGAACGCGCTTGGCATGGTACTGGCCGATCACGTAACTATCCAACACGCCGCAAATCTCCTGCGGCGTGGGCACGCCGTCGCGGGATTTGACGAGGGTGTTCTTGTTCTCCTCGCGGATGATGTCCATGCAAAGTTCGACGCATTCATCGCAGATGAATACCGTCGGGCCAGCAATCAGTTTGCGGACCTCATGCTGGCTCTTGCCGCAGAAAGAGCAGTAGAGAGTGTTCTTCTCTTGAGCCATTTGTTCTCACCTTCCGTGCAAGACCCACCAACCCGATGTTCTTGCTTTGGCCCGCTTTTCACGCTCGGCGCTGAGCCGATTCTGCGGCGACGTGAACTCCATAGCCAATCTGAGCACGCTATCGTTCAGCAGATCAAGATTGGATTAATGGAGCGTACCCGGCCACAGCTCGCAAGCGGCGCTATTGCCACAGTTGATAAACGAGCTGGCAACACCGGCGGTTCAATGCGAGCATTTACCTAAACTCATACGCTGATGTGCAGCGTTTGTTCTCATGAGAGGGCGAATTGCCGCCCGCTCCTGTCTTGTTCCGACCGAACACGGTCGAGTTGCACCAGCAATCACCGCGTCAGTCGGCAGCTTTGCCGGCTTCGAAGACGGTGCCTTCGACTTCGTCGCGGCTTTCGAGGACTTTGTCGATCAGGCCGAAATCGCGGGCTTGATCAGCCGTCATGAAGTAGTCGCGGTCCAGCGTCCTATCAACCGTCTCGTAGGTCTGACCTGTGTGCTTCACATAGGTCTCGTTCAGACGCCGCTTCATCTTGATGATGTCCTCGGCGTGGCGCTCGATGTCGGAGGCCTGGCCCGAGAATCCGCCCGACGGCTGGTGAACCATGACGCGAGCGTTCGGGAGCGCGTAGCGCAAACCCTTCGCACCGGCACAAAGCAGCAACGAACCCATTGATGCCGCTTGGCCAATGCACAGCGTGGCAACCGCCGGCTTCACAAACTGCATCGTGTCATAGATCGCCATCCCCGCCGTGACGACACCGCCCGGCGAGTTGATGTACATCGAGATCTCTTTCTTCGGGTTCTCGGACTCCAGGAACAGAAGCTGCATGCAGATCGACGCGGCCATGTGATCTTCGACCGGGCCGGTCACGAAGATGATGCGTTCCTTCAGAAGTCGCGACGGCAGGTCGTAGCCGCGCTCGCCGCGCGTCGTCTGCTCGACGACCATAGGCCAGAAGGTGTTGGTCAAAGTATTGATCGGATCGCGCATCGCCTTCGTCTTTCCTCATTTCGGCGGGCAGACCCCCTCGGCCTCGCCCACCTGACTCGCACGCATTCAGGGGCGTCTTGGATTGCAGGAGCCGCGACGCGGCTCACTGTTCTTCGGTCGCCTCTTGGACCGCCTTCAGAAGCTCGTCGCGCGTCACTTTCTTCTCGGTCGGCTTGGACTCGTCGATGACGAAGTCGATGACCTTATCCTCGAAGATGGGTGCGCGCAGCTCGGCAAGTGCGCCAGGCGTCTTCTCGTAATATTCGTACACCTGCTTCTCCTGGCCCGGATAGCGGCGCGCCTGTTCGACCAGCGCCCGGCGCAATTCGTCCTGGGAGACCTGCAGATTGTTCTTCTCGCCGATCTCGCCGATCACGAGGCCAAGGCGTACCCGGCGTTCGGCGATTTTCCGATACTCGGCACGAGCCTCATCTTCGGTTTTGCCTTCGTCGGCGAACGTCTTGTTCGTGGCTTTGAGATTGTTCTCGAGTTGAGTCCATATATTGTTGAATTCGAAATCAACAAGAGAGGGTGGCAGCTCGAACGTGTGAGCGGCGTCGAGCGCGTCGAGAAGTTCGCGCTTCAGCTTCTGCCGAGACGCCTGATCATACTCGCGCTTGATCTGCTCAGAGATGAAACCGCGGAGCTGCTCAAGGCTTTCGGCGCCGACGCCTTTGGCGAAATCTTCGTCGACGGCCGGGGTGCGGGACTTCGAAACGCCCTTGACCTTGACGTCGAACTCAGCGGTCTTGCCCGCGAGAGCAGCAACCGGATATTCAGCCGGGAACGTTGCGGTCACGACCTTCTCGTCGCCCGCTTTCATGCCCGTCACGCCTTCTTCGAAGCCCGGGATGAACTGCTTCTTGCCGATGACAAGGCTCTGACCTTCGGCCGACCCGCCTTCGAATGCTTCGCCATCGATCTTGCCGACGAAGTCGAGCGTCACGAGATCGCCTTCCGAGGCGGCGCGGCCCTCTTCGATGTCGTAAGCCGTGTTGCGCTCGGCGAGGTTCGCAAGCGCCTTGTCGAGGGCTTCGTCATCAACGTCGGCAACGAGCTTTTCGAGCTTCAGCGTCGACAGGTCAGCCAACGGAATAGGCGGCAGAACTTCGAACGACATGTTGTAGGCGAGGTCACCCTTCCCGCTCGCGATTTTCTCGAACGTCTCTTCGTTGAAGTCGACAAGCTCGACCTTCGGCTGCTGTGCCGGACGCTCATTTCGGTCCTTGATGGCCTGCGCGCTCGTTTCGTTGAGCGTCTGCTCCATCACTTCCTGCATCAGCGACTTGCCGTACAGCTTCTTGATGTGCGCGACCGGAACTTTGCCGCGGCGGAAACCTTTGATCTCCACGCGGTCCTTGATTTCGTCGAGGCGGGACGCGAAGCGCTCGCTCAGCTCCGCCTGACCGACGACCACCTGGAGCGTCCGCTTCAATCCTTCTCGTGCCGTTTCCGTGACTTGCATTGTCCGTGTCCTGAATTCGAGGTCAAAGCGCGGCACCCGACCTCGCCGACCGACTATTTAGGAAGCCGCCCGCGGGTTCACAAAGCGCCAAACGCCACCGGCTGCCGCAACACTCGTGCGGACAGAAGTGAGCCCCCAGAGATATTGCTTTGAAATTGCTACGTTTTTAAACCACCGCAAGCCACGAATCCTTGGCCATGCCCCATCGGGAATGCCAGCACCACGCGCCTGGAAGCCTATGCGGAGGCTTAAACAGCCTTTCTGGGAGATTGGCAATATGCTGTCGCACGGCCGTCAAACACAGGCTCGCCGCCGAAGTGACCGCAACGGATGGCATTAGCGGCGCTGTCTATCAAAAACGCACGATTATTTCCATGGCGCTATAGATAAGGCTTTGAAAAACTGCGGCGAATTCTGCGCAGCCTGTTCAGTAGGGGTTACGGCCTCCGCCTGGAACTGTTACAAGTTGCAGGCGCGGAAGATGGAGCGGCCAAAATGGATCTCAGTCGCAGAGGCTTCATCAAGCTCACCGGCGCGACGCTCGCGACATCGAGCTTGGGTGCCCTTGGGTTTGGCAGTTGCGGTGAGGCAGTGGCGGAAAACGTTCGCCCCTTCAAGCTCACCCATGCGAAGGAAACACGGAACACCTGCACCTACTGTTCTGTGGCTTGCGGCATCCTGATTTACACGCTCGGTGACGGTGCCAAGAATGCCCGCTCCGACATCATTCACATCGAAGGCGATCCGGACCATCCGGTGAACCGGGGCACGCTCTGCCCAAAGGGTTCGGCACTGCTGGACATCGTCCACGCGCCAACGCGCCTGCAAGTGCCGAAGTACCGCAAGCCCGGCGGCACCGAATTCGAGGAAGTCTCCTGGGATTGGGCGCTCGATCGCATCGCGCGTCTCATGAAGGACGACCGCGACAAGAATTTCATCGCCAAGAATGCCGAGGGCACCACCGTCAATCGCTGGATCTCGACCGGCATGCTGGCGGCTTCGGCTTCATCGACCGAAACGTCTTATCTGACGTGGAAGGTTGCCCGTTCATTCGGAATGCTGGTCTTCGATAACCAAGCACGTGTCTGACACGGACCGACGGTGGCCAGTCTGGCTCCAACATTCGGTCGCGGTGCAATGACCAATACTTGGCAGGATATCAAGAATGCCGATTTGGTCATCGTTATGGGCGGAAACGCCGCTGAAGCGCATCCGTGCGGCTTCAAGTGGGTCATCGAAGCAAAAATAGAAAACGCGGCGAAGCTCGTCGTCGTCGATCCGCGATTCACGCGTACGGCGTCGGTCGCGGACTATTATGCACCGATCCGTCCTGGCACCGACATTGCTTTCCTATCGGGCGTGATCCGGTATCTGCTCGAAAAGGATAAGATCCTGCACGAGTACGTGCGCGCCTATACGAACGCCGGTCTGATCATCAAAGAGGGTTATGCGTTCGAAGACGGCCTGTTCAGCGGCTACGACTCCGAAAAAGGCCAGTACGACAAATCGAGCTGGGATTACGAACTCGACGATCAAGGCTTCGCGAAGGTCGACGATACGTGGCAGCACCCACGTTGCGTCATGAACCTGCTGAAGACGCACGTCGCGCGCTACACACCGGAGATGGTGTCGCGCATATGCGGCACGCCGCAGGACAAGTTCCTGCACATCTGCGAGATGATCGCAGAGACGGCAGCGCCGGATAAAGCGATGACGAGCCTGTTCGCGCTCGGCTGGACGCAGCACTCGATCGGCTCGCAGAACATCCGCACGATGGCGATGGTGCAGCTTTTGCTCGGCAACATCGGCGTCGCGGGCGGCGGCATGAACGCATTGCGCGGTCACTCGAACATTCAGGGACTGACCGACGTCGGGCTTTTGTCGAACCTCATGCCGGGCTACATGACGCTTGCGGCCGATCACGAGGTCACGTTCGACGACTACATGAAGACGCGGCTTTATAAACCGCTGCGACCGGGGCAAACGAGCTACTGGTCGAACTACAGGAAGTTCTTCGTCAGCTTCCAGAAATCTATGTTCGGCAAGGCCGCCACGCCGGAGAACAACTGGGCTTACGACTGGCTGCCGAAGCTCGACATTCCGCTGTATGACATCATCAAAGCCTTCGAGATGATGAACCAAGGGCAGATGAACGGCTACATCTGCCAAGGCTTCAATCCGCAACAGGCCTTCCCCGATCGCGGCAAGATCCGGCGCGGTCTTTCGAAGCTCAAGTTCCTCGTGACGATGGATCCGCTCGATACGGAGACGTCGCGCTTCTGGGAGAACTTCGGACCGCAGAACCCGGCCGATTCCGCCGAGATCCAGACGGAAGTCTTCCAACTGCCGACGACCTGCTTTGCGGAAGAGGAAGGCTCCTTGGTCAACTCGGCGCGCTGGCTGCAGTGGCACTGGAAAGCGGCGGAGCCGCCGGGAAAAGCAAAGCCCGACATCTGGATCATGTCCGGCATCTTCCACCGCATGCGCGAGCTTTATCGCAAAGAAGGCGGCGCTTTTCCCGATCCGATCCTGAACCTGACGTGGGACTACACCAATCCTGTCGAGCCGAACCCGAATGAGCTGGCGAAGGACATGAACGGCCGCGCGCTCGTCGAGCTCAAGGATGAATCCGGTGCCGTCGTAAAGAAAGCCGGCGAACTGCTCGATGGCTTCGGCCAACTGCGAGACGACGGCACGACGGAGTCGGGCTGCTGGATCTTCTCGGGCTGTTGGACCGAGCAGGGCAACCAGATGGCACGGCGCGACGCGTCGGATCCGCGCGAAGCGGGCATCGCGCCGAACTGGGCGTGGGCATGGCCTGCCAACCGGCGCATCCTCTACAATCGCGCCAGTGCGGACCCGGCAGGCAACCCTTGGAACCCAGCCAAGCCGATCATTCAGTGGAACGGGTCGAAGTGGGTCGGCGTCGACGTGCCAGACTACGGCCCGACGGTGAAGCCATCGGATTCGGTTGGTCCCTTCATCATGAATGCGGAAGGCGTCGGCCGGTTGTTCGCTCGCCAGATGATGGTCGAGGGGCCATTCCCGGAGCATTACGAGCCGCTCGAATCTCCCGCGATCAACGTGCTGCATCCGAAGGTTCAGTCGAACCCCGCGGTGCGCGTGTTCCCGGATGATCGAGCGGATTTCGGTACGCCGGCAGAGTTTCCCTATGTGGCGACGACGTACCGGCTCACGGAGCACTTCCATTTCTGGACCAAGCACGCGCGCATCAACTCGATCCTACAGCCGCAGGAGTTCATCGAGATCGGCGAAGCGCTCGCGAAGGAAAAAGGCATTGCGCAGAATGGCTGGGTGCGCGTGGCCTCAAAGCGCGGTTTCATCGTTTGCAAAGCCTATGTCACCAAGCGGATCAAGCCGCTGATGGTCGATGGCAAGCCGACGCACGTTATCGGGGTGCCACTGCATTGGGGATTCACCGGACAGGCAAAAAAGGGCTACGGCGCCAACACGCTGACGCCGTCGGTCGGCGACGCCAACACTCAGACGCCTGAGTTCAAGGCGTTCCTTGTGAATGTCGAAAGTGTCAGCGGACCTTTGGTCTGACGGAGAAGCCGATGTCTGATCTTCAATCGCAAGACTACATCCGCCGCTCCGCGACGACGATGATACCGCCCGATGCGCGAAGCTGGGAAGACCAGGTCGCGAAGCTGATCGACGTCACGCGTTGCATCGGCTGCAAGGCTTGCCAAGCGGCGTGCATGGAGTGGAACAATCTCCGCGATCCAGTCGGCGAGTTCCACGGGACGTACGACAACCCGCTCGACCTCGATCCGAAAACGTGGACCGTGATGAAGTTCACGGAATACGAAAATCCGGATGGCAACCTCGAATGGCTCATCCGCAAGGATGGCTGCATGCACTGCGAGGATCCGGGCTGTCTCAAGGCCTGCCCTGCTCCTGGCGCGATCGTTCAATACGCGAACGGCATCGTCGATTTCATCAGCGAAAACTGCATCGGCTGCGGTTATTGCGTGAAAGGCTGCCCGTTCGACATTCCGCGCATAAGCCCGGTCGATCACAAGTCGTACAAGTGCACTTTGTGTTCCGATCGCGTGGCGGTCGGGCTGGAGCCTGCCTGCGTGAAGGCGTGCCCGACCGGCGCAATCATGTTCGGCTCCAAAGCGGACATGACGGACTGGGCGGGTGAGCGCATCGTCGAACTGAAATCGCGCGGTTTTGAAAACGCCGGCCTCTATGATCCGCCGGGCGTTCAAGGCACGCACGTAATGTACGTCCTGCATCACGCCGATAAGCCAGGGCTTTATGCCGACCTGCCGGAAAATCCCAAGATCAGTTCGACGGTCGAATTTTGGAAAGGTCTTATCAAGCCGGTTGCGCTTGTCGGCATCGCCGCCGCAGCGGTCTCGGGTTTCCTCCACTGGGTCATCGCAGGTCCGAACGTGGTGCAGCCTGAAGACGAACAGGAAGCGGAAGAGGTTCTGGAAGCCAACGGCTTTCCGGAAGCCAGAGGACGTTCGCAGCGAACGGAGCATCCCACATGAGCCGCCCGTATGGAACACTCACACGCAACAGCACGATCACGCGCCTCAATCACTGGCTGACGGCCGCCTGTTTCATTCTTTTGATGCTGTCGGGCCTGTCTATGTTCGATCCGCTGCTGTACTGGCTCTCGAACCTGTTCGGCGGTGGTCAGTGGACACGCGCCGTGCATCCGTGGATCGGCTGCGTGCTGCTGGTCAGCTATACCGGGCTCATCATCCAGTTCTGGCGCGACAATCTCTGGACCCGCGACGACGTCGCCTGGATGAAAGCCATCGACAAAGTTCTGGAGAATAAAGAGGAAGGCGTTCCGGAAGTGGCGCGCTTTAATGCCGGGCAGAAATTCGTGTTCTGGTCGATGACGCTTCTCGTGCCGGTGCTGTTCTTCACCGGCATCGTCATTTGGGAATATTACTTCGGCACCTATACGTCGATCCCGACGCAGCGGGCGGCCTTGCTTATCCATTCGTTAGCTGCCATTGCCGCGATCATCATCTGGATCGTGCATGTCTACGCTGCGATCTGGGTGCGCGGTTCGATGCGGGCCATGACGCAAGGCTGGGTAACGCCGGGCTGGGCGTGGCGGCATCATCGGAAATGGTTCCGGTCACTCGCGACGACTGGCTCGACAGGTCCGCGGCCGAACTCGAACGGACGATTGAACAAGTAAGGAGTTCGCGTGAAGCAGGGCGGCACGCCACCAACTGGCAAATGGGTCGGCAGTCCGCTTGGCGGCGTTAGTACGCCCGAGCCATTGCTGCTGCCCGATCTGACAACACGTTTTTCTGCGACCGCCAGCCGCCTCAGAGCGCTTGCGAACGGCCACCCCATGGCGAAGTGGCTAGGCTTCATGGCGCTTCTTTCGGACGCGCAGGACAAAGCCGCAACGACATTGCCGCCGATGCCTCGCATCGACCCGTCGCTTATCGAGCAATCGGTGGCGGCACGTATGCCCCCGTTCGCGGCGGATGGGCATCATCGAAACGCGGCCTGGCGTGATGGGCTGGCGGTGCTGTTCGATGAACTTGACGGCCAGGACATTCCAGCGCCGGCGTCGGCGATCATTTCCGCGATGAGAGGTTGGTCAGTCGACGCCATCGAGGACGCGGCGGATAACTTCTTGCGTGGCTCTCTGAGCGCTGGCGCCGTCGGCGAGGCGCTTTACGTTGCAGCCGCGTTGCAAGTCTACTTTACACGACTTGCCGCGAGCCTCGACGCCTCTAGCTTACGCCTGCTGCCGCAGCGCGGGCTCTGCCCCTGCTGCGGCTCGACACCGGCGTCGGGGTTGATCACCGCATCGGGACCGACGCCTGGCACGCGGTATCTCTATTGCTCGCTGTGCTCGACGGCCTGGAACCACGTGCGTGCGGTGTGCATCACCTGCGAAAGTTCGGGCGCGTTGTTGCTCAAGGGCATCCAAGGCGGCTCGGCAGCCGTGCAGGCTGAGACGTGCGACGACTGCCACACGTATGCGAAGATGCTCTACCAAGTGAAAGACACGAAGGTCGATCCCTACGCCGACGATCTCGCGTCTCTTGGGCTCGACATCATGGTCTCGGAAGCCGGCTGGGCGCGGCATGCGCCCAATCCATTGCTTCTCGCCGGCTAAGGCTCGGCGCCGACAAACGAAGGTTAGCAGCACCGCTCCGCCACCCGGTTTTCTACAAAACCATTCGTTCTGAAAAAATCGCCATGGCGATTGCAGGCGCGCCTGCCTATATCGGACACATAATCCGCTCCGTAACACAGCAGGAACTATGTCTGGCCCTACACAACGCTTGACCGATCTCGCGCATGGCGGCGGCTGCGGTTGCAAACTTGCGCCGTCGGTCCTGCAAGAGCTTCTCGCCAAGCAGCCCGCGGCGGGCCCTTTCGCGCAACTTCTCGTCGGCACCGAAACCGGCGACGATGCTGCGGTCTGGCAGATCGACGACGACCAATGCATCATTGCGACGACAGACTTCTTCATGCCGATGGTGGATGATCCGCGCGACTTCGGCCGCATTGCTGCCGCCAACGCGATTTCGGACGTGTACGCGATGGGCGGCCGCCCGATCATGGCACTGGCTATCCTTGGCATGCCGCTTGGGAAACTCGCCGTTGAAGACGTGCGCGAGATTCTGGCGGGCGGCGCGTCCGTTTGCGCGGAAGCCGGCATTCCCGTAGCAGGTGGTCATTCAATCGACGCGCCGGAACCGATCTACGGGCTCGCCATCATCGGTCTCGCGAAGCCACAGAACGTTCGCCGTAATGCTGGTGCGAAGCCGGACGATGCGCTAATCCTGACAAAAGGCATCGGCGTCGGCATTTACTCAGCCGCTTTCAAGAAGCGCGAATTGCCGGACGATGCCTACGCGGAGTTCATGGCCTCAACGACGCTGCTCAATCGCGTAGGTCAGACGCTCGGCGAGAATGACGACGTTCACGCCATCACGGATGTGACCGGATTCGGCATTCTTGGACACGCGCTCGAAATCGCGCGCGGAAGCGGCGTCAGCATCGAGATCGCATTCGACAAGCTGCCGTTTCTTTCACACGCCGAAGCGCTGGCCCAAAGCGGCTTCATCACCGGTGCATCGGGACGCAACTGGACGAGCTACGGTCATGAGGTCCTTTTGCCGAGCGAGTGTCCGAAATGGCAGCAAGCGCTGCTGACGGACCCACAGACGTCCGGCGGACTTCTCGTCGCGTGCGCTGCGGACAGGGCTGAGAGCATTCGCAGCGAAATCGAACGCGCGGGATATCCGATGGCTCGTATCATTGGTTCGGTCGCGAGCGGCGCACCGCAGATTGTCATCCGCTGAAACCCGCCGCCGTCAGGACGGCCGCTTCTTCGCGAGAGATGGCGGAGGAGAATGGGAGTCGAACCCACCAAGGGCAGGCTCGCTGCCCCACTCGGATTTGAAGTCCGAACGCCCCACCGGGGACGATTCTCCTCCATCGGCCGTCGCGGACGCATGCACGATGCTTCCGAACAAGTCCAGCCGGTGTTGATTCATTCGGCGCTGATCGCCCTTGCGGAGCGTCACACCATTGCGGTCGAAGAATTCGAGAATTTGAATCGCGACTTTGCGGCCGTTATCGAGACGGTCGCGCAACTCGGCAGCGTTGAACCAGCCGGTCTCGGCTTTCGCTTGCACGTCGGCAGCGACCGCGACCATCTCGCGGACCGTCGGCCGCAGGAAAAAATGGTCGTGCGCGATTTCATCGGCCCTCCCGAGGCGGCTTGCGAGCTTCATCAAGCGGCGGACGTCGCGCTCGGGGCTTTTGATCGAATTGGCGATGTCACGCACACGGGGCGGACGAAACCGCTCGTTACCGCCAAGCTGACGCGCGATGATTTTCCAAGTGTCCTCATCGGCCGGCGTCAAGCGCACTTGATGGGCAGCGAGACGAACGAAGGCGCCATCGAGCGCGATTTCGCCTTTGTCGGCGATTTTGTAGAGTGCCGCCGCGAACACGGGCGTACTCAGTCGCGGCTCAAGCATCAGACGCAGTTGCTCTCGGCCAATGCCCTGGAGGTCGGGGTTGTTGGCGTGAAACTGCGTGACGCGCTCAATCAGAGCCGCGACAAACGATTGCCATCGATCTGGCGAGATCGCCGCGCGCGCGCCTTCGGCATCGATGACGACGAGATCGAGTTCGGAAGCAATGCGATCAGCCTGCGCCACTGAGAGCGCATGATCTCGCGCGAAGGTCGAAAGGTCGGCGGTGAACGGCGGCGCGTCGAGCAGGGCGGCAAACGCTGCCTTAATATCGTCGATGGCGAGCGCGGCACGCTGAGCCCGTCTCTCCGGTGTTCGCCGTTTGCGGGCGGGCGCCCTCAGATCGATGAACTTGCCGCCGCCGATCGTGCGCTGCGCCGAGACATCGCGAATGACAAAGCGGTCGGCCACGGCGGCGGCGATCGGCGCATCAAGCACGAGTTGCACGTCGGCCGTTGCACCGGGTTGCACGGACTTGTCATCGAGAAGAACGATGCGCGCGCCGACCTCAGCCGACGCGTGATGCAATCGAACCGGGAACCACTGGCTGACTGCTTTCTCTTCCGATGGGAGGACGTGCAGAACCGCGTCGATACGGTCGGTTGGCGCGTGCAATGCCGGATTGAGAACGACGTCGCCGCGGCGGATTGACTCCTTCGTAACGCCCAGACCGGCAAGATTGAGCGCACAGCGATCGCCGGCCCAGCCGATTTCCGCCGGCGTGTTCTGAGCATGGATCGAACGCACGCGCGCGGACAAGCCCGATGGACTGATTTGCACTTGCGCGCCAACGCCGACGAAGCCCGAAAGTACGGTGCCGGTAACGACCACGCCGATGCCGGACAGCGTGAAGACGCGATCGACCGCGAGGCGGAACGCGCCCTCCGACGAGCGAGCGGGCGTTTCGTTTGCCGCCGCGATCAGCCGGCTGCGCAATGCGTCGACGCCCTGCCCGGTTGCTGCTGACACCGGCAAAACATCCGCGCCTTCGAGCACCGTTCCGGCAACGGCGGCTTTGATTTCTGCCGTGACGTCAGCCAAGCGATCGGCACTCGCCAGATCGGCTTTGGTGATGACGATCAGCCCATTCCCGATCCCGAGGAGATCGAGGATGGCCAAGTGTTCGAGCGTTTGCGGTTTGACGCCGTCGTCGGCCGCAACGACAAGGAGTGCCAGGTCGATGCCGCTCGCACCGGCGAACATCGTATGCACGAAGCGTTCGTGGCCCGGAACGTCGATGAAACCGATGATACGACCATCCGCGACCGGCATGTACGCAAAGCCCAGGTCGATGGTGATGCCACGTGCCTTTTCTTCTTTCAGGCGATCGCCATCGACGCCGGTCAGCGCTTTGACGAGCGCCGTCTTGCCGTGGTCGATGTGTCCGGCAGTGCCGATGATCATGTTGTTGCCTGCCGGCTGCGGTTGGCCCGGCTTACATCAAGCGGGGCGATTGAGATGTCCAAGCACAGATAGAAACGCAGCTTCGTCGGTCAAGCATCGGACATCGAGAACGAGTGCGCCATCTTCGATGCGGCCGATCACAGGCCGCGACAGAGCGCGCAGCGCCGACGCAAGACGTTCAAGGGCGGCGCCGCCGCTTTTCGAGCGAATGGCGAGCCCGGCACTTTCGACGGTATCGAGTGGCAATGCGCCAGAGCCTATCTGGCTCTTGCATTCGCAAAGTTCGACCGCGAAATCCGAACCGACCGCGGATTGAACATCGGGTTGCAGCCGGAAGGCCTGGGCTTCGATATCGGCGCGCGGTCGCGCGAGCAGGCGCAACGTCGGCAAGCGTTCGAACAGGCGGTCGGGATCGCGATAGAGTTTCAGCGTGGCTTCGATGGCGGCGAGGCGGATCTTGTCGACACGTAGCGCGCGCTTCATCGGGTTGCGATTAATCGCCTGAATCAGGTCGCGTTTGCCGACGATGAAGCCCGCTTGAGGTCCACCTAGCAGCTTGTCGCCGGAGAACGTAACGATGCCCGCGCCTTCGGCGACGGCTTCGCGCACGGTCGGTTCGCTATGCATACCGAAGACCGAAAGGTCGATCAATGAGCCTGATCCAAGGTCATTCATCAGCGGAACGTCTGCCGCGGCAGCAATTTCCGCAAGCTCGGGGGCGGCGACCTCTTTAGTGAAGCCCAGGATGCGATAGTTCGAAGTGTGGACCTTCAGAATAACGCCGGTCGAGTCGGTGAGCGCGGCGCGATAATCCTTTGCATGCGTGCGGTTCGTCGTTCCGACCTCGATGAGTTTGGCGCCCGCGCGGGACATGATGTCCGGCATGCGAAAGGCTCCGCCGATCTCGATCAGCTCGCCGCGCGAGACGATGGCTTCGCGACCTCCGGCAAGCGTATTGAGCGCGAGCAGCACGGCGGCGGCATTGTTATTGACGATGGTGGCATCTTCCGCGCCGGTCAGCTCGCAAAGCAGCTCTCTGATATGGTCGTCGCGCTCTCCGCGCTTGCCGGTCGCGAGGTCGAATTCCAGCGCCACTGGATCGCGCATCGCTTCAATCGCAGCGTCGATGGCGGCTTCCGCCAAAAGCGCACGACCAAGGTTCGTGTGCAGCACCGTTCCCGTCAGATTGAATAGCGGACGCATCGTCGAGCGCTCGCCTTCAGCGAGGCGAGCAAACGCGATCGCAACGAGGCTCTCGGTCGTTGGCAAGGTCGTGCTTCCAGATTTGAGTGTGGCGCGTGTTTCTGCCAACACGGCGCGGATGGCGTCGGTTGCGACACCGCGGCCAAAGCGGTGCAAAAGATCGACGGCAACGCCGCTTTTCAGAACGGAATCGACCGAGGGAAGATCGCGAAGAAGAGCGGCCTTTGAAAGTTCCAAGCGGGCCTCTGGCGGCTGAGGAATGTCACACGCCATGCTAACGGGTTTCGCGCGCGCGGAAAGATGCGCAGCCGCCAAAAAACACGCCCGATCTTAACGATCTGCTGTCGAACGCCTAAAAGTGCAGCGACAGGCCGTCGCGACCTGCGTCGATCTGGAAGATCGTATAGATTTCTTCGCAGGCGGGATGCACGCGATAGTCGGCGCCGACAAAGCGGCAGACTTCTTCAGCGTCCGCCGGGTGGGCCAGCAACGCCTCTGCCGTCGTGTGGATGCCGCGTTCGCGTGCCACTCGCGCAATCTGATCGGCGCGGCAGTAACGCGTGGAAACCCAGCCGCCCCTGACAAATTGGAAATTCCCGTCGCAACGCGGCGCGCGTCGGGCTTCGACTGCAGGGACTGCAACTGTCAGGGCAAGCAGGCCCGCGAGGGCGAGGCGTTTCATGACTCAGATCCGGCTGGCAAATTCGTGCTGAGGCTACCTCGATACGGGGTTCGTATGAAGGTTTGATGTTGCCACGCAGATCAACGAAGTCTTGGCCGTTACTTTCGGGATTCAGCGAGGCGCCCCTGCCAGAAGCGCCTGCCTTCCGAGATGTGCCAGGCAATCAGCCCCGGAACACCGGCAATGATCTCCTTGGCACGCTTAAGAAGCGATAGTGCGAGCGCCACGTCAGGTGCTAGACCGAACAGCGCGCCGATGACGATGTAACCGCCCTCCTGGACGCCCGCCGCCCAGGGGACGACAAACGCCACACTTCTGAGCGCGAAGACAAGGCTTTCGAGGGCAAGGACATCGCCGACGGTAAGCTCGTGGCCCATGAAATAGAGCGCAAGCCAAGTTTCCGCGGCGCCAGCCAGCCAGCCGAGCAAATGAATGCCGACCGACGCCGCGACGGCGCTGCGTTCGCGATAGATGGTCTGGATCGCGCTGTGAATGCTGCCCGTGTCCGACATGACTTCCCAGCCGCGGGTAAAACCGAGCTTCGCCGGAAGCTGTTCGAGGAAAAGGATTAAGCCGTTCCTCTGCGCGATCAAAAAGCCAATTACGGCGATGGTCGCAATACACAAGCCAGCGGCAGCCCACCACGCGGCAGGCTCATCCGGGTGATAGGCGAACAGGAAACCGAGTCCCATGAAGGTGTAGATGAGCTGGGCCAGCATCTCGGTCGTCATATCGACGATCGTGGTCGCGGCGGCCACATTCACGCGCAGCCCGTGCTTTGTCAGCTCGCGCGCGCCTGCGGCCTCGCCTGCGCCGGGAATGATGGCAAGCAGATTGCCGACGCTGTCGCGGATCCAGCGCGCCCAAAGGAACATCAGGCCGCGGCTCTGCGGATATTTTTCGACGAGCAGCACGCGCCAGCTCCAGGCGCAGAACCACAGCGAAAAGAGATAGGCGCACATGACGGCGAACATGCCGCTCCAGCCCGCGGTCGACAGCGCCTGCCAGATCTCGCCAATTCCGAAGTAGACGACGAGGCCGACGGCGAGGAGCACACCGCACGTCGCAGCGGCGAACAAGGCCGTCCGCGAACCCGTCTGTGTCGACATCTCCTCCGCGCTCATCACTTCTCTCCGACCGTGGCGGCGATGGCGCCGATGTTACGGCCGTCGGCGATGAGCTTACGGAAGGCTTCATAGGTGAAGATGTTCTTGCCCCACTTCACCTTATTTCCGAACAAACCGAACGCCCATGCAAAGAAGCAAACGCATTCGCGGATCGGCACGAGCCAGGGCTGCGCCGGCGTGTTCATCTTAAAGCTGCGCCGGACTTGATAGTGGAGTGCGATGCGCAGCACGATTTCAGCCGCGATGATCGACAATCCGATGACCGTGGGCCAAGGCAATAGAAGCAGAAGAAGAAGCGGCAACGGCCACGTGATCACCGACATGAAGTGATCGCTCGGTCGGCAGAAGCGCTCCATGCGCTGCCACAGAATTTCGTGGCGGAAGAGTTCGGAGAAGCTTTTCTCGGCGACGATGGTGTCGCAACAGTAGGGCGACAGTTCAACCTTGTAGCCGCGCTGCGCGACCAGATTGCCGAGCGCAAAATCGTCGGGGAAGAAGTTCGAGAGGTGATTGAAGCCGCCGAAGGAGTCGAGCGCTTCACGCCGCACGCTCGCCATCGCGAAGACGAAGTCGATGCCGCGAAGCCCCACATCGACGAGCACGGACGGCGCGAACCAATCGCTGATGTTCATGGTGCCGAAATCGGCGGCCGCCGCACCGCCGTAAGGCAAGCCTTTGTAAATCGAGGCGACGGCGCCGACCTTCGGATCGATGAAAGGTGCAGCGAGCGACGCGATGCAGTTGCGGTCGACCTTCAGATCGGCGTCGGCGACCAGCAAAATATCATAACGGGCCGCGCGATAGATGTTGGCGAGGTTCGAGGCGCGCGGATTGGGGCCGGCCAAGCTTGCATCGACGACGAGGCGCAGATCGCGATCCGGGAATTCCGCCATCAAGCGCTTCACCACAGCAACGGCAGGGTCGTTCTCAGAATGGGCGCCGAAGATGACTTCATATTGAGGCCAGTCCTGATCGCAGAAGGTCCGAAGGCAGTCGTATAGAAACGGCTGGCCGCCGTGGACCGGCTTCAGCACGGACACCGGCGGGCGGAAGCCTTCGGCGGCCTTAACCGGGCGTTCGCGGAAGCGCCACGTGAAGTAAAGCGCCAAGACCAGGTAGGCCAGCGCAGCAAGACCCAAAACGATGCCGCCAATGATGAAGGGATTGAGAAGCAAGATCGGCAAGTGCATTCGGCTGGCGTCTCCAAGACATAGTTGGCGCGGCTACGACCTAGCCGTAATCAAGCAACACGGGCGTAGCATAAATGCGGCGGCTTTCGACCCCTCAGGACGCAAATGCCGCTTTGAAGGTGAGAGGGTGCAGCCCAAGTGCCTCAACTTTGGCGCGGACGGCCGGACTTATGAGGCCCTGGTATTCCTCAAAGGATGGATAAGACTGCGGCCGACCGTCTCCGCCCATGGCCGGATGAGCGTAAAGCTCGGTTATGCCGTCGGGCAGATTGTCGAGATAGGCCAGAATACGGCCTTCGGTCATGCCGCCCGAATCGGTGACGCCGAAAACTTGATCGTTAAGCTTCAACTCGGCCGACTCGAGTTTCTTGCGCATTCGGTGCGTCAGTCCGGCGTAGAACGCCCAATTGAAGAAACGCCGGATCGGCTTGTCGCCACCGGCCTGCAGCGACGGGCCGAACGGCTCGACGGGAAAGCGCACCGGCGGCGAGCCGAATTTCGGCGCCAATTTCGCGATGGCATCCGTTACGACCGGATGCATGTGGAAATGATGGTGACCGTTGACGTGGTCCATCACGAGACCGGTCGTTTCGAAGCGCTCGAACTGGGCGGTAATCTCGGCCTCGGCCTGACGGCGCATCTCGGGCGAGAAGAACAACTTGAAGCCGAAGACTTCCGGGTTACTGGAGAAATTTCCGTCAGGCCCGACGAGATCGGGCACCTGCTCCGGCGGCAGGACGGGGCGGCTGTCGACCAAATGGATGTGCAGCCCGACGCCGAGATCGGGAAGCTGACGGGCGCGATCGACCGCGTCGGCAAAGGCTTCCCCGCCCGTCATCAGGCTCGTTGCCGACAGGATGCCGTTCTTGTGCGATGCCTCGATGGCCTCGTTGACGGGAACGGACATCCCGAAATCGTCGGCGGTTACGATCAGAGATTTCAAACGCTGATCTCCCTCAGAGCTGGGCCTCGACCGTCGTCAGCGCCGAGCTGATCGAATCCTCCATGCCCACATAATCCCACAGCCCATAGCGGCCGATGGGATGAATTCCGAACGTATTCAGCCTCGCGAGAATTTCTTCCACAAGCTGGTCGCGTTCAGGCGTGTGGTGAACGTAAGCGCAGCGAATGACGTGCGTGACGGCGCAGACGATGTCCTCGCTTTTGACCCAGACCAGTTTTTCCAGCGCCGCAATGACGTCATTCTGTGTCTTGCTGACGATATCGACTTTGTCGATCTCTTCGCCGGGGACACCGACCTCGACGTAGACGGCGCTCAATCCGTGCGACGCCATCGCCGACGAAATGTTGGAATAGCAGCCGAAACGATAGAACGGGATGTCCCGGTCGGGAACGTAAACCCAGTGGGCGTCCTTAAGCGCGCTTGGCAGCTTGCCGCGCACGCCGAAATTGAAACTGATCGTCGAACTGTGGCTGAGTTTTCTGGCTGCGTCGGTCAGTTGCGGGTCACCCGTTAGCTCGCAGAGCGTTTTGAGAGGGATGCTCGGGAACATTTTTTCCCATGCGACCGACAGACCCGAGCTTGTGGTCGCGATTCGGCGATCGAGGTCGATGCGCGAGATTTCCTGCGTCGTCGCGACGTTCGTGAGACCGTGCGCGAGCCCGCGCGTCAGCACGTCGATACCGCCGTGTTTCGGATACCAGAAGGTGGTGTTGTATTCGGCGAAGCGCTCGCCCGTGTTGGCGAAACCGGCACGAATGCGGGCCTCGTCTGGCGGCGGAAAGAAGCGTTTTACGGCACCAATCGACAGGCGGCTCAGCGGCGTCGCCATCGTCTTTTCGTTTTGCGGAATGAGAAAACGATCAGCGACAACCTGGCCGAAGCCCGAGACAATGAAGTCACGGAAGCCGGTACCGTCGCCAGTGGCTTTCGGCCGCTCGTCGTAAGATTTTTCGCACTCCTGCCGCAGACCATCGGGGAGTTCGCCGAGATGGTACTGGATCGGGGCCTCGATGAGCCGCTCTCCGGCATAGAAGTAGGACTTGCGGTCGACTGTCGCCCAATCGTCATCGTTCAGATGCGCGTAGGGCACCTGAGCGGGTGACGGGTAGCGCCTGAGATGCAGAAAGTGGCCGGTGTAGTCGAAGCAGAAGTCCTCGACTTGGGTGGTGCGCGTCAGACCGCCGACGGCCGGGCAGCGTTCGAGCAAAAGATAATCACGGCCGTTTGCCTGCAGGCACTGAGCGGCTGCAAGTCCCGATATGCCGCCTCCGGCGACGAGCCATTTTCGAGACATTCCCCGTCCAATTCTGAGCTGCCTAAGCCGGCGTCGGCCCGCTGAGAATCACGCGTAAACTAAGGAAAACCTTCGCGTTTGCGCGTCGTAGTAGCCGACCGGGCTTCCTTTAGAGGCGCATCGCCAAATCCGCAAGCGCTCGCGCCTGCGGCCGAGCGTGCCCAGGATAAGTTTGCGCAGCCGTAATGTAATCCTCTGAAACAATCGCGCGCAGCGCCGGAGCGGAGGCCACGCGCAAGCAAAGTGGTGCGGGCGGAGGGATTTGAACCCCCACGACTTTCGCCGCTGGAACCTAAATCCAGTGCGTCTACCAGTTCCGCCACGCCCGCATCGGTTCAGCGAACCGCCTTTTATCGCGATTTCGCTTCTTTGCATCCTGGCAGGTGTGCGGTGCACCCACAAACTGCCGCGGAACGGGTGTCATACTGAAAAGTCCTGCCGAAAACAACGCGTAAACAGCCGTGTTAGAATCACACTCATCAGTCTCGGCCGATTGGCCACCCGCCTGATTTTGCTGCGGCCAACTTGCGAGGACAGCAAGTTTTGCCTATGTGCAGTCAGCCCCAAAATAACGCCATGTCGAACCTGTAGGACATTCCTTGCCTGATACCGCCAAGAATTGGATCGTCGAGACGGATTGGCTCGCCGATCACCTCTCATCGCCGGATTTGATCATTCTGGATGGCAGCTGGCATCTGCCGACCGAAAAACGTGATGCCAAGAAAGAATATCTCGCCGAGCATATTCCCGGCGCGTTGTTTTTCGATATCGACGATCTCTCCGACGAGAAATCGTCGCTGCCGCATATGCTCCCCTCGACCGTGAAATTTGCGTCGCGGATGAAGAAGATGGGCATCGGCGACGGTGCCCGCATCGTTGTCTACGACACGTCAGGCATTTTCTCGGCCGCGCGCGTGTGGTGGACCTTCCGCGCCATGGGGCATCGCGACGTGGCGGTACTCAACGGCGGGTTGCGCAAGTGGAAGGCAGAGGGACGTCCGTTGGAAGACGGGCCGCCGCCCAAGCGTTCGGAACGCCATTACTCGCCGCTGCAGAATACGGAAATCCTGCGCGACCTCGAAGACATGAAGGCGCTGCTCAAAAAGAACGGCGTACAGATCGTCGATGCCCGTCCTGCGGGCCGCTTCGAGGGCAAGGAACCGGAGCCGCGGCCGGGGCTCAGGACGGGGCATATCCCTGGCTCCAAGAACATTCCTTCGCAGCAACTCTTGAACCCGGACGGGACCTATAAGTCGCCGGCCGAGATCGAAAAGCTTTTCTCCGGCGTCGGGATCGACGTCTCAAAGCCGGTGGTAACGACGTGCGGATCGGGCGTCACGGCGTCGATGCTGGCGCTCGCGCTCGCCGTGGTCGGCCAGACCAATGCGGCTGTTTACGACGGCAGCTGGGCCGAATGGGGCCAGGAGAACGGCCTTCCTATCGAGAAAGGTCCGGCGAAATAACGTACCGCGACGCGGTTTTCAGTTGAGAACAGGCGCGCGTGAAAATCGCGCGCCTTTTTTATTGCCGCGGCGACCGGCTAAGCCACAGCCGGGGCAGGCTCTGCGAGGGCCTTTTCGATCCAGGAGACCATTTCCGGAGAGGTCGGCGACAATTTCGTCGAAAATGACCGGATGAGCTGCCCATCGCGTCCGACAAGGTACTTATGGAAATTCCACGTCGGCACGCCTGTCGGCCCCATGGCCGTTGCCGCCCATTTATAAAACGGATGCGCCTCCTGGCCGATGACCGGATGCTTCGACGCAATTGGGAACGTGACGCCGAACACGCCCTGGCAGAACGACTGGATCTCACCGTCAGAGTGCGGCTCCTGCTCGCCAAAATCATTCGAAGGCACAGCGATGACCACTAAACCATCCTGCTCGTACCGCCGCCAGAGTTCCTGCAATTGAGCGTATTGCTTGGTGAAGCCGCAGAACGAGGCTGAATTGACGATCAGAAGCGGCTTGCCGCGCCAGTCGGACAGTTTCATCGGCGCGCCGTCGATGCTTTTGAATTCGAAATCGTAGGCCGAGCCTTCGACTTGGGCACTAGGCGCCGTGCTTTTTTGGGCGGTCATCATCGAGAAGATGTTGACGCCTGTATTCCAGAGTTTTCGCACCTTTAACCTCTTGCATGCAGGGCGCTTTTTTGCGGTTTCCTTATAGTAGTCCAGGACTTGGCAGGTTCAAGACCCGCCGCCATGCCCCCTGTTCCGCTCGGGACAGCGCCGAAGACAGCCCTCGCCTAGCTTAGCCTCCAGTGAATGACACCAGCGCGAAGGCGCATCACAAGGAGGACTTCAACATGTCGGCATTCAACAGCACACGCCAGGTCGCAGCAGCTTTCGCAATTCTCGCAGCGACGTTCGGCGCCAGCGTTTCGGCGGCGAACGCGGCGGGCAGCGCCAAGGAATTCTTCGTTCACGACTATCAGTTCAAGAAGCCGATGCACGGCTTTTCCGGCTATTCGAACAACTATTATTGCGATTACCAGCGCTTGCCAAACCGCAAGTGCACGATCAACGCCAACGGCACTGAAAGCTGCCGCGTCGTCGGCTGGACGCTGCGGGAGATGTGCCAGTAAGCCACTCGCCGCCTCAACAAACCTCTTCCTCCGTTTTGAAGCTCCGGCAACGCACCGGAGCTTTTTTTTTGCTGCCTGCGGCCGAAACGATCAGCAATGAGATCGTCTTTCTTCGTCGTCGTTTGCATGTGTTCCGACCGAAACAGCGAACCCAACGCACAGTGACTATTGCTGCTCATGACCTTCAGCCGCAACACCGCGGCTCCGAGGGTTGGCCCTTAAGGAGGACAACGACATGAGCACTGAAGAAACCCATCGCCCGCGCCGCGGCGGCTTCCTGGTTAAAACCTTTCTCTTTCTCGTCGCTGTAAGCGCTGGTGCGTTTGGCGCCATCGCCATCACGAACAGCGATCTTCTCAACGCGAAAGCGGGTGGCGACGACGTCATCAAGACGAACAACGATATCGCAACGCAGATCGACTGGGTGGCCGCCGCACCCGGCCGCATCGAGCCGAAGTCTGGGTTCGTTCGCATCGGCGCGCAGCTCCCCGGCCGCATCGCCGAAGTCAACGTGAAGCGGAACGACAAAGTCGAGGAAGGTGAGCTTCTCATCCGCCTCGATGACGACGAAGCGCGCGCCCGTCTGCAGGCCGCCGAGACGGAAGCTGCGTCCCGCAAGCGTGAACGCGATGCGCAACCGCTCGACAAAGCCCGCGATGATCTTCGCACGGCCGAAGACAATGTTTTCGATGCCGAACGGGCGCTGACGAATGCGCGGTTCGGGCTCGAATACGAATTGCAGGCCGAGCGTCAAGGCACAGGCAGCGCTGCGCGTGTCACGGAAGCGCGGGACGATCTGTCGAAAGCAAAGACCAAACTGCAGAAGGAACGGTCTGCCTACGCCAAGGCGCAGTCCAAGCCCGATATTCCGGCTCCGAACCGTCTCGAATCGGCACTTCAGGCTGCACGCTCGGATGTCGCCGTCGCCGAGGCAATGCTGGAAAAAACCCGAATCCGCGCACCGGTTGCCGGCACCGTTCTGCAACTGTCCGCAAAGGTCGGAGAGATGGTGTCGCCCTCGCCTGAGCAATCGCTGGCCGTGCTTGGCGATATGTCGGTCGTGCGGCTCAAGGCCGAGGTTGACGAGATCGACGTCTCGAAGATCAAGCGCGGCGCCAAGGTGACCGTGAAGAGCAACGCCTACCCCGGCAAGGAGTTCGAAGGTACCGTCGCCGAGCTTGCACCTACCCTGACCTCTCCGCAGTTCTCGCTTCGCGGTGCACGCCGACCGACCGACGTCGAAGTTCTCGAAGTCACGATCGATCTCTCTGGCAATCCGCCGCTGCTGCCGGGAATGCGGGCGGACGCCTTCTTCAAGTAACGGCCTTTTTCGAAAGACCTGCGGCGGCTCGCTTCCTCCTTGGTGAAGCCGCCGCCGGTCCCCGATGGCGGGGAGGTGTGAGGAACGGGGATGCGGTCCCGGTCAGCACGCCTCCCCGCCGCGTTTTGTTTTGACCCCAACAAGCCCCGCAAGAATTTCATCCGCTCACATCATGTTTCTTCAGTAACAGCGAAAAACAAGGGACTTCTGCATCGTCTCTCCATCGACCCCAAAGACTGTTCGAGGAGAGAGACAGATGTACGGAGAGATCAAAAAATTTCGCGCCGACATCGGCGTCGGCGTCATCCGCGGCGAGGATGGCCGCAGCTTCCGTTTCGCGGGCGGAGACATCCGCAACGGCATCGAAAATCTCGAAGGGCATGAAGTTCATTTCGAGCTCGGCGAACGCAAAGCGCGCGACATCATCGTGCTGGCGGGCTCGCCCTGGACCGCATTCGGCGGCGTCATCTGATCAGACTTCAGGAGAGATCACCATGCGGACCAATTTTGATTTATCCGATGTACCGGTCGTTGATGCCTCCGACCTTGCATTCGTCATTGAGCTGCTTCGTGAACGCGGCCAGGGATTGGCGCTGCTGAGAGGTCTGCGCGAGGACGAGATCCGCGAGATCGAAGATGCGATCTGGGCAGCGTTCGATGATGAGAGCATGGGGACACCTCGCCTCGCCGTCGCGCTTCGCTTCCGGGCGCTTCTGCAAGCGTTCTCCGGCAGGCGCCTCAAAGCGCTGTTTCTGGAGCGCGGCTTCCGGTTGCTTGCCTTTGCGGCTCAGGACGCCGCCGCGCGGCCGTTAAATGTCCGATTTGGATTCAATGCCCAGCGGATGCTGCTCGCACTCGATGCATCGACGGCTCGGCCGCTGCACCGTGCGGATGACCTGCCCCTGGCGGCATAACATAACCATCTGAAATAACGTAATTTTCTTTTCTTTGGTCGTGTTCCTGCCGGAACAGCGGGAGCCACGATAGCAGGGCATTGTGCTGTCAACGCCGGCGCAACCGGCTTTTCCAAATCCAATGCCAGGAGGCTGCCATGTCAAAGATTACCTTCGCCCTCGCAGCGACGCTGCTGGCAGGCACTGCGATGACGAGTGCTGCGAACGCTGACGCGGTCCGGGTCGGTTTCGGCTTTCCGCTCGGATCATTCGTCGCGCATTCGAACGAGAGTTACAGCGGCCGCGATTATCGACGCGTTGAGCGGCCGCGCGCCGCTCGTCGCGAAGTGCAGGAGAGCGCGCCACGCAGAATCGTAAAGACCAAGCGCCCCGCGCCTGCCGAAGTCGCAGAGACCCCTGCCAAAGCGCCGGTAACAGCGACTGTGCAACCGGCCAAACTTGAAGGCAGGCTACCGACAGAGACCGTGACGACTGCCACAGTCGAAAAGACGACGGCAACCACGACAGGTTCGGTTGCGCCATCCAAACCCGAAACCTCAGTGAACAGCGTGAAGGAAGTTTCGGCTGCTCCGGCTCCAACTGCAAAAGCGGATACCGAAACGGCAGCAACCGCACACATCTGCCGACGCTATTCGCCGACCATCGGCGCGCTCGTCGACGTCCCTTGCGACTAAGCACGGCACCGGGCGGAGGGCTTTGAAAGCTCTGTGCCACGGGAGACAGCCAACCGCCACGCTATCGTTCAATGTGCGACCAACGCCCAAGGAGGGAACAGGTCATGGAACTCGCAGCAACAGCACCCGTCGTAATGCGCAAGCCCACAGCGGCGGCGCGAGATAAGCGTCCCAGCGCATTTCGCGTGCCGATGGTCGTGAAACTCGCGTACCGCAATCTGTTTCATGATCGCTTGAGCTTCTTTGTTACCGTCGTCGGCATTCTGTTTTCGGTCGTGCTGGTCGCGGTCCAATCCGGCATCTATCTCGGTTCGGCCAACAAGATCGCGACGATCATCGACGCGGCGCCGGCCGATCTCTGGGTCGTACCCCTCGGCACCAAGAGCTATGACGATCCCTCGTTTCTGGCTGGCCGCGAACGCTACCTGGCGCTGTCGGCTCCCGGTGTCGAAAATTCAGAAGACATGCTGGTATCGTTTGCCCGCTGGCGCAAACCGCTCGGCGGTGAAACGACGGTCCTGCTGATCGGAACGGCGGGCGATAGCCCAAAGGCGCTGCCCGCGAATATCATCAACGGCAGCCGCGAAGCTCTCGAAGCTCCGAACACGGTCGCGATCGATCGCAGCTACTTCAATGACCTGGGCGTCGACAAGCTCGGCGATCATGCTGAACTCAACGGCACCGCGGTCAAGCTCGTGGCGATCACCAAGCGCGTGCGTTCGTTTACCACGCTGCCATTCGTCTTCACGTCGATTGACGAAGCCCGTCAGCTGTCCGGCGCCAGCCAGGATCAGGCCAGCTACCAGCGCGTCACGCTGCTGCCCGGCGCCAACATTGAGACGGTGCGGAAGGAAATCTCCGCTCGCCTTCCCGATACGGAAGTTTTGACCCAGGCTGAGTTCCGGACCCGCAGCCAGGACTACTGGTTGAAGCAGACCGGCGCGGGCGCCGCCCTCGATGCGGGTAAGCTCTTGGGCCTGATCGTCGGCATTGTCATTGTCGCCCAGACGCTTTATTCGAGCACGAAAGATCATATCAACGAGTTCGCCACTCTGCGCGCCTTGGGGGCCGGTGCGGGCTACATCGTCAAGGTGATTCTCATTCAAGCCGTGCTTTCAGGGCTGATCGGCTATGTGCTGGGCATGGGACTGGCGCTGACTGCCATTCATTTTGCGCAGGATACCAAACTCACAATCATCATGACCGCGCCACTCGCAATCCAACTTTTTGCGATAACGATCGGAATGTGCATTTTCGCCGCTATCAGCGCCATCATCAAGGTCGTTCGTATCGACCCGGCCGTCGTGTTCAGCCGCTAACCGAATTCCAGGGAGACTTAACATGACCGAGCCAAACAACAGCAAAGTCATCGTCGAAGCGGAAGGCATCGTGAAGGTGCTGGGCGCGGGCGCAGGCGAAAACAAGGTTCTGAAGGGCGTCGACCTTCAGCTGCATACCGGCGAGCTGACGCTGATGATGGGACCTTCCGGATCCGGCAAGACCACCCTGCTTTCGATCCTCGGCTGCATCCTGTCGCCGACGCAGGGCAAGCTGTCGATCTCCGGCATGGATACGCAGAACATGAACAAGGAGCAGCTCGCCAATCTGCGGCGCAAGCACGTCGGCTTCGTGTTTCAGTCCTACAACCTCGTTCCCACGCTTTCGGCGGTCGAGAATGTCATGCTGGCGCTGGACCTGCGCGACCTTAACGGGCCGGACGCTCGCCGCCAGGCAGTCGAAGCGCTCGAAGCGGTCGGGCTTGGCCACCGCATCAATGCCATGCCGTCTAAAATGTCGGGCGGAGAGAAGCAGCGCGTTTCGATTGCCCGGGCGCTCGCCGGTTCACCCTCGGTCATTCTGGCCGACGAGCCGACGGCGGCGCTCGACGCCCAGAACGGCATGGCCGTCATGGAATTGCTGGCGGCTGTGGCTCAGGATACCGGGCGGGCCGTTCTGGCCGTCACCCACGACCACCGGACGCTGCAATACGCCGATCGGATCATCACCATCGACGACGGCCGGATTGCAGGGTCGGAACGGCCAAAGGTTGCAAACGCCCCCGTTCGGGTTGCGGCGCGGTAAACTCTCGCCTGAGGGCCTTACCGGACGGCCCTTTCAGGCTAACAAATGGGCGGCCCAGCCCTTATTTGGCCGTCCCTCGGGCCAATGGCCGCGCACACGCCCCCTCCGGGCATCTGGACCGGAAAGGGCATTTGTGTAGGATGCGCGCAAACTCACCAATCCCAAATTGGAATAACTAAGGAAATTGCGCCCATGGCGGGGCCTCAAG
>JAFECH010000069.1 GCA_018242255.1 Pseudomonadota bacterium | reverse complement strand
GGGCAAGTCGGCGCCGAGGACCTCCCCAATGGTCGAATTCCAACGCAGTTTTCCCTCTTCGACCATCATTCCCGCGAGGGTTGCGGTCATGGCCTTGGTGTCGGACCCGAGGTGATAGCGGTCGTCAACGGTGACAGGAATCGTCGTTCCGGCCACGCGCACTCCTACCGCGCCAACTGCTACGAGCATTCCATTTTTTTCGACCGCTGCCGCGAGTGAGGGGAGTGCATACTTCGTGCGGATCGGATCGAGTAGGGCATCGAGCGAAGTCTCGGCGCGGGCAGGCGCTGCAAACAGGAGGACGGAAACCAGAAAGACGAACGGCAAACGCATCAGGGCCACTCCAACTTTCGGCGAAGCATAGACCGGATCGTTCCGCAACGCCCCAACGTACTGCTGTTCGTGATCGACGTGGTTTAGGCGCAGTTAAATTTCCACCCGACGAGATTAACGGGTGGGTTGCGCAACTTTAATTCGTCGGCGGATTTGGTCGCGCGGTCTGGCTAGACAGTTTGCGAATGGCGCGACCGGTTATGAATTGCGCCGAGTGGGCTCCAAAACGCAGCACTAATGGTTCTGGTTCGCAGCCAAGCATCTACTTTGGCGGCGGACGATTTTTGAGGCTCATGATGTAAGCGATAACGTCGTCACGGTCGTCGGCGTGCAGTACGAAATTAGGCATCGTCGGATGCGTGGTGTCTAGCCACACAGCGAGCGCGCGTCCGCTCATGCCGGACGTTTGGGCGACACTGGTAAAGGAAGGCGCATCGGCGTTGGGTGATTTCGGATTGCCGAAGTCTATTGCGTGGCATTCGGCGCAGTGTTGGGCGGCAAAATCGTAACCCCGTTTTGCGTCGCCGATCTCCTGGCTGTCGGCAGCCGATGGCATTGAGGCGGTGGCTAGTATCGCTGCCGTGACCAAGCTTCTCATCGCGCTGAGACGCAACTGATACATGCGACTTCTCCTTTATCGTTCTGGTCGCCTTATTTCTCTGTCCGAAGCGACATGATGTATCCGGCGAGATCCCGGATCTCCATGCGTGTCAGATTGAGATTTGGCATCGGAGGATGTGGCCGCGTAAGCCAAGTCGCGAGGTGGTCGAGCGTTTGGCCCTGGCGGTTGGCGATGCTGGCAAACGTCGGAACGTCGCTCGGAACCGGAGCGTTCGCCGGTTCTCCGATCAAATGACAAGACGTGCACAGCTTGCGTGCGACGTTGTTTCCGTTCTCAATGTTGGGGAGTTTGGATTCTGCTTTCCCGGGCTCATCTTTCAGGTCTGGTGGTGCATCCATTTGTTGAGCTACAGCCTTTGAAAACGGTGCCGCGCAGCTAAATGCGATGACCGCAAGTGCGAAGACATTTGTTACAAAAGTGCGCGTTATCTTCGCTGATATTGCCGTCATCTCGCCCCTCAAATCCATTGTTCGAAATCAATATGATTGTGACACTGGTGCGCTAGGCCATGAATTGATGAAGCGCAAATTTCTGGGGTGAGCAGAGATGATTTATCGGAGCACGGGCTTTTGCGCATTTAGCTTGGCGCTGGGCATGATCTTCGTCTTGGCGAATAGCGCAAGCTTGCACGCGGATGAGCAGGACGTTTCCAAGGGATTGGCGATCCTGCAAAAGAATTGCGCGCGGTGTCATGCGCTTGGGTTGACGGAAAAAAGTCCGCACGCTCAAGCGCCACCGTTTCGAGACATTGTCAATCGCTACCCTGTCGAGGACCTTGAGGAATCCTTGGCTGAAGGGATCATGTCGGGTCATCCAGATATGCCCGAATTCACCTTCGAACCGGACGAGATTGGCTCGATCATCGCCTATCTCAACAGTCTGAAAGCCAAGCAAAACGGCAACTAGACAGCGTTTCTTTAGTCGGTCGGCAGATGGTTGCCGTGGCCTTCGGTCGCTGGTCGTCGTGGAACGGCCCTGATCGCGGGTGCGTTGGCCTTGGCAGATAGATGAGGCGCCGCCTAAAGGCTGTTGGCGCGCCCAAGACATGGAGGATTTCGATGAAAAGAACGTGTGTCGCCATGATCGGCGCGATTTCCATGTTGGCGTTCGCAGCGCCGATCGCGCACGCAGATTCAATTAGTGGTGTCGAAGGAGCGCGCGCTAAGGAGCGTCAGGGACGTTATCTCAATCGCAGCGATCGCGAACATCTCCGCCGTTACGGCGGCAACGATGACTATGGCTGGCGCGGACGCTATCGTTCGTACGATGACGGATATTACGGCTATGACGACGGTCCTGGCGGCGTCAGTGTTTACGTTGGCCCAGGTGGCGTCGGCGTGTACGGTTATTGATCGACGTTCGATAATTTTATTCGACGAAGGTGTTATATGCCCCCGGCGCGCAGTTCGAGCCCGGGGGCAATTTCGTTAGGATATTGCTAACCACAAAATTCTAGTGTCACGACTCATTGTCTGAGCACTGAGAGTTCGGGCACTGATGATTTTCGCGGTGGTCCAGCAAGCTCGGGATCGTGCGGATACCGAGAGTGGTGAGCTGGGGCACTGGAGGCGGAATGTTTTCACTAGGCAGGACCAATCGCACGTCCGTTGAACTCGAGGCAAAATGGGCAGCAATCGGCCGCTCGATGGGCGTTATCGAATTCAATCTCGACGGGACTGTCGATACTGCAAATGAAAACTTCCTCGCGGTTATCGGTTATCGTCTCGATGAAATTAAAGGCAAGCCTCATAGCATGCTCGTCGACCCAGTCTACGCGCGATCACCGGAATACCGTGCGTTTTGGGACCGGCTCAATCGGGGTGAATTTGTCGCCGAGAAGTTTTGCCGGATAGCGAAGGGTGGCAGGGAGATCTGGATTCAAGCCTCTTACAATCCCCTGTACGGCGCCGATGGCAAACCCTTCAAAGTCGTCAAATTCGCTACCGATATTACGGCCACTGAAGCGGCGACCCGGGAACTTGAAGCCAAGATGGCCGGCATCAGCCGGTCAGAAGGCGTCATTGAGTTCAATCTCGATGGCACTGTTATCACTGCTAATCCGAATTTCCTTTCTGTGGTCGGATATAGCCTCGCCGAGGTTCAGGGCAAGCATCATAGCATGTTTGTCGATCCCACGTATGCGAAGAGCGCCGACTACCGCCAATTCTGGGACCGTCTGAACCGCGGCGAGTTCGTAGCCGACAAATTCCGACGGATGGCGAAGGGCGGCAAGGAAGTCTGGATTCAAGCATCCTACAATCCTCTGCTCGATGCGAACGGCAAACCGTTCAAGGTCGTCAAGTTTGCGACCGACGTTACAGCCGTTGAAGAAGAGCGGCGCGTTGCGGAAGAAGAGAGGGAGAGAAAGGCTGCGCAGCAGGGACGTGTCGTGTCGTCTCTCGGTAGCGGACTGCAAGCGCTCTCGGAAGGAAATCTTGTGTTCCGCCTGAACGAGCCATTTGCCGCCGATTACGAGCAGCTTCGCACCGATTTCAACGTATCGATCGAGAGGCTGCAGGAGGTTCTGACAGGCGTCGTCGGCAATGCTCAATCGGTGCGAGCGGGTGCTGCGGACATCGCAGCGGCTTCCGATGAGCTTTCCCGGCGCACAGAGCAACAGGCGGCTTCGCTCGAGGAAACGACAGCAGCGCTCAACGAGATCACGACTACGGTCAAGCGCGCTGCCGAGGGTTCGAAGAAAGCCAACGACACGATGGTAACCGCGCGCGGCGAGGCCGAGCATGGTGGCGATATCGTACGCCAAGCCATCGCGGCGATGCAGCAGATTGAGGAATCCGCGCATAAAGTATCGCAGATCATCGGTGTCATCGACGAGATTGCATTTCAAACCAATCTGCTGGCGCTTAACGCCGGAGTCGAGGCGGCACGAGCAGGTGACGCAGGGCGCGGTTTCGCAGTGGTTGCAAGTGAAGTCAGAGCGCTGGCGCAGCGTTCCGCCGAGGCTGCGAAAGAAATCAAGGGTCTTATCTCTACCAGTTCTCAGCAGGTCGGCTCGGGCGCCAAACTCGTTAGCGAGACCGGTGACGCGTTGGAACGCATTGTTGCGCGGGTCAATGAGATCAGCAAACTCATCGGCACAATCGCCGATGGCGCCGAGCAGCAATCGACGGCGCTCGGTCAGATCAACGTCGCTATTGGGCAGATGGATCAAGGTACGCAACAGAACGCGGCCATGGTGGAAGAGAGCACTGCTGCAGTCCATGCCCTGTCAAAAGAAGCCGATGAGATGGCCAGCCTGATGGCCAAATTCGAACTTGGCAAAGGGGAAAGCCCGACGCTTCGTCGAGAACTCGAACGTACTGTTCCGCATGCTTTCCGTAAGCCGGCCGCGTCGCCTGCAAACGGGGCTCGCCCTCATCTTGCGTCGTCGCGGCCTGTCGCAAAGTCTGCGATGGAACCAGCGCGCCGCGTGGCAGTCTCGAACGGATCTGACGGCGGGTGGGAAGAGTTCTGATCCAGAAAATAAGGGAGCCGGCACCATGAGCACATTTGGGACAACCGGCAGCAAGGCGAGCCGCGAGTTTCTCGCCTTTCGCCTCGGTGAGCAGGAATTTTGCGTTGACGTCATCAAGGTGCGCGAGATCCGCGGCTGGTCGCCTGCAACGCCCATTCCGCACGCGCCGCATGCGGTGCTCGGCGTGATTAATCTGCGAGGATTGGTGCTGCCCATCATCGATCTTGCGGCGCGGATCGGGTTCGCTGCAACTGAGCCATCGCCGCGCCACGCGATCGTCGTGGTGGAGATCGGTGAGCAGGTTATCGGGATACTCGTTGATGCAGTTTCGGAAATCTTCACCGTCGAGGATGACCGCATCCAGCCGACACCCGATGTTGCTTCTCAAGTCGCACGGAAGCTCGTTCAAGGTATGATTTCCGCGGAGGGGCGGATGATCAGCGTCATATCGCTTGACGAAGTCCCCTCTATGAACGCGCAGGCCGCTTGAATTTTCTTATAGCGTAAAGTGGGCTCTCCTTCGGTGTCCCGTCGGCGCGAGCGGGTTAAGGCCTGCCTCGCCAATCGGGCGACACACGACGCCTAGCGCGACAACTTTGCCTGCCGGGTGAGTGCATTATCGAGCGGCCGGCGACCCCGCGGATAATTTTTTGCGGGAATGATTTTGCGCCAGCGCAAGAAAGTTCCGCGTGCGACGAGAAAAATCGCTGCCGCCGACGTAAAAAATATTCCGCTTAATTGAGATTTTCACGGGTTTCGCGCAACGGATAGCCACCCCGAGATCGTTTCCGAATGTAAGCGGCGAATATTCCTGTTCTGCCGTGCATTTCGTAGCGGTTTGGTGAGTGTCAGGCCGCGTAATCCGCAATCAAATCAAAGGAGAGAGCTCGGGATGAAGCGCCTCGCAGTTATTTGTTTAATGGCATTCGGAACGGCTATCGGCGGTGCAGCGGTATCAGCTGCGCCGGCTTCAACTGGAATTGCTGGCGTCGGAGAGGCGCATAGCGGCATTCAGCTTGTCAAAGATAGACGCGGGAACTGGAAGCATCACCGTCATTATCGTCGTCACGACAACTGGCGCCATCGCCGTCACTGGCGGCACGATCGTTATCGCGGATGGCACCGCTATCACCGCCGTCCGTGGAACTGGCGTTCGCGCGGCTGCGTGGTCATCGGGCCGGTGTGGCTGTGCCCGTAACACGGCGCTATCTTAATTGCATTGGAAGGGCCGGGCACAAGTCCGGCCCTTTTTTTGCGGGTCGCGGCGTCTCGATTGAGTGAAGCTCTTCCCGTCTTGCCAACTCTCCCATCGAGAATTGCAAGTCCTGCCATTGCGTGTGCGTATCCGCCGCGTGTTGCTTGAGGCTTCGCCGTTGGCGCTTCGGCTAGGCCACCGCGCGACAATCACGGATGCGATAAAAATTGGGAGAAAACAACATGCTCAAGAGATTGGCGGCCCTCACAGCTGCATTTGTCGTTGCTGGTTCAGTGTACGCGGCGGCGGATGAGTGGGCTGAGAAAATGAAGATCGTCGACACGGACGGAAGTGGCACGATCAGCCGCACGGAATGGGAAGCGAACTGGACCAAGCTGAAGCTCGATCCGGCGCCGACCTTCACGGCCATGGACGAGGACGTGAACAACAGCATCGATGCGGACGAATGGGCGAAAGCTCAGAAGATGGCGAAGGCCTTCCCCGAGGCTTGCAAGTCTTCGAGCGAGTCTTGGTGTCCGAAGCAGTATTAAGAAGTTTTGATTAGCGCCCTCTGGCTCCGCTCCACGGAGCGGGAGGGTGCGGTCTCTTTTGTTTGGCGCACGGCGACACGCGTTCCGCGCGCTGGCCGCCCGATGCGGTTATTTTCTGAGCAAGTGCGCGCCGATGTCTTCGATGCGTTCGAACATCAGATCGGGGGCGAGGGTGCGGAGCTTGTCGGGGGCGGTGTAGCCCCAGCTCACGGCGGCGAAGTCGATGCCGGCGGCGCGGGCGGCGTTGAGGTCGCGCGCTTCGTCGCCGATCGCCAGCACCTGGTGGGGTGCCACTCCCGCCCGTTTCATCACGCGGCGGAATTTTCCGGCCTTGCCGAAGAGCGCGGCGCTGCAATTGTAATCGGAGAAAAGGGTGGTGTACTCGGGGCCGAGCACGACCTTCGCATTCTCCTCGTTGTCGGATGAGACAAGTGTCAGCGTGACGCCGCCCGCCTTCAGCGTGCGCAGCATATCGCCCGTGCCGGGGAAGAGCGAGATGGTGTCGAGTTGCGTCGATTTCAGCTTGCGCATGTAGCGGGCGATCATCGGCAGCTTCCAGCGCGGGACGCCGAGAAGTTTCAGGATTTCGGGCACGTCGGCGCGGCGGAGGGGCTCGATTTCGTCCTCACCGACGCGGCGCAGGCGGAAGGCGTCGGCCACGTCGTTCAGGCTGCCGATGAACCACGGGAAGCTGTCGGCGAGGGTGCCGTCGAGATCGAAGATGACCAGCGAATAGCGCATGTGGGTGTTGACGGCTCCTCTCGCCGACCCTGTCCCGGCGTGAGAAGGGAGTCAATTGCGCATCCCGTTGCAGGAATTTGTTGCAGTTTTTTGATGGCGGCTTCCGACTGCCCTTTGATTGCGCCTGGCGACTCTCCTTCGTCGAGCCGGCCGCCGGGCGCGGGAAAGGAATTCAGCCGCGGCGCGCCGCCTCGATGGTGGCGACGTCGATCTTGTGCATCGTCATCATGGCTGCGAATGCGCGCTTGGCTTCGTCGCCGCCTGCCGCCAGTGCGTCGGTCAACACGCGCGGGGTGATCTGCCAGTTGACGCCCCATTTGTCCTTGCACCAACCGCACGCGCTCTCCCGACCACCGTTGCCGACGATGGCGTTCCAGTAGCGGTCGGTTTCCTCCTGATCGTCTGTTGAGATCACGAACGAGAACGCTTCGCTCTGCTTGAATGCCGGGCCGCCGTTGAGGCCAACGCACGGGAGGCCCGCGACGGTGAATTCGACGACGATGACGTCTCCCGCCTTGCCCGAGGGATAATCGCCCGGCGCGCGGACGACGGCAGTGACGGCGCTGTCGGGGAACGTTTCGGCGTAGAAGCGGGCGGCGGCTTCGGCGTCCTTGTCGTACCAGACGCAAATCTTGCTCTTGGGCATAGGCGAGAGTCCTTTGTTGGCGGCTTCCGACTTCGCTCGAAGCCGGCCGGAAGCCGCGGGATTGGTGCGCGAGCGTCGCTTCCTTAAGACGGTCTCGAAAATTCTCCTCCGACATGCTGCCCGCAATTTTTATTTTGCGGAGGGTGTAACGAAGCCGGGCGTGCCTTCGTAGGCGCGAGATAAGGCGTCAAATGGCCAGCGAGGGGTTTGCGGGCATGATCTCGGCGGTTGGGTGTACATCTTGTGGGGCGTCGCGCGCCACGGCGAAGGATGTTCAGAGCAAAGCCAAGGAGGCCGCGCTCCAGCAGCAGATCGACGCCAAATCGATGCAACAGGCGCGGACGACCTGCGACGAGACCGCGGGCAAGATCGGCAAAGACATCGCGTCGCTCAAATCCCAGCTCGCGCAGCTTCAGCTCGCGGATAAAGGCTCGGGCAGCAGCGGCGCCGCCGATGTGTCGAGCCCGGCGCCGGACGCTCGCTACCAGGAATTTTGATAAGAATTATGCTTTCTTGACGAATTCGGACTTGAGGCTCATCGGGCCGATGCCGTCGATCTTGCAGTCGATGTCGTGATCGCTGTCGACCAGGCGGATGTTCTTCACCTTGGTGCCCATCTTCACGACGTTGTTCGAGCCCTTCAGCTTCAGATCCTTGATGACGATGACCGTATCGCCGTCCTGCAAGGTGTTGCCCGCCGAGTCGCGGTAGACCTTCACGTCGTCATCATCGGCCGCGACGGTCGATTGCGGGTTCCACTCGTGCGCGCACTCCGGACAGACGTAGAGGCTGCCGTCCTCGTAGGTGTATTGCGAGGAGCATTTTGGGCAGGCTGGGAGTGTGCTCATGAAGGATCTTTCTTTGATTGCGCATGGCGACTCGCGTTCCGCGAGCCGGCCGCCATGCGCGGGGATGTTGCTTCGTTCGCGCTGGAATAAGCTGCGATGGACGAGGACACAAGCATGCGCCAACGGCCGGCTCCGCGAAGCGGAGTCGTTTGGCGCCAACTCAAAAGCACGAAGCGGACGGGTTCCGCGGCGTCGTGTCTTCGCAATTTTAGTCTCGGAACCGGTCCGCTCCGTGACAGCCAGAGATCAGGGTTCCGGCAGGCCACTTAATGAAGCGGGATATTCCGCACACGGTTTCTCTCATGCCGTGCGGACCTGCTTTCCGCCTTGACCGCATCGCGCGCGTGACGCGAGCGGGTGAGGCTGCCCCATCCGAGCGCCGCGC
Source organism: Pseudomonadota bacterium (assembly GCA_018242255.1). GTDB lineage: Bacteria > Pseudomonadota > Alphaproteobacteria > Rhizobiales > Hyphomicrobiaceae > Hyphomicrobium_B. The sequence continues at coordinate 40 of JAFECH010000069.1, read as the reverse complement.
GACGCCTCGCGCGATGCCCTTGCCGGATGGGTGAGGGGAT
>JAFECH010000068.1 GCA_018242255.1 Pseudomonadota bacterium | reverse complement strand
GATACGGCGGGTCCCGAAACGCTTCGCTTCGGCATTGAGCATTCGCGCAACCAGATGACGGCGCGTCTCGCGCAGGATCTGGGCATGCCGATCATCACCGAATACGCCAAGCGCTTCGGCATCTACGATGATCTCTTGCCGGTTCTGTCGATGTCGCTCGGCGCCGGTGAAACCACGCTGCTGCGTATGGCGACCGGCTATTCCATGCTGGCGAACGGCGGCAAGGAAGTGACCGCTACGCTGATCGACCGCATCCAGGATCGCTACGGTCACACCATTTGGCGCCATGACGAACGCCAGTGCATGGGCTGCATGGCCGACCGCTGGGCCAATCAACCGGAGCCACAGCTTGTCGATAGCCGCCGACAGGTGATCGATCCGCTGACGGCTTATCAAATGACGCATATCATGGAAGGCGTCGTTCAACGCGGTACCGGCAAGGTTCTGAGCGCGCTCAATCGCCCGATTGCCGGCAAGACCGGTACGACCAATGAAGAGAAGGACGTCTGGTTCATGGGCTATACGCCGACGATGGTCGTTGGTGTATACATCGGCTACGACATCCCCAAGCCGCTCGGCAAAGGCAACACAGGCGGCGCGATCGCAGCACCGATCTTCGGTGAGTTCGTCAAGGATGCGCTGGGCGACACGCCACCCGCACCGTTCCGCGTTCCGCCGGGCATCAAGTTCGTGCGCGTCGATCTGAAGACCGGCCTGCGTGCCTCGGCCGACGATCCAAATACGATCATGGAAGCCTTCAAGCCCGACGAAGAGCCCGATGACGCTTATTCAATGATCGGTGTTAACGGCATGACCGCAGACGCATCTTCGTCGATGGCGCCGCCGGTCAATGAACGTGTCGCTCGACCCGCGCCGCCGATCAGTCGGCCGGACAGCGGTTCTCTGACACCGAACGGTCTGTGGTAAGCAATGCGCGCCGATTGCCGCGCCGTCGAACGCGTGCGTTTACACGACGGTCACGCGTCACTATACGTCCGCACCTGATTTCTTGAGATTGACCCACTTTGCCGGCGTAAGCTGGCGTCGGAGGCGACCATGCGCGCAGAAGCGCAAAAACTTTCGGATGGCATTGAGGAGGCATTCGCCCTCCTGAGGAGGTCTCTTTGACTGGGAGACGGCCGAAGACCGTCTCGCCTCGCTGAACGCGAAAGCCGAAGACCCCTCTCTTTGGACCGATGCGAAGAATGCGCAGAAGGTCATGCGTCAGCGAAATTCGCTTGAGCGCTCGGTTTCCGAATTCAAACGTCTGCAGCGCGACTACGAAGATGCGCTGACGCTTATTGAGCTTGGCGAAGCCGAGAACGACGAAGCCAGTGTCAGCGAGGGTGAGTCTGCGCTCGAACGCATCGATCATGAAGCGCAGCGTCGCTCGATCGACGCCATGCTGTCGGGTGAAGCCGACGCGATGAACACCTACATCGAAGTCCACGCCGGAGCCGGCGGCACCGAGAGCCAGGATTGGGCGTCGATGCTCGCACGCATGTATGTGCGCTGGGCAGAGCGGCGTGGCTACAAGGTCAAGCTTATAGACGAAAGCCCGGGTGAAGAAGCGGGCATCAAGTCGGCGACCTACGAGATCGAAGGTGAGAACGCTTACGGTTGGCTGAAGACCGAAGCTGGCGTCCATCGTCTCGTTCGCATATCGCCATATGACTCGAACGCCCGCCGTCATACGAGCTTCGCGTCGGTCACCGTCTATCCTGTCATCGATGACACCATCGACGTCGACATCAATCCCTCCGACGTTGACGTTTCCTATGCGCGTTCGTCCGGCGCTGGCGGCCAGCACGTCAACCGAACGGAATCGGCCGTCCGCCTCGTGCACAAACCGTCGGGCATCGTCATCTTTGCCCAGGAGCAGCGCTCGCAGCACCAGAACAAGGACATTGCGTTCAAGCGCCTCAAGGCGCGCCTGTACGAGATGGAATTGAAGCGGCGAGAAGAAAAGGCGAGTGCCGAGCAGGCGGCAAAGACCGACATCGGCTGGGGCCACCAGATCCGCTCGTACGTGCTGCAGCCGTATCAGCTTGTGAAAGACTTGCGCACCGGCGCGCAGTCGACCAATCCCGATGAAGTTCTGGACGGCGATATCGACCAGTTCATCGAAGCGGCGCTGTCACAACGCATCAAAGGCGGCGGCGAGGCCGTCACGGTCGAAGACCTGGACTAACAGGACGAGCCGAAAACCGGCTCAGTTCCGTTCGCGCAAGATAGGCGTGTTGAAAGGCGATGCCGGCTCTGCCGACATGCTCTGCGAGCCGGAGAAGCCAAAGCCCGGCGATCCCGGCCCATTCAGCCAGTTCGTGGTTGCGGTGTCGGAATTATTCGGCGTGGTGCCAGCCGAAAAATTGAAATTGCCGAATGGCGACGACGAAGATGACGTAGAAGGCGAAAGCGCCGCGCCGAGTTCGTCAGGATCCTGGTAATTGGCTGTTCCGGATCCCGGAGCGCCACCGATAGATGTCGTTTCAAAGGCGTTGGCACCGCTCGCAGCCAAGAGCGCCGTCGCAAAAACGGCCGCCGCTATGGAACGATGAAATTGCATCAAGACCTCCGGTAACGTCCCGCCAACGCACACCATCCTATTGTCGGCTAACGCTGATTTGCGGACGGATCTAGGCAGGAACACACTTTTCCCCGAGGTGTTGCAACCAAGCCGCTTGGTCTGCAGGTCTAGGCGCTGCGCCAAATCGCTGGTAGCCGCCGTTTCAATCCGATCTTGGCCGCGGCAGCTTGAGAACCACCCGTCGCCTGCGCATCGAATTTAGCGCGCGCGGTTTCAACGGTTTGCCGGTTCTCGATAGCCCAGTCGCCGAGAGGCTTGAGAATGCAGATCAGCGTCCGGCCGAGCTCGGTCAGCTCGTAATCGACCCGCGGCGGAATGGTCGGATAGACGGTTCTTGTTACGAGGCCATCGCGTTCGAGGCCGCGTAGCGTCAGTGTTAGCATCCGTTGCGAGATGCTACCTACCGCACGCCGTATCTCATTGAAACGCATTGGCCCATTCGCAAGCAGCCCGACGACGTAAACCGTCCACTTATCGCCGATCCGCGACAGCACGTCGGAGACCGCCCGGCAGTGCTCGGTTTCATGTTTGATACCGGCTTCCAAAAAAGTGCCTCCTTGCGGGGTTTTCGCCAGTGAACAATTTAGCGCTGGTCACAAAATGTGACTGGCTGAGGCTCGGCTGTCAAATGGCCCGCTCCAGTCTCCGCCCAACCGTCATGGATGGAGATCCTGCTATGAAACTTCTGCATGTCGACTCGAGCATTTTGGGACCGGGATCCGTTAGCCGGCAGCTCTCGGCTGAGATCGTCGCCGCCGAGCAGCGCCTGCACCCCGGCATTGAGGTCGTCTACCGCGATCTCGCCGTTGAACCAGTAGGCCATCTGTCTGGCGCGCATCTCGCGGCAGCCCAGGGTGCCGCTCCAGAGACGGCTGATGTTCGTCAGGATGTCGCGGCCGGGCAGGCGGCTTTAAGCGAGTTCTTGGCGGCCGACATCGTGGTTGTCGGCGCTCCGATGTACAACTTCGCTATTCCGAGCCAGCTCAAGGCCTGGATCGATCGCCTCGCCGTTGCTGGTAAGACCTTCCGTTACACGGAGAAAGGCCCCGAAGGCCTCGCTGGTGGCAAGAACGTCATTATCGCCTCGTCGCGTGGCGGCTTTTACGGCCCGCAGACGCCGGTAGCCTTCCTGGACCATCAGGAAACCTATCTCCGTAACATTTTCGGCTTTTTCGGCATCACCGACGTGACGTTCGTTCGCGCCGAAGGCCTTAATCTAGGTCCAGACCAGCGGGCGCAATCCATCGCCGAAGCACAGGGCGTTATCGCGGGATTGGCGGCCTGAATTCGCTTGCGGCGGAGGCCGGCACGGTCTCCGCCGATATCTGCCGGACGTTTGATTTCTCGACATAAGCGACAGTCGTGTTAAAGCGCGGACCCGTCTCTCCGTTCAAACAGTCCGCTGCCGATGTCACCGCCCGATTATTTGCACCTCGTCACATCCGAAGGCTTCCCCGACTACGCGCTGCTCGATTGCGGGGCCGGCCGCAAGCTTGAGCGTTTCGGCAAAGTCGTCGTCGATCGCCCGGAGCCACAGGCTCTCTGGCAGCCGAAACTCGCGAAGTCCGAATGGGCCAAAGCCAACGCCGTCTTTTCCGCATCCGGCGAAGACGACGAAAAAGGCAAATGGCGTATCGACAAGCCCGTGCCCGATGCCTGGCCGGTGAGGCTTGCGCTGGAACAATCATCTCGTGGCGAGGCAGGCTCATCAAATGTCACCATGCTTTGCAAACTCGCAGGCCTTTGGCACCTGGGTCTATTCCCCGAGCAGGAACCGCACTGGCGCTGGATGCTCGAGCATCTCGCCAAGGTGAAAGGCGAGACGCCGCGTGTCCTGAACCTTTTTGGGTATACGGGTGCCGCGTCGTTGCTCGCGGCGAAAGCCGGTGCCGAGGTGACCCACGTCGATGCCTCCAAGAAGGCGATCCAGTGGGGCAAAGAGAACCAGGAAGCTTCTAAACTCGGCGCCGCGAAAATCCGTTGGCTGCTCGACGACGCTGCCAAGTTCGCGGCCCGCGACGTCCGCCGCGGCAAAACCTATCACATGATCCTCGTCGATCCGCCGAAGTTTGGACGCGGCCCCGACGGCGAAATCTGGGACCTTTTCCAGAACCTGCCGTCGCTGCTCGCCGATCTCGCCAAACTCCTCGCGCCAGATCAGGCCGCGATGGTGCTGACGATCTATGCCATCCGCGCATCCTCGCTCGCCTTCGACCAGTTGCTGCATGAAGCGCTGGTGAAGCGCGGCGGCATATTCGATAGCGGCGAACTCGCCATTCAATCGCGCGCCGGACCGCTCGTGCCGACGTCGCTGTTCGTGCGCTGGTCCCAGACACCAAGTATGTCGCCATGAAGCCAACCGCCAACACGCCAAAAATCATCACCAGTCTGACCAACGATCGGATCAAGGCGATCCGCGCGCTGGAGATGCGCAAGGTGCGTAAGGAGACGGGCCTGTTCGTCGCTGAAGGGACCTCGTTGCTCGTTACCGCGCGCGATCATGGCTTCGCGCCGGAAACGCTCGTCTATCAAGCGGGCGCAGCGGCGGGTGGCGTCGCGCGCGGACTGGTCAAGCACGCCCTCGAAGCGGGTTCTGAAGTCCTCGAAGTTTCCGAGGCCGTGCTGGCTAAGCTCGCCTCGAAGGACAACCCGCAGTCATTGCTTGGTGTGTTTCGTCAGCGCTTTGTGCCGCCGCCCGATCCTGCCAAGCTCACAACTGCCGACACATGGCTCGCGCTCGAAGAAATCCGCGATCCTGGCAACCTGGGCACGATCATCCGCACCGCCGATGCTGTCGGCCTGTCCGGCATCATTCTCGTAGGCACGACGTGCGATCCTTATGCGTTGGAATCGATCCGCGCCACAATGGGCTCAATCTTCGCAGTGCCGATCGTGAAGCTCGACCGCGAGAGCTTTTTCACGCTTGCAAAAGCCTGGCTAGGCGAGGTCATCGGTACGCACCTCGACGCCCGCGAAGACTTCCGCCAGACGCAATATAATGGCCGTGAGCTGATCGTGATGGGCAGCGAAGGTCCGGGCCTCTCGGGCGGTGCTGCCGCGGTTTGCTCGACGCTTGTGAAAATCCCGATGGCGGGCGCACTCGACTCTCTCAACCTCGCGATCGCGACAGCCTTGATGCTGTACCAAGTCCGCGGCCCTTATCTGAAGCTCTGATCATGCGCATCGAATACCACCGCACACTGATTGCTGATCAGGTTCGTAACGAAGCCTTCTTCGCGGCGCTGAAGGCCGCGATTGTGCCCGGCAAATCTGTGGTTGCCGATATCGGCGCGGGAACGGGCCTGCTCGGGCTAATGGCGTCGAAGCTCGGCGCGAAGGAAGTCTTTCTATTTGAGACCGCCGAAGTCGCGGGCGTTGCCGCTGCCGTGCTGAAAGCCAACAAGGCGAAACGCTGCCACTTGATCCCGTGTCACTCGACGGAATTTCAAGATAAGCTCGCTGTCGACATCATCGTCTCGGAAACGCTCGGCAACTACGCGCTCGAAGAAAACATCATCGCGACGCTCGCCGACGCCCGCCAACGCTTTTTGAAGCCGGGCGGCACAGTCATTCCCGATCACATCATTCAATATGTGGCGCCCGTCGTGACGCCCCGCATCGACACCGAGCTGCGCGCCTGGGATCGCGTTGGCCACGATCTCGATCTGTCGGTCGCGCAGACGATGTCGCTGAACAATGCCTACGTCCGCGCCCTGCAGCCGGCCGAGATCCTCGACGGCTGCCGCAGCGCCATGGTTTGGGACGAAGTCGATCTAACGACCGAGACGAAATCGAAGCGAAGAGGCGAGGCTGAATGGCGTCTGCCGCGTCCGGCGAAGATCTATGGTTTCGCGACCTGGTGGAAAGTCGAACTGGTGCCGGGTATCGGCTTTTCGACCGGCCCGCTCTCCCCGCGCACGCACTGGGAGCAGCTCTATTTCCCGCTCGCCTCGCCGATGGACGCCGACGCCAGCGATTTGATCGCCGTCGAACTCCGCTCAAACTCCTCGGAAGAAGCGGGCACCCACCTTGCTTGGACCGCCGTTCACAAGAACGCCAGCGGCAAGGTGTTGGCGCGCCAAGCGCACGATCTCGACAAAGGATATCTACCCTAGCCACCCTTTAGGGCCTTGAGCCGCGGCTGGCCGCGGCCCATTTATGATGCTATCGGGGCGAGCAATTTCCAGGGGAGGGCCTATGCCATGATGGTGCTGATCGTCGGTTTGATTTTATTTCTCGGCATCCATCTGCTGCCCACATCGCCGGAACTGCGAGACGGCCTGAAGGAACGCCTCGGCGAAACAACCTACAAAATTTTGTTCTCTTTGCTGTCGCTCGCCGGGTTGATCGTCATCGTCCTGGGTTTTCATAAGCTGCAGCTTCACCCAGGCAAGAACCCGATTCTGTGGTATCCGCCGGTCTGGACACGCCACATAGCGGTGGCGCTCATGCTGCCCGCGATGATCCTTCTTGTCGCCTCTCTCATTCCTTCGCGAATCCGCACCGCTACGCGCCACCCGATGCTGGTTGCCATCAAGATCTGGGCACTCGCGCATCTTCTCGCTAACGGCGATCTTGCGGCGCTCCTGATCTTCGGCTCGTTTCTGGCGTTCGCCGTTTACGACCGGATTTCAGTGAAGAAGCGTGGTGCGAGGGGTCCGCTGGGTGCGGCACAACCCGCTAGCGCGCTGAACGACGTGCTCGTCGTCGTTATCGGCGTTGGGCTTTACGCGGCACTACTCTTCGGCGGCCATCAATGGCTGATCGGCGTCTCGCCGATTCCCGCGCTCGGCTGAGTAGGCGACAAAATCTTCGCGCGTTTGGTCAGCCCGGTCAGGAAACCGATCGCAAGCACAATCCAGGTTCCGCAGCCGATGATGCTGGCGACCGGATCCATGATGTAGTCCCAGAGATTCCTGCTCGGCCCCGCTCCGAGCAGGAACGCCGCGATCCCGACGTTCAGCGCAAAGGCAGAAATGAAATAACCACGCCACAGCGCGTAAGCGATCACGACTGCGAGCGCGGCCGGCAGTACGTAGCCACTGTAGCCGAGGACGTATGGGTCCGCGTTGATAAAGCCTGTGGCACTCGGATAAAGCGCCAGTCCCGCAAGCGCGAATGCGAGCGTCGCGAACCGATATTCCGCTGATGTCGCAACGCGCCGCCCGGTCGTCGTCGAAATCGAGAGCACGCAAAGCAGCACAAATCCTGGAAACGAAGGCCGCTCGACTGCTGAGACCGTCCACATGAAAAGCGAACGCGGCCCGGCGAAGATGCATAGGGTCGCCGCGATAACGGCAAGTCCGGCTCCGAAGCGAACGAACGGCGATTTTGTGAAAGCGGCAGCAAGCCCCGCCGCCGCGGTGAAGATGATAAGCGCCGCGTTGGTGCTGTTCAGCAGGATGTGCATTGTCTGCGTCATGGTTGCGCCGTGCCCTGCTGCAAGCCGTGATCGATCCACGCGCTCGATACGCGCACGTGATTGATCGTCTTCAACGGGCGTGAATACATCACGTCGAATTGCCCCGGCGCCGACTGGATCAGGAACGGATAGGCGACGGTATGCCCTTTCTCATCCGAATCCATGCGTGCGACGACGCCGACGCGGCGGAACGTTTTGCCTTCCAGATCGGAAAGCGCCAGCGTGATGTTGCTCTCCTTGTCGGGGTCGTCGTTAAACGCCATCAGGATATGTTTCACATCATATCGCAGCGCCGAGATCGGGCCACCGGGATTGGGAATGTTGATAGGAGCTGGTTGCGTCCAAGTCTGTCCGCCGTTGGTCGTGCGGCTGATGAGAATTTCGCGTGGTCGGCGGCTCTTCAGCGGCCGCACGAACGCGATCGCCGTCGACGGCCCGGTCGGCACGATCATCGGCTGGTAGCCGATCTTGCCGGGCTTTCCGATGCGTCTGCGGTCGATCACGCGGCCTTCCGCATCGAGAACGAGCAGGATCGGAAATTTCTGGTTCATCTCCTGGTAGACGGGAAGCCCGATGCGCCCATCCGAAAACAGAAACGGCGTCGATTTTGTCAGGTGAGACATGTTGAAGAATGGCGTCGCATAAATCGTTTCAGCCGGTCCCCACGTCGCGCCGTTATCGAACGAGCGCATCAGTCCGATTTCGCAAGTCGCCCAGCCGCTGAGCCGCGACGTTGCGAAGAACAGCCAGATTTCCTTGTCGGAACGGCGAAATGGAACAGGGTTGGCGAGCGACTTGATCGTGATCGCCAAGTCGTGGCTGACGCGTGCGCTTGTTGTCACTACATGTGT
>JAFECH010000067.1 GCA_018242255.1 Pseudomonadota bacterium | reverse complement strand
CAAGAAGGCTCGATCGGAACGTCTCGTCAGCGATCTTCGTCGCCTGACGGATCAGCAGAAGGCCCGCCAAGATGATCAACAGTGGGCGGCCTTGAGCCAAGGATTTGAATTTCCCCAGGCCGGGAGAGACCGCTGGGGCGATCCCGTTTACAGCATCGTGCACGACGGCCATGTCATCGTTGATGGCAGTGCCGAGCTTGGCCTAGACGACGCTCTTGAACTTGTACGAGAGCTTGTAGCGCACTGCACGTCGCCTGATCAGTACCGACAGCACGCGGCAGACTTCGTCGAGGCCGTAGCAGAGCGGCACGCTGAAGCCGACGCAGCAATCGAGGCCGGACATGAGTAAAGGCGCTGGACGAGTCATGCGCGAGCTACGCGTGATATTCGAGACAGAGCCCGGATGGCATTTGGTGCCCGACCTCGCCGTTCGCATCTATGACATACCTCCGAAACGGCTCAGCCGTGACAACGAACATCGCGGCATCCGCGAAGCCCTCGACCGATTGACACCGGAACTAAACCTGAAACGGGAGCGCATCGGTAGGCCGCAGCACCGTGGAAGTTGCTACGCCTACAAGAAGATCAAATAAAACCCATGTCATGAATTGCAGAATAAACGGCTATATTCGGCTGTTGTGAATTGTGATAAAAAGAAAACCGGCCACTGCAAATGGCCGGTTTTATTGTGCCGAATGCGAGTCGGCGCTGCATCAATGAAGCAGTTTTTTTGTAGCGTAATTCGTATTCGGCGGCAACCTAATTAAGGCCCGTCGGAATGAAATTGAAACTTCACAAGAAGCTAGACGTTTCTGCTGCGGTAATACCCGCGAACGACACCGAACCGGCACCTAAGCCGAAGAAGCAGAAGAAGGCGTTCAAGGCGATGCCGGGCGAGTTCGCTCAGTGTAGGGCGATAGCTGGCGGCAGTCTGGCTGCGGGTGTCCTGCTCTATCGCATTGCTGGGCTATGGCGCGTTCGACAGAACAAGCTGAAGCGACTCAATCGGGAATGGCTTGCTAACAGCCGAAAGGACTGGGGTACAATGTCAGGTCTCAGCCTCAGTCAGGTCAAGAACACAGCCCTGCCGGAACTGAAAAAGTATTGCAGCGACTTCCTGCACGTCATGCAGGCCAAGGTTCAGCACGACGGGCCGAAGCTGATCTGGGTAAGTCTCGACCCTGACAAGCTCTCGGAAGCGATGAAGGAGGCCAAAAACAATTGGGAAATGGAAGAGATCAGCTTCGATAAAAAGTGACCCTATCGTCCTGAAATCAGCCGATCAAAGATCGTCCTGATTTCCGCCGATACGCGGAACCACAATTTCCGATTTTGCTGACGACCTTAGATCGTCCTGAAATCAGCCGATTATATAATCGTCCTGATATCCGCCGATCTAATAGACTAGGATGATAATACCAGGAGGATAACTCCAAGATCGTTTAACCTCTTACTGACGTAAGAGGGCGAGCACTCGGCCTTCGGCCTCGGCGTCGCTACAGTCATTCGCTCCGCTCATGAAGTGAAGAGGTCGGACCTTCGGTCCTCCCGAGAGAAGTCCTCGCTTCGCTCGTCCTTCTCTCCGAGTGGCTTCGCCTTGAATTTGAACGCGGGCGCGCGCGAGGGAATTTTCACCCGGGCCGCTAGCGATACCACTCAGCCGCGAACGCGCGATCTCTTGCTGACACGCTGACTCGTGTGTGCAAATTGAACAGCCACGTAATCAACACGGTTCGTGGCTCGTGGGCATCCTGCAAAAAATCTTCGGCGCATCCGAACGCCGCGCCGCTCAGATCACCAATCCCGCCAGTTGGGATGACCTGATCGTCGGCACCACTACGTCTGCCGGTATCTACGTCGGCCCCAGTAATGTCATGCGGGCGACGGTCGTCAGAGCCTGCGTGACGCTGATCAGCGGCGTCGCCGCTGTCCTACCCCTTGAGCTGCTCGAAACGGACGCCAGCGGCGAACGTCGAGTCAGCAACGACCATCCGGCGTCTCCCCTCACCTCCCGCTTCGCGAACGGCTGGACGCCAGCCTCAAAACTAATCGAGCAGGTGACGGTCGATGCCTTACTGACCGGCGCGGGCTTCATCTTCGTGAACCGCGTCAACGGCAAGCCTCAAGAGCTTCTGCGGTTGCCGCCCGGCATGGTGCAGGTCAATCAAGACCCGTTCACGCTTGAACCGACCTACCGCATCACCGGGCAGAAGCCGCGCGACGTTGACCGGCGTGACATCATCCACATTCAGGCTCCGGGCTCGATCAGCGTCAGGGGCGACTCTCCGGTTGATCAAGGCCGCGAAGCCATCGGCGTGGCTCTCACCATTGAAGGCCACGTCGGCCGTTTATTCGGCAACGGCGGCAGACCGTCCGGCCTTCTGAAGTTCCCGAACAAGCTTGGCGATGAAACAGCGAAGCGCATCAAGCAATCGTGGCAGGCCGCGCACGGCGGCAGCGAGTCCGGAAAAACGGCTGTGCTCGAAGAAGGCGGCGACTTCGTTCCGCTAGCCTTCACTTCAACCGATGCTCAGACGCTGGAACTATGGGAGCGCTCTGCACTCGAAATCTGCCGCATCTTCGGTGTCCCGCCGTCACTGGTTTTTGAATTGGGAAGGGCGACTTGGGGCAATGCGTCAGCGATGGCTGATGCGTTCCTTCGGTTCTGCCTTTCCCGTTGGCTTCAGATTTGGACCTCAGAGCTTGCCCTGAAGCTCTTGGACCCGTCCGAGTTCGCCACCCACTACTTCGCCTTTGACACTGACCAGCTGCTTGCGGCCGACCTTGCCGCACGTGCCGACGCCTATCAGAAGCTGATCGCATCCCGCGTACTCAATCCGAACGAATGCCGCGCACGCGAAGACCTTGCGCCATACGACGGTGGCAACAAGTTCGAAAACCCGAACACAAGCAGCGTCACCATTCACGGCAGTCCCTCTTCCGGGACCAACTCAGCGGGAGGTGCAAATGGCAACTGATGCCACCACCTTCCGCATTTTCTTTGGCGATCAAGAGCGGGCTCTGAAGCTCACGCCGAACCTCATCTTGGAATTAGAGCGAACGACCGGAGTCGGCATCGGCATCCTTTCGAAGCGCACGTTCGCTGCTCAATTCCATTACCGCGACCTAACAGAAACGATCCGGCTCGGCCTGATCGGCGGCGGCGAAACGCCAGAACGCGCGGCCGAGCTAATCCAAACCTACGTCACCGACCGTCCTCTGAGCGAAGTCCTGCCGCACGCCGTTGGCGTCCTCAGCGCGCTGATGCTCGGCACCTCGAAGGAACCGACCGATGACCGATAAAACCCACGTTATTAATTTCAAGCGCGAGACTCGCGATCTTGAGGCGCGTTTCCTCGCTTCGACCGACCAAGGCGTCTTCGAAGGTCATGCAAGCGTCTTCGGTCAGCAAGACAGCTACGGTGATGTCATCAAGCGCGGCGCGTTCAAGCAGTCGCTGAAGGCGTTCAAGGCCGCTGGCCGAATGCCGTTGATGCTCTACAGCCATGATCCGACCCGGCCGGTCGGTGTTTGGGAGAAGATCGAAGAAGATGACAAGGGCCTTGCAGTACAGGGCCGCCTTCTTCGCGACGTTCCCGACGGCGACCTCGCTTACAAACTGCTGAAGGGCAAAGCCTTCGACGGCCTAAGCATCGGTTTCAGAGTCGTCGAAGCCACGCGAGACAGCAACGGCATTCGCACCGTCAGCCAAATCGACCTCGTTGAAATCAGTTTGGTCGCGATGCCTGCGATGCCCGGCGCTCGCATTGAGCAAGTCCGTTCATTCACCCGATCCGCATCTGGTCACGCGACTGCCGTGACCGATTTCGTTTCCGCCTGCAAGGCGGCTTCGCAGTCGTTCAACAAACTGAGGAAGTAATATGCTTCGAGACTATGAAATCCGGTCCGAGCCGCCGATTGAAACCCGGCAAGAAGGCGACGACCCTGTTGCAGCGGCAGCAGCCGCTGTCAACGAGCTTCGACAGAGTTCCGAGACATTCCGCACGAATATCGAAAATCGGATCACGACCGAGCTTCGCGGCATCACCGACCGTCTGACGGCCGTCGAGACCCGTTCCAATCGTCCGTCTGCACAGCAGTCGGCGGATCAGCAAGCTGAGCAAGTCCGCGCTGCAATCTCAACTTACATGCGGACTGGCAACGATACTGAGCTTCGTTCAGCGGCTGCGACTGACAACAACCCCGATGGTGGCTGGTTCGTTTTGCCGACCGTCGATACGTCGATCCGTAATTTGCTTGTCGATATTTCCCCGATGCGCGGCCTTGCCGAAGTTATCACTATCGGCAGCGGCAACGTCTACGAGACTTTCTTCAATGTCAGCAAACGTGGTGCTCAGAAGGTAGTAGAGCGCGATGACCGTCCGCAGGACACCGCGCGTCCTGGCTTGATCAAGCACAGCTATGGTGTCGGCGAATATTACGCCGCGCCGACGGCGACGCGGCAGATGTTGTCCGATGCTTCGACGGACATCGCTGGCTGGCTGATGAACAACGCCACGCAGGACTTCGCGCTCTCGGAAGGCGAAGACTTTTGGAATTACGACGGCAGCAACGGCTTTCCGAAGGGCTTGTTGCAGTACCCTGTCGATGCAGCGAAGGACTTCACCCGCGAATGGGGCAAGTTCCAGTACATCGCCGCAGGAGCCACGAACCCGACAGACGATCAGCTGAACAAAGCTCTCGTCACGTTGATGATGTCGGTGCGGAAGCAGTATCGCGGAAATGCTCGTTGGGTCTTCAATACCAACACAGCGATCCGCATCCGCCAGCTTCAGGACACAAACAAGCGCTTCCTGTGGGCACCGACCGGCAACCTACTTGAAGGCGAACAGTCGCTCCTGCTCGGCTTCCCGGTCGAGATTGACGAGAACGCTCCCGACATTGCGTCCGGCAATACGCCGATTGCGTTCGGCGACTTTAAGCAGGGCTACATCATCGTTGATCGTGAAGGCATCAAGCTCACGCGCGATGAAGTCACTCAGAAGGGCCGCGTCGTCTTCGACACCTACAAGCGGACCGGCGGCGGCGCTGGCGACTTCAACGCCATCAAGTTCCTGAAAATCAGCAATTCGTAATGGGAGGCGGCACAATGCCTAACAAAGACACGTATCATGAGAGCAGCGTCGCCACCTCACTCGCCCCGGCCGTCTATGCCGCGACGACGAAGGGCGGCCCTGTAGACGTTCGGGACTTCCATAGCGCCTTGTTAGTCGTCAACACCGGGGCAATTGCCGGTGCCGGTGACTACACACTGAGCGTTCAGGAGGCAGACACCAACGTTGACGCCGACTTCACCAACGTCGCTGCTGCCGACCTGCTCGGCACGCTCCCGGTGACCCTTGAAGCCAGCACATCCTATCGCGTCGGCTACATTGGCAAGCGCAAGTTTGCCCGCGCCGTCATCACCAAAAATTCGGGCACCAGCATCGCAGCGAACGCTTCGTTCGTCCTGCAAGGCCCGGCAATCGCGCCGCTCGCTTAAGCGGCAGGAAGGATTACACTCCAATGTCTGAAAGTTTTCTCCAAACAACGGCCAAGTCGAAACTATACATCGGCCCGGCCAGCAACACGATCAGCACGCTCGACGAGTTCGAGGCGATCGATGAAAGCCAGTGGACCGAAATCACCGGCCTGATCGACCTCGGAAAATGGGGCGCGAAGGGCAATGAGATCACGCAGGGCTTCATTGAAGGCGCCTTCGTGCATCGCCTGAAGGGCAACATTGACAACGGCTCCATCGAAGTTGTGCTTGCCCGCAACCCGTTCGATGCCGGTCAGAACATCCTCAAGGCAGCCGTTCAGGCGAACTGGAATAAGTACGCCATCCGCGTCGTTCTGAATGACAGCCCAACGGAAACCGGAACGCCTTCGACGTTCTATTTCCGCGGCGTCCCCATGGCGTACGAAGGCGACTTCGGCGAAGTGAACAACGTCGTCAAGGTCAATGCCACCATCGGCATTGACGGACAGCTGTTCGAAGTCCCCGCTGATGTAACAATCAGCTGGAACCCGTCCGGTGCCGCTTTGCCCGCTGGCGTGCAGGGTACTGCGTACTCTGAAGCCATCTCGGCTTCAGGTGGTCTCGGTGTTCCATCGTATTCGATCACCGACGGCCAGCTGCCCGCAGGACTCAGCCTCGCGGCATCAACGGGCGTCATCAGCGGCACTCCATCCGCGACGGGCGTTTCGTCGTTCACGGTCAAAGTCGTCTATGGCGGCTTCGGCGAAGACGAACACGAATACGGCATCACGGTAACAGTGTCCTAAGGCCGAGCCATGACACGATTGGCAGAGAGCATCACAATCAGGCTTGGCGGCGAAGTGTACGGCCTTCGTCCGTCACTCCGACATGCTCTCGGCCTTGAGCGCCGTCCTGGAGGTTTTCCGGGGCTTCTTGCCGATCTTCAGGACGGCTCTCTCACAGCATACTGTGACATTCTCAGACCGTATGGCGGCGACCGGAAGTTCTTCACCCAGTACGTCTTCGACGCGTTGAATGAACTTCAGGAGCCGCTGTCTGAATATGTCGTCGCCTGCCTCGGCATTGATCCTGACACGAAGCCGGACAACGCCAGCGGCGGCGACAAGAAAGTCGGTTTCAAAGATCACCTCATCAATCTGTACAAAGTGGGCACGGGTTGGCTCGGCTGGACGCCAGACGAAACGCTAGACGCGACGCCGACTGAAATCAGGCTAGCCTACGAAGGCCGCATCGACCTGTTGAAGGCGATTTTCGGAAGCACTGACGAAGCTGAAAACGCGGTGCCGGACGGGGCAGCGCTTGATGACAAGCTGAAGTCAGCATTCGGCATGTTCCAGACCATCAAGGCCAAGCCGAAGCACAAGCGAAAAAGGGTGGCAGCGTGACAACCGATCCGTATCCGCAGTATTCGCCTCAAGAACTAGGACCGCCTTACGAGAACGCCTTCAACGTTGATCTTGCGGCACTCGCGACGGGCGACACCATCGAACTACCGTGCGTCAGCACTGAGCTTATGATCAGCGGACAGGCCGGTAAAGCGAGCTTGCTCATGTTCACGCTCAAGAGCGGGCAAGAAATGGCATTTGGATTAGCGGCCGGAACGGGCTCGGTCAGAGTGCCGGTGCGAGCCACACAGATCAAGAAGGTACCAGTTGAAGACATAGACGGTGATCCGTCCAGCTACGCGCTTCCCTTAGCAATCGTTGCGTTATGGTGAGGGCGTCGTGACGATCATCGATCCCCATGACACTCTGCCAAGGCCAATCAGCGGTCCCTTCGACAACGCCTATGCCGTCGATATGGAAGCCTTGCGCGCTGGCAACACGATTGAACTTCCGTTCGTCTCGTCTCGCCTTATCATCGGCGGCCAGTTAGGGCGCGTGATTGTCGCCTGCAAGGTGAGGCCAGTAGGCGAGTGCAATACGCCAGACGGGACTACCTATATCACGCTGAAAAGCGGCCAGACGCTCGAAGTCCCTATGCGCGTCACGCACATTCTGCCGATCAACACGGACGATATAGAGCAATCAGACCCCGACAAGCCTTTGCTCGTGACCTACCCATCAACGATTACGGCGCTGTGGTGAAGACGTGGCGGCCTGGGCAGCGATCATCGGCGGCTTGATGAAGGATGCGGGTATCTCGCAGCGCGAGCTTGTTCGGCGTTCCGGTGTCGGCAGATCAGCGTTGCGGCGAATGTTCGCCGGTGGCGACCCCACTTTGTCCCTCGTTGAAAAAGTTCTGAATGCTCTTGAGCACGATCTGGATGCAATTCCGCGTGCCCCGACGGTCGATAAAACCCCTGTCAAAAATTGCAAAACGGTGGTCCCCGCAAAAGGCACTCCCCACCCCCAAAAGCAGTTATCAGACCGAACAGTGAATGCCGCGGTTCGCTCTGGAAATTGGAGCAATGTAGGATGTCAGTAGCTGTTCCCTACATCGCGTCATGCCGCTGCATCGTGAAGCCCGGTGAACGCTGCCCGCACATGATCGCACGCGACCGTGAACGCAAAGCGCGCTTCGACAAGAAGCGGCCGTCAGCGGGAAAGCGCGGCTACGGCGCGAAGTGGCGGAACGCTCGCAACGACTACCTAAAAGATCATCCCGGATGCGTCATGTGCGGCGCGACCGCAACCCTCGTTGATCATAAGACACCGCACAAGGGTGACCTGAAGCTCTTCTGGTCGCGGACGAATTGGCAGTCGCTATGCACCACCTGTCATTCGATCCGTAAGCAACGGCAGGAGCGCCAATGGAGAGCCTAGAGCAAAAAGGCAGGCGGGTTTCCCCACCTGCCATAACTGACTCATCGCCAGTTTTTTCTGATCGCCGTGATCAATGCTACGATACCAAGTATCTGCTTGATCACGGTGAGGATGAGTATCAACTCAGCCATCGCCGCCCTCCAAGATTGGAGTGCGACCTCCGGCCCACCCACGTGCTGGTTCCCGAGGGCGTTCACTTCCCCAACGTCAGCTGCCGTTGGTTCTTCATAGCAAAGGCGGACCAGTTGAGGTCGTCTCTTGCTTCCAGCAACCGTGATCTCGATCCCGAAATTTGGCGCTCTCAAGGCCGACTGCCACGGCGCGAAGGAGCAATGATGGCGGAACCGCGGCGATGACCTGTGTATTCAAATTTCGCAGCCATAACGTGACCTTGACCGAACTGTCCCGAAAGACCGGAGTCAGCCGCGAAAGCCTGAAGCGGCGCATCCTGAAGCACGGCCTCTCAGTAGAAGATGCAATCGCAATCAGGTCGCTGCCAAAAGGCGGCAAGAAGCCGAAGCTGTATTGGTTCCGAGGAGAACGCCGCAGTCTCAAAGAGATCGCCGCAATCGCTGGGGTCTGTGAAGTCACCGCATGGCACCGACGTTGCGGAGATCGCGTCCTCGAAGCCC
>JAFECH010000066.1 GCA_018242255.1 Pseudomonadota bacterium | reverse complement strand
TGAGCCCCCGCGGCGCCTGGAGCGGCATGGATGTCGAATTCTGCTCCGCGCTTGCCGCGGCCATCTTCGGCGACCGTAATGCGGTTAAGCTCCTGAGCCTCAACGCCGGCGATCGTTTCAAATCGCTACAGGACGACGAGGTCGACGTTCTTCTCGGCGCAACGTCATGGACGCTGACGCGCGATACAGAACTGGGGGCTCGCTTCGTCGGTACGCTTTATTATGACGGCCAGGGCTTCATCATTCCGCGCAATCACTCCATCGCAAGCGTTCTTGAGCTTTCAGGCGCTTCGATATGCGTGCTCACCGGAACGAGCGACGAGGCCGCGATCTCCGATTATTTCGGCAGCCGTAAGATGCGCTACCAACTCATCCAGTCCGATCGTTGGGAGGATCTGGTCAAAACCTATTCCGGCGGCGGCTGTACGGTGCTGACCGGCGACATGACCCTTCTCGCGTCCGAAAAAAGCCGCTTGGCCAATGGCGCCGATCAGATGCTGCTGCCGGAATTGATCACGAAGGAACCGTACGGCCCGGCCGTGCGCATCGGCGACGACGGCTGGTTCGCTGTCGTGCGCTGGGTGATGATGTCGCTTGTCGCCGCGGAAGAAATGAACATCTCAAGCAGCAACGTCGACACCATGAAGGCTTCGCCCTCGCACGAGGTCCGCCGCTTCCTGGGCCTCGATGCCGACCTCGGCGCGCCGCTCGGCTTGCCGCGCGACTGGGCCTATCAAGTTGTTGGCGAGGTCGGAAACTATGGTGAGATCTTCGATCGCACGCTCGGCCAAAGCTCATCGCTGAAACTCGACCGCGGTCTCAACAACCTGTGGAGCAAGGGCGGTCTCATGTACTCCGCGCCGTTCCGCTGATAGTTTTGCCGTTGGGGAAGCGGCACAGACGACGGGGAAGAAGCAATGGGAGTTCCTGCAACGTATCAGACGCTGCTCGAACTGATCGTCCTCGCGATCCCGGCCGCCGTCATCCTGACGCTCATTTTTCTATGGCGGCAGTCTCGACGGCATCGCCGTGGTGCTTTGCCCCCGCGTCCGCGCGAGATGTGGGAACCGACCCCCGCCATCTCACAGCCGTTGCCCGATACGATTGCTCCGCCTGAAGCCCCGCCTGCGCAGAAGCCTCTTGAAAGGCCTGAATCCATCGCAGCGAAAATCGACAGCGCAATGGCCCAGGGCGAAAAGACGGCACTTGCCGGTCTCTATCTCGATCTTGCCGGCGCTTACGACCGGGCAGGCGATCAGAATGCTCGCATGGAGGCGCTCCGCTCGGCCGCAGGCAACGGCGCGCTGCACGGACCCCATTCTGCTCATGCCGCTGCGCGCCTGGCACTTGGCGAAGCAGCGCATGAAGCCGGCGACCTCATCGGTGCGTGCGAGCAATGGCAATTGGCGCGCACGGCCAGCCTGGAGAGCGGTGATGCCGCGCAGCACGCGATGATCGAAAAGCGGATGCGCGATAACGGCTGCCCGACTGACTGGGTCCTTACGGATTTCTGAAATCCATCGGCATGCCGCCGTTCGTCGGAGCGATCGTCGTGGCGCCGCTCGATACCCGGTTGGCGTTGTCGTCGGTGGCAATGTTGGCCATCAGCACTTCGACGCTGATATTGTCGCCATCCTTGATCTCGAACGAGTTCTGGTAGAGGCGGCCGCCTGATGACGCCGTGACGTGATATTTCCCCGGCGCAAGCACGTGCGTCGGCAACGCGCCGACGCTCTCTTTCACGCTGTCGCCGTCCGCCGTCTGGATCGTCCAGCGCGTGTCGGGCACTGCTTCGCCGCCGGCGCGCGTGACGAGTTTGAACGTCGCTTTGCCACCGGTATGCGTCACGGTTGTTTCAGTCAGCTTGCCTGCTTCAACGGTCACGTCTGCTTCGACCTTGGCGTTGGCGTCGCCGTAAATCGAGACGATACGGTAGATGCCGGAATTGAGGCGAATGATCAGGTTCGGCTTGGCGCCGGTGATGACCGCCGAGTTGCCTTCGAACTCGTCGCGATCGTCGGAGTAGATCGAATACGATACGGCGCCGGGAGGGGCAGGTTTGCCGGCGACCATCGCAGTGACGCGAAGGCCGCCCGCATTCAGAACGAACGGCTCGAACGGCGGGCCGTCCGGCTTGATGACGATCTTGCGCGTCAGGTTGGCCCGTCCGAAGGCGACATTGACGGTGTATTCGCCGGGTGCAAGCTTCACCAGCGGGCTCGGTTCGCGCGATTCCAGAACGAGTTTCGACTTTGTCGTCCGCGGCACCGTTCGAAAAACACGCCAGATGAGGCCCTGCTCGATTTGCTGGCCGTCTCCGGTCAATAGCGCGACGAGCTTGACCCCGCCTTTCGACTTGCCGCGTTCCACTGTCGTCGTGTTCTGGCGCTTGCTGCCGGCCGGTCCCCAGGGAGCGGGAGCAGGGCCGTCGGGAACGGGTTCCTGCGCGAACGATCCCGTTGCCGTGAGTAACGACAGCGTGATTGCTGCCAAAACGATCGCAGCGATGGCGCGTAATCGCTGGCACAGCGAGGAGGCGTTCAGACTACGCGACGGTTCGGTCATCCTGGTCCAATCTCAAGCTTCTGGGTCTGTCCGGCTCGGACCTCGAACGCCGCCTGTCCATGAGTGTTACGGGCATCGAACCGCACTGTATATTTGCCCGGTGCCAGAATTGCGGTCGCGTCGGCACCGGTTGCGCGCCAAATCGACATGCCGTTTTCGTCGGCAACTTCCCAAGTGATATCGCCGAACTTTGGCACCGCATCGGCCGTCGGCACGAAGTTCACTTGCCCTGACGCAATATCGATCACGGCTTTCGCAGGCTTGCCGGCGTCGAACGACACTTCCTTTGAGGCCGTCAGGTGAGCACTTGCAAGCGATGCACTGATCCGGTAGCGCCCTGGCAACAGATTGAGGTCGAGGGCCGGGCCGATGGCGCGTGCGATGCTGACGCGGTCGCCATCGATGCGGTCGACGCGATAGAAAATGTTGTCATCGGGCTTTGCCGGCGCGCCGGCAACAAGGGCGGTGATCTTGACCGGCACGAGATTGATCGCGAGCGTCTCCGAGACCGCCTGTCCCGCGCCGATAGCGACGCGTTTGCTGACGATACCGTTTCCGGAGTTGGCGCCGACATAATAGGTGCCCTCGGGAAGCACGAAGCTTGCTTGCGGGCTGCGTGAACGCGCCACCTCGCGGCGGCCGTCGGGACTTTCCGGATCATCGGTCTCGACCGTGTAGAGCACATCGGGGATGGCATCGCCGGTCGCGCCTGTCGCCGACAGATTGAGGCGCCCGGTCGCGAGCGCGATATCGAATAGTTTGTCGTCGCCCGCGGCAAGGTTGATGGTCTGTGACGACCGCGCCGCGCCGTCGGTGGCCACCACGCCGTACTCGGCGGGCTGCAGGTAGAGATCGAGCGTATCGCCGCGCTTCAAAGCGACAGGCTGGTCGTTCGCCAACACGCTCAAGGTCGCGGTGGGTGACGGCGGCGCACCCTTGCTGGCAACGGCGCGCGCTACGAGATGGGCTGCATTCAATGGAAGGATGATGCTTTGGGCGTCGCCGTCGGCAATCCTTGTTGTTTGCCGGGCTTTGATGCCGCCAAGCTCGGCTTCGATGTCATAATCGCCGGCCGGTAACTTGGCTGAAATGTCTTTGCCGACGACCTGCCCAAGCACTTTTGCGCCGCCGGCTTTGTAGATCTTCCATGTCAATGGTGCAGTGATGAGCGGGCGGCCCTCTGCCAGAGCCGCTGACGCCCGCAACGAGGCTCCGGCTGGCGGGGGAGGTGCTTTCGGGGGCGCCGATTTGGCGGGCGCACCTGCAATGTCGGATGGCGCCAGAACGGCAAGCTTCACGGCTTCGTCGATGGCGGCATCGAGACCATTGGAATCTGCGATGTCGTAGAACCGGCCGCCCGTCGCCTCGGCCATGCACGCCATGCGCGGCCGTTCGGCGGCGGAAAGTCCGATGCCGATCACCTGAATGACGACACCGGGTGACGACTTGGCGATCGCGCGAGCGGCGGCACAGGAATCCTGGCGGCAGTTGTCGGCATTATCACCCACGATCACAATCTGCGCCGGTCGGGATGTGCCAATTGCGTCCGCCGCCATCCGCAAAGCAGCAGTCACTGGCCCCGGTCCCCTTGGGCTGAGCTTTGCGAGCGGATCGAGAACGCTCTCCCGCGGGCTATCGGGACCAGCAATCATCTCGACATCATTGCAGTCACCGCGGCGGCGATGGCCGAATGAGATGAGACCGACGCGCGCTGAAGAGGGCTCGGAGAGAAGCGCGCTGATCTTGTCGCGCACGACGTCGATCTTCGGCCGGTTGGCCGGCGCCAGGCGGCCCCACATCGAGCCTGATCCATCGACGATCAGCATGGCGGTTGGCGCATCGGCGCTCAGAGCCGGAAGAGTTGCCGCGACGAGGCAGCTCGCGGCAAACACGGCAACCGCCATAAGCGGAGCGACGATCCTCAATATTCTCAGCCGCATCATTCCCCCACCACCTTGGCGCTTACGATCCTTATCCCGACTCTGACTGAAACGGGCGGCTTGTAACAGCCCGAAGCCTCGTATAGCGAGACGGGCACGCAAAGGTACGGAACAAGCCATGAATACCGCATTTTTTGAATTTCTTGCGGCAAGACGTTCGGTCAAGCCCGACCGGCTCGCCGCACCGGCTCCAACGGCCGAAGAACTCAACAGGATTCTCACGGTCGGCACACGCGTTCCCGATCACAAAAAGCTTTCGCCGTGGCGTTTCATCGTTTTTGAGGGCGATGCGCGTGCGTCGGCTGGGGAAATCTTTGCCAAGGCGTGCGAAAAGGAAGAGCGCGAGCCGCCGTCGCATGTCCGCCTCGACATGGAACGGGCGCGATTCATGCGCTCGCCCATGGTCATAGCGGTCATTTCCTCAGTGAAGCCGCGGCCCGGCGCGCCGGAGTGGGAGCAGGTCCTGTCGGTCGGCGCGCTCTGTTTCAATCTTTGTTTGGCGGCTAACGCGCTGGGCTTCGGCACCTCCTGGATCAGCGAGTGGATTGCCTACAGCCCGACAGTGCGTGAAGCCTTCGGCCTGGCGGAAAACGAGAAAATCGCTGGCTTCATCTATATCGGCACGCCGATGGAGAAGCCCGAGGAACGCGAGCGCCCCAAGCTCGAGGCCATCGTCAAGCATTGGCCCGCCTGAAACTGACGGCCATCAGAGGCTTCGGTCGGCAGCGTTAAGTCGGCGTTAACCATATGCTGCCAAGCTTCAGGCATACGTGTTGGCAAACTCGATTCGGGGAGCCGCGGGATCAGCACCGCTGGCCAGGAGATCGGGAAACGGCACTTCAGACCACATCATGGCCCTCCGCGAGTGCTTCCGGCACCTGCTGGAGGGCCTGTTAGTTTCAGCTTCCGCGCTTGGCGGTCGGCTCGCGGAACGCGAGTCGCCAAGCGCCATCAAAACCTAATACCGGAACTGCTCGGCCAGCACGCGCTCTTCGAGGCCATGCTCGCGGTCGAACATCATGAAAAGCTCAATGGCGCGCGCCTGCTCGATGTCGACCTTGATGACGTTGCGCGTCTCGAAGTGGTCAGCCACGGCGCTGACTGGCCGCTTCTCGTGCTCCAGAACAGAGATCGTGATGCGCACTTTGCTCGGCACGATGGCGCCGCGCCAGCGCCGCGGGCGAAAAGGGCTGATCGGCGTCACGGCAAGCAACTGCGACTTGATCGGCAGAATGGGGCCGTGCGCCGAAAGGTTATAGGCCGTCGAGCCTGCGGGCGTCGAAACCAGAATGCCGTCGCAGATCAGCTCTTCGAGCCGCACCTTATCGTCGATGGCGACCTGCAACTTGGCAGCCTGATAGCGCTGCCGGAATAGCGAGATCTCATTGATGGCGAGGCTCTTGTGCGCTTTGCCGTTGGCGTCCGTCGCGATCATCGCCAGCGGATGGATGCGGCTCGTCTCGGCCGCCGACAGCCGCTCCAGCAGATCCTCTTCCCGATAGTCGTTCATCAGGAAGCCAACCGAACCTCGGTTCATGCCATAAATCGGGATCTTGTCGTTGATGAAGCGATGCAGCGTCTGCAACATGAAGCCATCACCGCCGAGCGCCACGATGACGTCCGCCTCCGCAGGATCGGTCTCGCCATAGCGTTTGATCAGGGCCGCCTGGGCTTCGATCGCTTCGGGCACTTCGCTCGCGACGAAGGCGATGCGCTCGAATTTCTGCTTCTCTTTCGCCATTAAGGCCCTTCAGGTAATAACTGTCGCGGTTACAAGGCCGCGTCACAAGGCAGGGAAGCTCGCTCAAGTGCCGTCAAACGACAAGCCCCCCACGCGGGATAGCGGAGAGTGCCGTCAGATACCAGCCGATGGCGTCGTGATGATTTACGTGACGTTCCCCGATCGCGCCGCAGCCCTGGCGTTGGGCACGGATCTGGTCGAACGGCGGCTGGCCGGATGCGTTAACGTCCTGCCGTCGATGACGTCGGTCTACGTCTGGCAGGGCAAGACCGAGACAGCCGATGAGGCCGTCATGATCGTGAAGCTCGCGGCAGAATCCGCCGAACGCGCCGTCGCCCACATTGTCGCCAACCATCCCTACGAGACGCCAGCCGTGCTTGTTATCCCAGTCACGGGCGGCAGCGACGCGTACCTGAAGTGGGTGAGGTCGGGTACCGAGACCTAAAGTTGTCAATAAACGCCGCCGAGCGACTGCATGAGATTGAAGCGCGCCGTGCCCGGACGCGGATCTCCGCGCCGGCGCTTGCCTGAGTACGCATAGGAATCGTGCCGCCGCCGCTTCTCGCTCTCGCTGCGTCGCGATTTCTTTCCCTTGTGTGCTGCTGCGATGTTGCCGTCGCCGGTCACCGGCAGCGGGGCAGTCGCATCGGCATCGTCGGAGTAACCGACGTCGTCCGGTTCGTACTGCAAGGCGGCCAGCGTCGCAGGCGCATTAGGCGTAGCTGTCGGCAATGCGCCGGTGACGACGGAAGTCGGAGAAGACACCACCGCGTCCGCCAGCGGCAGAGGTCCGCCGATCGACATGCGTCCCGGCAACGGATCGGGACGTGGCGCACTGGCGACCTGCGGTAGTGGGTCTGCGGTGACTTGGTTTCTCTGCCATGGCAGCACCTCGCGGTCGGCCGGCTTTGACGCCACGACGTGTCCGCGCGTGCGCCCGTCGGCAATGCGCGTCACTGTCAGCCACCGTCCATCCTGATGGTTCCGCCGTCGCTCGGTCTGCGCGATAACCGCAGCTGGCACGCAACGGCCATCGCCCTGCATGACCTGCCCGGACGGACAGTCGGCGGAACACATCACGTCCTGATGGCTCTGCACCAGCGCGAGCAGCACATAGTCGGGCTCGTTATAGGGAAGAGTCGCGTTCGCTCGATCCAGGAACGTGGCCATCGCCTGCCGGGTCGATTGCGTCCAGGCGCCCGAGATCGCGCCCTGATAGCAGCCGACGCGCCGCAATTCCGTCTGCAGATCACGAGCGAGCTGCGTCCGCGTGGCTGGATCCTGCGAGCCGGAGGATCGCACCGGTGACACCACCGAACGCCCGGCTGACACAACCGTCGTCCATGTACTGGGCTTCGCGATGGCGACCGTCGCGATCTCGCTCGCATTGGCGGCGACTGGCTTGCGCAATGGTGGGGGCATAGGTGCAAACGTCGGGATCACGTCTTGATCACGGTAATCCCGGTCAGGTGCCACAGAGATCCGGGTGACGTTCGCCAGGTCGTCGTAGGAATCCGAGAACGGAAAAAGATAGAGGCTTCCGAGCACGATGCCGGCGGTGATCAATAGTAATGCACCGGGGCGTGACATAACGCGAACTCCACCAATCGCACTGAACATCAGTCACACGACCGCCCGGAAAATTTGGGCCGGGTCAATCAACCGCTATCTCGCCGATAGAAGCCGGCGACACACGCGTACGCGCGCAACATGCAAAGCCAACACGAGTGGAGAATGCCTCAACTGCAGGCACTTGGTAAACGCATAATGCGGCATACCTTGTGGCCCGCGCGACATGGGGCCGCCATGTGCTCGCCACGCGAAGAACGATATCCGGCACACGCCCGCCACAATTCGAGACTTGCGCAAGGCTTGCACGCGCGGTGCAAAACCTCTTGATAACCGGGACTTTTCAACCGCCGACGCAACGTTGTGGAGACCGTCATATGACAACCGCGTCATAGTCGGCACGTGGTCCTACAATTCTGATTCCTTTATCGTTTCGGATTCACATAGCCCTACGACTCAGCTACGCCTGGAGGAGAGGGGAGTTTAATTCGAGTAAGTTTTCCACTTTCGGTCCGAACCGGGCGATAAAGTTTTCCACTCTGATTTCTTGCGGCGAAATCGTGGCGGAATTCTCCAGTCGGGCATCGAAAATGGCGGCTCTGGTTTGCTTGATTGTGCGGTTTTCGCGTCGCTCGTCTGCCGATTGTCATGGG
Organism: Pseudomonadota bacterium; assembly: GCA_018242255.1. GTDB lineage: Bacteria > Pseudomonadota > Alphaproteobacteria > Rhizobiales > Hyphomicrobiaceae > Hyphomicrobium_B. The sequence continues at coordinate 541 of JAFECH010000066.1, read as the reverse complement.
GATGACATCGGAGCTCACAGCCGAACGAACGGAGACCATTCGCAATCTTGCCCGTTCGCGTACCGGAGCTTGGTCGGCGGCACCCTCGGTCGCTGAGACCACAATGAAGTGGCCGGTCTTTTGACTGTTACCGACCGGTCTTCACAGGAGAGGGCAACCACGATGAGACACGTTTTAGGCGTGTTGGGGGTTCTCGCAGCAGGCGTATTGCTCGCCGTTTCCGCTGCGATGAACTGGCGTTTTGGCTTCAGTCTCGGACGAACCGAACTCGATGGCCAAATCTACGGAGCAGCATCTGCTGCTGCCGACTGCATGAAGGCACTTGTACCGTTTTTCTTCTTTGCCGCAGTACGCAATCGAATTTGGTCGCAAGCGGCAGCGTCCGCCTTGGTCTGGACGGTCGTCACGACCTATTCCATGACCTCCGCACTCGGTCACGCGGCGTTGAACCGCTTCGATTCGACCGGGGAACGCGCTCAGGAAGCTCAAGCCTATCAAGACTTGAGAACCGAGTTGAAGCGCGCGGAGGAGCAAGCAGCCT
>JAFECH010000065.1 GCA_018242255.1 Pseudomonadota bacterium | reverse complement strand
CCCGTGGGGATTCGTGCTGCAGAATATGTTCGGATGTCCACCGAACATCAAAAATATTCGACCGAAAACCAATCCGAAGCCATTCGGCAGTATGCTGCTCGCCGTGGCTACGAGATTGTTAAAACGTATTGCGATCGAGGGAAGAGCGGCCTGCGCATCCGAAGGCCGTAACCCGGCGGGCCACCTTGTCGGAACCCTAACTCGATAAGCCTGCACTGTCCGGCGAAGACTTTAGCGGACAATTCGCGGCTGTACTCGCCAGCCATAGCGCGCTTGACGCCTTTGACGATCGTCGAGACGGGACTGCCATCGTTTTCGAATTGCTCCGCGCAATATTCAACCCGAATGCCCGATCGCTTGCAGACGTATTCATAGTACGCGCTTTCATCAGCGTCTTGAAAACGTCCCCAGCGGCTGACGTCGTACACAAGTACCGCTTCGAATTCGGCTCTATCGGATTGCACGTCGTCAATGAGGCGCTTTAGGCCGTTCCTGCCATTCCGGGCGAACACAAGAGCATCCAAACAGATCGCGTGATTTTAGTCCACGGTCCGCCCGAAGAAGTCGATACCGTGCGCTGGATTTACAGGAGCTTCATTACGGATCATCGCTCCGAGTCAGAAATCGCGAAGCTTCTAAATGCTCGGGGGATAGTCACTGACTACGGCAGGCGCTGGACGCGCGGAACAGTCCATCAACTACTCACGAACGAGAAGTATGTCGGCAATAACGTTTGGAACCGACGTTCTTTCAAGCTGAAAAAGAGGTACGTCAATAACTCTCCGGAAATGTGGATACGCGCGGCCGCCGTCTTTGAGCCCATCATAGCGGCGGAAGATTTTCTCGCAGTACGAGAGATAATTGAGAAGCGTGCTGCTAAACTATCGGACGAGCAGATGCTTGAGATCTTGCAGCAAATTCTCAATGCAAACGGCCAACTATCTGGAATAATCATCGACGAGTGCGAAGCAGCCCCCTCTAGTCAAAGCTTCGCACGTCGTTTCGGCGGTCTCAGACGAGCCTACAAGCTGATCGGATATGCTCCAGACCGCGACGAGCGATATGTTGCGATCAATGAAGCTCTCCGCCTGCTCTATCCTGAAATCATTTCTACCATAGTTGATGGTATTGCTAGTCGAGGCGGTAATGCTCGCGTTCTTGCGGATTCAGGAGCGCTTCTCATAAATGACGAAGTTTCTGCGTCAGTGGCTATTGCGCGGTGCCAAGTGAGCGAAGCAGGAACGGCTCGCTGGATAATACGATTGCAACGCAATCCGCGTCCCGACTTAACCATCGCCGTACGCATGGACAGCGCTAATGAGCGCCCCCGCGACTACTATCTTTTGCCGCGCATCGACATCCTTGAACAAAAGCTCCGGCTGGCAGAAAGCAACGGCATTTGGGTCGAGGCCTATCGTACAGAAGATTTGACTGTTCTCTTCGAACTAGCAGCCAGAAACAAGATATCGGAGTTGGCAGCATGACAGAAGAAGCAGCTCAGGAAATCGAACTAATTTCCGTCGATTCAATAGACGTGCTAAATCCCCGTGTACGATCGTCGCGTTCGTTTGATCAGATAAAGAGCAACATTTCGATTGTGGGTCTTAAGAGGCCCATTACTGTAGCTCGACGACTACAAGACGGCGAAGTCAGATACGATCTCGTGTGCGGCCAAGGAAGATACGAAGCGTATCTAGCACTGGGCGAGAAGCAAATTCCTGCGGTTGTGATCGAAGCGGACGAGCATGACTGTCTCGTTAGAAGCTTGGTGGAAAATTGCGCTCGGCGACGTCGGGGCGCTCTGGACCTTTTTAAAGACATTCAACGGATGAAAATTCGTGGTTACTCCGTTGGAGAGATAGCCGCCAAAACCGGCTTGCATTCCAACTATGTGAGCGACATCAACCGCCTTTTCGATCACGGTGAGGAGCGACTTTTACAGGCCGTCGAGGCCGGTCAGATTCCGATTAGTGTCGCGATCGAGATAGCGGAATCGGACGACGCAGGCGTGCAGAAAGCACTGGCGCAAGCTTACGAAAAGAAGATTCTTCGTGGTCGAAAGCTGATGGCTGTAAAGCGTCTTATCGATCGACGCCGGCAGTACGGCAAAGGCTTTCCATCAAAGTACCCGAAGCGTCAAACGGCCCTGACCTCACACGCGCTAGTCAAAACGTTTCAACAGGACGTCGATCGAAAGCGAGTGCTCATACGGAAGGCCACCGCGACAAAGGACAAGTTGATCTTTGCTGCGCACGCGCTGCGCACTCTTTTTCGCGACCAGCAGTTTCGAGCTTTGCTTCAATCCGAAGGCCTAGACAGCCTCCCGAAAAACTTGGCGTCACGCATTGAAACAGGAGCAGTGTCGGCACAATGAGCCAGAAAGCGCGCGGTCCCGTTAAGCTCAACTTTGAACGCACCACACTTCGAATATCGCTTCACGATATCGCACCGCTTCATCAAATAACGCCGGCGATCAAGAAAGGCATAAAATATCGGCAAATCTGCTCATCAATAAAGGAGATAGGGATCATCGAGCCACCTGTCGTCATCCGGTCGGGCCAAAAAGGGAAGTACATAATGCTCGACGGCCACCTTCGCTTGGAGGTCTGCAAGGATCTTGGGCATGAACATCTGGTATGCTTGATCGCCACTGACGACGAAGCATTCACGTACAACAGGCACATCAGCCGCCTCGCGAGTGTCCAGGAACACAAGATGATAATGCGAGCGATAGAGCGAGGCGTTCCGGAAAAGACTATCGCAAAGGCGTTAGATATTCGGATGCCGACGTTGCACGCAAAAACTCACATGCTTCAAGGCATATGTGCCGAAGTCGTGGAACTGCTAAAAGACAAGCACGTTCCGATACACACGTTTGGCGTCCTTAAGAAGATGACGCCGCTTCGGCAGATCGAAGCGGCCGAGTTGATGATTTCCATGAACATCTTCTCCCAAGGATATGCAGTCTCTCTGCTCGCGAGCACGCCCAAGGAACATCTTGCGCAGCCCGACAACCGCAAAAAGGTGAAAGGTCTAACTGAGCGACAGATGGACTTGATGGCCCGCGAGTCCGCTAGTCTCGACAAAGAATTCAAAATGGTCGAGCAAACATATGGCGGCGACCATTTGGATCTGGTTCTAACGATCGGGTATCTCCGGAAACTGGTCGATAACCCGAGAATATCTCGGTACCTAGAGCGCAACTACGAAGAAATACACACGGAGTTTCTCCGACTGATTGACGCTGGTCAGGGCCCTGCCTGAAACCTCAATTTAAGGTTCAAAATCCATTTCGTTTACGAGCATCGCCGCGCGCGTACGATTAGGTAGCTTGAGCTTCTGAAGCACGGCGGTGACGTGACGCTTAACGGTGTTGAGCGAACACGACAGATCCTGTGCGATCTCAACGTTGCTTTTTCCCAAGCCAATAAGCTTCAGGACTTCCCGCTGGCGTGCGGTCAGGCTTTCGATGCCATCGTAATGGACCTTCGATCGACGCGATTTTGATTCTTCTGAATCTAGCCCGACAAAAGTTGTTGCCATCGCCTTTTGCAGAAGATCCATGCTCAGCTTTGCCGGTTGCGCTTTCGGCACACCGGCATTTGCCACCCAGGCCGAGATATCCGTGTGCACGAACAGGGCGCCGCTTTGCTTCGAAGCAGAAAGAGGCACGCCAACAACAGCAAACCAAGCCTGAATGCCTAGAGTTGGCGGCGGCATTACTGCCGACAGAAGCTGTCGCTCTCGGTTGAGCAATTCCCTTATCGCCGGTCGATAACATGAAGCGCACTCCTGCGCATAGGCCCGCCCGGTTAAACTAGGATCAAGGGGCTTCACCCCGCGATGGTGGGCTCGTACGTCGATTATTTCTCCCGCAGCGCTGACCAGCACTGCATAGGTCGGAAGATCGACAGACTTAGGTTCTTTGATTTTCATGTGATCCGCTCAAAGCCAGAATCGAACGAGTCTAAATGCCTAGTACCACGAAGTTCGATTAGCTCCTGCCATGACGGCTTACTCGCTGCTACGTTGCTGATGCCATACGCGCCCCTTATCTCAACTCGCTGAGGCTGAATGTAGTTGTATTAATTGCATGAGAGGGCGCCAACGGTTTTATGGGGGATTGGCCGACGCCGTGACTCGCGGCACGGGGGAGTGCAAGCCAGTTTCTCCCCGGGGCGGGGTTGGAGCAGACGATGCTTATACTCCGCAACGACAAATGAATCGCTACATATTTGGACAGTGTTTTTTCCCAACAATTGGGACCATGCCTCGACGCCATCAAAAACTGATTGGCTCGATCAACAGTACAGATCGAACTCGCTCTTTCAGGCGCTCAGCTGCCGCAATCCCTGCGGCACCGCCGCCGACTATCGCCACGCCCATCTTATGCGTCACGGTTGACCTTGCATTAGGTTTTATTAGCGCCGTAGTTCAGAAACCTACATGCTTCGATGCTTCGAGTTCGACGCATCGTATCCAGGGTGATAGCAAACGATCAACGATGACGCGATATACGTGAGCGGACATTCTAGATTTCCGGAGAGACCAATCGCGCGGACCGTCAAGACTCGATCTCGGCGATCCTCTTTTCGGCGTTCTCACACGCCGCGCCCGTAATGCCTTGACGGGCGCGGCGGCCCAGCGCGATCGGCACATCACACTCCAATCGCGAGCAAAAAAAACGGCGTCGCCGTGGTTGACGGCGACGCCACCCGGACGTCCTTTCTGGAGTAACGCGCCCATTTCCCGGGAGATCAATCAGTGATGCTGATCGAAAAGTGCGTTGGAGACTTTCGATCCGACAGTTCAATATAGAGCGCAACGTCCGATGGAAGGTTGGTCTCGCGCAGGCGAGCGGAGGGATCGTGCGAGTGTACGCGAACAAGGTACTCCGCCTTCGGATCATGGCGAACGGGAGCCGCTTTTGTTGAAAACCTCAGCGCCAACGGGGGCATTGTATTTATGAATGTTCGACATATTCGGTTTATTCGTCCCCACATCACGTCAAATTCGCTTATCGTTGACGGGAGATTTCGCGTTCGAGCGGGCGACCTCCAGGACCACGTGATGGTCCACAAACCCGCCAGGCGAGGTTTTCTGTCGTCCTGCGGCGAGCGCGTCGCGACGGATCACAGCGTCGCCATAAGCGCGAAGCTGCCTTTCAAGCTCGATGAGAGCCATGAGGAAATTCCTTTCGTTTTGGATGTGGGAAATGCAAACGGGCCTTCCTCGACTTGAGAAAGGCCCGTCATTCGAACGCAATGAGTCACCAGCGATAATTTGTGGGTGCGTGGCTACCCACCTACCGGCACAAATGATCGAGTCCTGGTGGGCTCCACAAACGGATTTAGTGCAGTGTGCAGACCTTGGGTTCCCATTCGGTTCGCATTTGCGCGACTGCGTCGCAATCGGCCAAGAGGCAGGGAAGCGTCGCGCGGATAGCGCTGCGCAGCTTCGTGCGACCGTCGGTCAGGACGAGATCCAGCGCTTCGAGATCATCGATGAAGATGGCGACCGCTGCGCCGGTCACACCTACCTCACGGGCAAGCTCGGCGAGATCGAAGGTCGGAACATCCCGAGACAATCGGACTCGTCCGTACATAGCCAAAAACAAAACCGCATGTGCGCCGGAAAGGGGCGTCCGCGACAGGTGCCTCATCGATCGCCACATGCCTTCCATTTTCGCGGCGATCGGCAAGGCCGCCACCGTCTCAGCGATCAGATCAAAGCTGGCGGGCATTGTTTACCTCTCCGGGTGCTGGCGACAGCCCACACGTGTCGGCGTGGGTGCTAGCCTGGGAAAGTTCATCCACGGCCTGAGTCGCATTCACCATGGTGGCGAAGAGATTTTCCTCGTTCGCTCTGCCGAGTACATCCATTAGAGTTTCCACGACATTTGCCCACGAGCCCTCCCGGTCCTCGTTTTCAAACAGCGTGAGCAAAATTTTCCCGGCTACACTGAAAACGATCGTAGGACGATATGCCTGGGCGGCTAGCTTTATCGTCGCGATTGTGCTCCGCGATGGCTCGGGCTCGGCCAGTATGCCCCATCCCATCATCTTAAGTGTGCTTGCGGTTTCATCACTGTCGGCCAGGTCCGGCGGCTCGCGACGCCCCCAGAAAAAGTCGTCACATAGCTGCGCAGCCTTGAAGCCACTTGCCCACAGCACTTGTTCTAAGAGCAGTTCGGACCTGACTGCTGCGGCCTGCGCAGACGTCGGCGACGAAAGGTTTTCCAGGTCAAACTGATCGATGATGGTCTCGATACCACGTACCGCGTCCTCTTCTGGTATCTTTGCAGTCAGAAGGGTCTTGAAAGCTATGTCGAGCGGATCGCGAGGCTTCCACGCCATCAGCTTATTTTTGACAATACGGCCGATCTCCGAGCCCTCCTGAGGCGACGGCGGCACGCCGGAGACCGAAGGGGGGCTAAGAGGTTCACTCTTCTCTGCATGGTGTCCGCTGCGAGCCGACTGCGAGAGGTTAATAGCGCCTTCAGGACTCTTCGCTGCAAGAGAAGTTTCAAGAAGTATGTACGCACTTTCAGGCATGCCATATGCACTCTCAAGCACACCATCGGCAGCTTCGGGCCCGGCACCGTCGGCAGTTTCGAACGCACCATATGCAGTCTTGGGCTGCCCATAGGAAGTTTCGAGCACGGCACCGTCGGCACTCTCATGCAAACCGTCGGCATTGTCAGGCGTCCGAACGTCGGCAGTTTCAGACACGATTTTCGCCTTCCGCTTAGCGAAGGCGGGATGGGTGACCTTGGAGGTCCACAGCGGCCCGTCGACACAGCAGCGGCCGTGCTCGGACGAGACACCCTCGGGGAGCGTCAAAGTCCCTTCCCCTATTTTGACGAACGTGCCGTCGGCCAGAAGGGTGTTGAGAGCCTTTTCGGCGGCTCGGCGCTGCAGCCCCGTTCCCCTCACGAGTTCGGCTGGTGTGAAGCTCGCCGAGGCCTGCGTAAGAACGATCTGGTCGAGTATCCACACCAACACCACCATCCTCGCCGATGGACGCGAGGAGATCTTATCCGGCTTAATGATCGACTTGACGGCTTGAAGAACGGACACCGCCTTCTTGCCCAATACCAGCGCATTCTTGGCCTCGCTGAAGTCGTAGCGGTTTGAAGTCCACTCGCCGTCATCGCCGTGACGCTCGCTCTTGATCCAGAGGCCGAGCAAATGCGCACGTTGGGCAGCGTCGGACGCTGCGCGAACAGAGATACGTGCCCGAGAAGCAGCTAACTCAAGACCGATCTCACTGTGTTTCGTCTTGCCGTTCATCGACGCCTCGATGACGAGGTATGTTGCGGCATAGCCATCTGCGGCCTTGGCGGACGTCCTTCTCCCGCGCCCGATTGCTCCAGCGATAAGCTTTGTTTTCAATAAAGCGGGGAACGTGCGAGGATTGAAACCGCCGTCGACCGTTAGCAGGCCGCCGTTCTTACGAATCCAGCGCTGCTCCGCAGCAATCTTCCAGCAGCCCCACGTGCCATCACGCGGTTCGCTCGGCTTGTTCGGCTCAGCGCGCACGATATTGCGATCCGGCAGATTGCCGGCGAATTCGGGATCAGTCATATTGTGAGCCTTAAGGGACGCCTATCGGCGATGCTGATTCAAATGCAAGCCGCGCCGCAAGGCCTGGGGCCTCGGCGATCCACAGCAATCCAAGTTTTTTGGAAGAAATATAGCGGGAAGCGTCTGAGACACGACACCGCTCAGTGTACGCGTTCCATACACTCATACGGGGCTGAGTGTAGACACGCTAACTCGTCTCGAAATGCCAGATAGCGTCTTTACGGGCAACACGTTGCAAGCGAGTCACACTTAGGAGCATGACATCGCACTCCGGATCGGCGTCAAAATTAAAATCAAGCAAAATTGGGGAAAACTCCTCGCCGCGATTTGACGATTGTCGATGCGCGTAGCAACGTCAGCAGCGAGCAAAAAGAGAGAGCAGATTTCAATCCCAAACCGCCGAGGTTGAGAGCAACACCCTCGGCATGGCGATCATGCATGCACGTTTGCTCAGCTTTCCGGCCTCTGTCCCAGCCTCATGGCAGGGGGGGCCGATGACCTCAAAAGCGTTCATCCTTGCCGCTCTTCCTGTAAGCCTTACACCTCGCGGTCTGTCCCGACAGCAAGCTGCCGTTTACGTTGGCGTCTCCCCGACAAAATTCGATGAGCTTGTCGAGGACCGTCTAATGCCCGCGCCGAAAATTATCGGTGGTCGCAAAGTCTGGGATAGGCTTGCTCTTGACGCAGCTTTCTCGGCATTGCCTGATGCCAATGGCGACGCGGACCACCTCGACGATGTGTGGAGCCGGGCCGCTCTATGAGCACAGAACCGGCCATGCTGTATCGCTTCAAGTTCCTCGTGGAAGATCGTGATCGGCATGGCAATGTGCGGATTTATTTCCGTCGCGGGCGCAAGAAGATCCGTATCCGCGAGGAAATCGGGACGCCCGCTTTTGCGAAGCGATACGAGGAGCTGTGCGCGGCGACACCCGTTAAAGCTGTCGCTTCGCATCTTCCTCGCTCGGAGACATTCGAAGGCCTGTGGGATGGCTATCGCCGCAGCGTCGCCTTCACTGAACTGGACTCCGGCACCCAGCGCGCCCGCAAGCGCCTTATTGAAAACATGCTTGACGAGCCGATCTATGCCGGCGCACCGGAGACGTTCAGAGGATTTCCCAAAGCTCGCATCACTCTCGACACGCTTGAGATCCTACGCGACAGAAAGGGCCGCGCGCTTCCTGGAGCTGCAAACGATCGGGTCAAGGCACTCCGCAAGCTATTTGAATGGGCGGCTGCTAAGCGATCGCCAACCGACAAGCCGCTTCTGCCCTTAAACCCAGCGCTCGGGTTAATGAAGCTTAAGGTCGTGACCGATGGTCACCACACCTGGACGCCGGACGAAGTCGAGCAGTTTGAATCGCGACATCCTCTCGGAACCATGGCGCACCTAGCAATGTCGATAATGCTCTATACCGGCGCACGTCGATCTGATGCC
>JAFECH010000064.1 GCA_018242255.1 Pseudomonadota bacterium | reverse complement strand
CCCAAATACATAAGCACTCGGAGCGCATAGTCCGACATTAGAGTCAATCGCATGGAAGCCTCCAAGACTGAAGCTTGAACTTGCCTCATTGCCATAAGATGCATATTATATTCATCTTAAAATGGCAACCAGGGAGATGGTGTGTTGCATGCTAAGCGAGAAAGAGAACGCAGCGTCCGAGGCACAACGAGCGGCGAAGAGCAAGAGGCTAGCTTATGAGCTCGTCGGCGGGGAAGATGGGATTCGCCGGCTCGTAAAAGAATTTTACGATATTGTGGAAAAAGAACCGGAGGGACGAGTACTACACATCCTACATTTACGCGGTCACGGTATTCCGCATGCGCGCATTGAGCAATTTAATTTCCTTTCCGGATTCCTCGGCGGACCACGGCTATACGTCGAGAGGTACGGTCACTCGGATGTGCGCCAAATGCATAAGCACGTTGAAATTGATCCGGCGGCGCGAGACGCATGGCTCAAATGCATGTCAATGGCGATTGATCGCGCCGGAATTGACGTCGATGTTAAGCATCAGCTCATGACGAATTTCACTCGCGTTGCAATGATGCTGAAGAACAAGGATTGAAGTCGGTGTGGCGCGGGATTCACGTACGCAAAGTGAGTCGAGGCGGGTTCAACAGATCAACTGTGAGTTAGCCGTGCTGCTCATCCTGTCTTGGTCGCTTTCGATCATTCCATATTTTCTTGATCGTCCGTCCAACCCGCAACCTTGACGCACTGCAACTATTGCAATGTTGATGACGTTATCGAGATCGCCATTTGATGGGGGCGTTGCCTTAGTCGGCGAGCGCGTGGGAGCGCCCGGGGTGCGGCAATGACCGCTTGGGGGCTATTGCGACTATATCGCTTTCTAAAGAAAGCGATCAGTGCCGAGCCGCTGCCGGATGGCCTCGAGTTCGATGATCACGTCTGCTTTTCACTGGAGCAGACTCCCTGGCTTCTGCTGCTAAGGGACGATTTTGTTGCAGAAGTCGGATGGGATAGGGTGGGCGCTGCCGCTGGCTTTTTCAGAACGTTGCCGCATCGCGTCTCGCCGCTGCCCCACACGGGTGCGGCTCCTTACGCACAGACGCCACGGACGCGACCCATACTACGCAACGCACGCTGCCGTTCTGTCCGGCGGATGCACGGTCAGCTTGGCGAGGCGGCGCAGGTTTTGGGCGATTGCCGCTAGCGTGAACTCGAACTGAGCGCCACGTGGCCCCCTCAGTCTGAGGCGCCCGAGCCGCAAGATGCGCTTCAGGTGCGCAAACAGCATCTCGACTTTCTTGCGGTCACGCCGCGTCTGCGCGAAGGCCTCCGTCTTGGCGAGCGCACGAGCGACATCGCGCGCAGCCTCCTTTACATCGCGCACGATGCGGCGCGACGGCATGTTCGGACAGCATTTCGGTTTGAGAGGGCAATCACGACACTCCAGGACTGACGTGAGGTACCGGATGCCATTGTCGGTGCTGACATGGCCGGTCGTGGTGAGTGTCTTTCCCGCCGGGCAAGTATAGACGTTGCGCTACACGTCATAGGTGAAGTCCTCTCGCGAGAACGTCCCATCCTCACGTTTGGACTTGTCGATGACCGGAACGTGCGGCGCGATGCCTTTGTCGTTGATGAGCCAATCAAGGTTCGGCGCCGAGCCGTAAGCCGTATCGGCGGCAAGCCACGCAGGCTTGATGCCGAAGCATGTCTCGGTACGCTCGATCATCGTCCGCGACGCGCCGACCTCTGCCTGACGAATGGCGCGCGACGCTTCGACATCCATAATGACGCCGAACTTCACGTCGATGAGATAGTTGTCGGCGTAGGCGAAGAAGGCCGCGTTGCGTAGGGCGCCGGTCCATTGTGCCGCTGGATCGGACGGCGAGATGAACTTGGGTGTAACCTCGCTTGCTGTGCCGTACGCGGGATCGTCGAGCGTCGCGAGATACTCTCTAACGGCCCGGCTCGCCTGCTCCGGTAAAATGGCCTTGCCCCATTCGCCGCCAGGGATCGAGCGATGCTTGTTGGCGTCCGCCGCGATCAGGCTTGCGTCCACGGCGAAGCCCTCACCACCGACAAGACCCGCCGCAATGCAGGCACCCACGACGCGCTCGAACACGCGGCGGAAGATATCGCTGTCATGGAAGCGTTCGTTGCGGGCACGCGAAAACGCCGAGTGATCAGGCAGCTTGTCCTCAATGGTCAAGCCGCAGAACCAGCGGTAGGCCAGGTTGACCTGCACTTCGCGGCACAGCGCCCGCTCCGAGCGGATCGCGAACACGTAGCCGAGAACGAGCATCCGGATCATGAGCACCGGATCGATCGACGGCCGGCCAATCGGCGAATAATGCGGCGCCAGCTCGTCATGCACCCAGGAGAGGTCCAGAACCGCCGCGATCCTGCGGACAAGATGATCGTCCGGCACGGCCGCATCTAGATCAAACGAGTAGAACAGTTGGCCTTGGTCTTGATTGCGCCGACCCATCATGGCCTCGCTCCCGCCGACGTTCCCGTTTTCGCGACGGAATCATTGTTCGAGTCGACCGACAACCGGGTTCTGCAACAAAATCGGCCAGAAGAAGACTTGAAACGATTGTCGACCTGGCCGCGGACCGCAGTCGCATAATCCCAAAAGGCGACCTTAGCGACTGCAGCATACCCTGCCGACCGATAGCCGCTTTGCCGAGAAAGCGGACATCGATCGGATGATTAAATCGTTGGCTCACTCCTCAGGTGACCACGTCCGGAGTTCTCCGGCAAGCGGATGGGACGACTTCTTCCACTAACGAAGAGACGCAAACTTCACAGAATGATGAGCACACTTCCGCTTTTCCTTCGAAAGGGCTCAGATCGAACCTGATCTCAGCGAAACTGGCCGCGGCTTTCACCCTAGGTCGATTTCGCCTTCAACGACGTGCTTAAGGTCGGTACCGTTGGCAGTGAGCACCACTTTGACCTTGAGGATTCCCTTACCCTCTAACGTCCGCTCACGAACGACACGCTCTATCTCCTGTTGCGAGGTCACGCCGACGTGCTTCAGAAATTTGCGCAACGACATATTGAAACGCTCGCTTTCCATTGGCATCCTCTTAAATTTTCTGACCATGCTGCTGCACACCACGCCTATATCGTAAGCCTCAAGAATATCGGACACCATCCATGTTTCTTATGCTGTGGTTGTGGGTTTAGAAATTGATCAAGCCACCCGCGCTGATGAATTCGGCGCTGTCCAGATTCCCGACGGACAGTGAGAGGCCCGCGACATCGGCATCATACCGCTGATACTTCAGGTAGACCGTCATTGCTACGGCATCGATTTCCTGCGCGATGCCGCCGCCAAAGCGGCGTAGCGTACTTGAGGTTGCGCCAAGCGCCAGTGCTCCGGGGCCGAGTTGGTCGTTGTATTGCGCATAGTCAGCGTAGACGATGGTTGCCCCAAGCGACGTCCAGTTCTGTCGAATACCGCCCTTGAAGTACCACTGATGGCTGTTGGGAGGGGTAATGCCGCCAGCCAACACCGTATTGCTGTTGTCTTCTCGACCAAACGCACCGTGAATGAAGAGACCAGTTGCTAGATGCTGGATATAACCGCCTGTTTGGAAGAAGTTCGTGTCTTTCTTGCTCCCCGACGGGAGTGCAACAGAGACTCCCGCGTCGGTGTTTTCAGAATAGCCGACGCCTAACAAAACTTTGAACCCACTCCATACGCCCGTGTACCGAGCGGCGATCTCCCAATCATCATCCTCCCCCCAACTCGCCGATGCTGAGAAACCGAGAAAGACCGGCGTGTCGTAACGCACCGAGTTCATAACGAGTCCATCGCAGTCGCCGCCGAGCGGTACGCCTTGTGAATAGCAGAACCCCAGCTGACCCCACGTCAGAGATGGAGGCGCGAGATTGCCGCCACTGCGAATTACGAACTGTGGAAAGCCTGCGAGGAACGTGTAATTGTTGATAATCTGCGTACCGGATTGATCGGTAAACATCGCAGCACTCTTCGCAGCGTCTGCCTGCCTACCAACGCTAACCTTGCCCAACTCTTTGCTCTGCAGGAACCAGTACGACATCTGGACGTTGAGGCCTTGGCTGAAGTCAGGCGAAAACTGGTTCATCGCCTGACCGGTCGCTGCGTTCCGGCCAAAGGGATTGTCATCGAGATTCTGGATGCGGAGCGTGTAGCCGGCGGTCCAACCTGGAGCGATCTTCGCTTCGCCGGTGAATTTGACATGCGTCGCCTGTGTCGGCCCTAACCCATGCAGATAGACGTTGCTTTCCCCTCCGTCGTCCCACCACGTAACCTCTTGAGCCACGTAGCCCGAGATCGTCAGCGAAACTTTGCGATTTCCTTTGCGCGCCGTCGTCGCTTCGAGTTCTCCAACTCGCTCTTCCAGAGCTGCGCAGCAGTCGCCACCGAGATCGGCTGCTTGGATGGGCGTCGTCCCGGTAGCGGCTAACGTCGCGAGAGCGCTGAGGACCAGGAAGAGGTGGCTGCCTCGATTCATTCTAGCGTTCTCCAAAGCTGCTTTTGGTTAGGCAGGCCTTCGCCGAGTGCTTTTCCCGTTTCCCGATTCGCAGGAAGAACAAGAGCTTAGACCTCGTCGCCAAGCTTATGGTGGCGACGCTGCCGCGTCCCCTCATGAATCAATAGGCTGGTAACGGACGGGACACCTCCTTCCCCGATTGAGACAACGACCCTAGCCCCTTTTGCCGACAGGTCCTGCCAGCATCGGTCCGTATACAATGATAAAGCCGGCAAATGCGGAGATCCACGCGATCGCGGCGGCGTACATTAGGAGCAGCATCAGAGCGGGCAAAAATTCCATCGTAACCCGCGCAAGCATCGCGGCGACGACAGCGAGATAGATGAGTTGCGTAACGTTTGATGCGATGAGTTCCCGACCGGTATGACCCAGCGTGGCGCGAGTCATCATGGCGAGCGTCATAGTGCCGATGGCGCCGACCGCCCAAACATGGACGCCGACCGCCGAGGGAATGATCTCAGCTCGAAAAGCGTGCACTCCCTCGAACAGGAACCCAAGCGCGGCAAAGAAAAATCCGGCATGGAGCACGAGCACCAACGGATCTGATCGTATGGCCCAGCCGCGCCAGCGAAAGAGCCGCCAAAGATTCGCTGTGCCCGCAGCGAAGAGCAATCCGCCTGTCCAGTATCGATCGGGGTCGGCAATCCACAGCAGGAGGGCAACGGCGGATAGCACCATAACAATACTGTCCGACTCGCCAAAGGGCACAGGTCGCTCTGCAATACCTCTCTTGGCGAGCCAGTTGTGAGTAAAGCTCGGTACGACGCGGCCGCCGATCAGCAGAATAAGAAACACGATAATCGCAAGGCCGGCGCGGGCAGAGATTGTGGCCGTACCTGTCGTTGCTGCTTCGAAATGGAAGCCGGCGTTGGCGACCGCAAGCATGAGGACGAGGGCGACGACCTTGACGTTGCGGTTATTCTTCCCCGCGATCACTTCGCGCGTCACGGTAGCGGCGAACACTAGGAGAAATGCACTATCAGCCAGCGACGCCGCCACCGACCCGATCGAGGCGGATAGCAAAACGGCGACGCGACCGATGAGCCACAACGCGCAGAGAAAGATCAGCGGCCAGCCAGCCACTGGCAGCCGGCCAGTCCAGTTGGGAATTGCCGTCAGCAAGAAGCCCGCTACCACAGCGGAACCATAGCCATAGATCATCTCATGCACATGCCAGTCTCTTGCCGAGAAGGCCGTCGGAACCTGGATTTCCCCGGTGAAGAAAGGTGGCCAAATCGCGATTGCGGCTACAGCCCAAACGGCGGCAGCAAGGAAGAACGGGCGAAAGCCGCGGCTCCACAAGCTCAGTCCTTTCCTTGACCTTTGCGTCTTGGCGGGTCGTTTCATCCAGGCTTGCTCCGATGCGGGAAGGGCTTTGTGCACCGTCAAAAGAAATTGAATCCATGGGCGCCAGCGACGGCGCCGAGCGCCGTGATCGCGGCCAGCGAAAGCAGCGAAGCGTGCAGTTGACTCATGCGGCGAAGGGCGGAGGCCGGATCGCTTCGGGCCTTTCTCTCGAAATGGCCATGTAGCAAAGGCTCAAGCACAAAGATCATGAGCATGAAGAAGAGCCACAGGCCGAGCATCGCTGACATCCACCAATAGGCTGGATCGAGGAAGCGATCCCAGAAATCTAGGCGGTAAGTCATCCAGAGGCCCGTGGCGCCGACGAGTGGAATGGAAACCCGGACCTGTGCCGCGAAGCGCCGCTCGATGGTCGCAAACAGCTCCAGTCCCTCGCTCGCCGTGGAACGCGCCTGCGCAAGGGGCAGCACGATCAAAGCTACAAACGCCAAGCCGCCGATCCAATGAATGACGGCGAGGACGTGAAGTGCGCGGGCCAGAGTGATGTCGTCCATCGTCAGCCGCCACGCAGGGGACAGCGACGATCTCTCACGGGGCCTGCTCCGGTAGCGCCTTGTTGAGGATCGCACGCACTGCCGAAAGGCCCGGATCCTCGGCCCTGTTCATGATACCCACAAGCTGCAGCCAGTGATCGTCAGATGCAGTGTCGAGAAAGCCTCGCACAGTTGAGGCGATAACATCGGCCGGCGCGCGGCCGGCGGCACCGGCGACAGCCGTGACACGTTCCGGCAAAGACGGCTCATTGAGCGCGGCAAGGATACCTATCGCAACCTTGGGGTCATCCAATGAATTGAGGAGTTGTCCGAGCATGGCCGACCTCACTGAACCAGGGGTGACGTTGCGCCTTCGAGAGCGATGCCCCGAACTTCCGCCCGTCCGATGAGCAGCGCGATATATTGTGTGATGGCCTGATGGCGAACATGCTCTTCGAGATAAACCTCAATACGCTTTCGCACGACGTCAAATGACAAAGGCCGACCTTCGATCCGCCTCGCCAGGCGGATGATATGGACGCCGTAACGCGTCTCGACCGGTGAGGAGATTTGGCCCAACGAAAGGCCGGCAAGAGCGGCCTCGAACTCAGCCGTCGTATCGCCAGGACCGATTTGACCGAGGCTGCCACCGAGTGCCGCTGAGGGACAGTCCGAAAAATCGCGCGCAAGCACCGAAAATCTTTCGGGTTCCGTCGCAAGAACAGCAGCAAGACTCGCTGCTTTTTCTCGTGCGGCGGTAAAGGTCTCAAGGTCATCACGGCGCGCTGCGATAAGAATGTGGTCGGCCTCGTAGAGAGCAGGCGTGACGAAGCGGCAGTAATTATTCTCATAGAAGCGGCGCAGCGTCGCCTCATCCGCTTTCGGGACGCGAACCTCGCGATCAATGAGCGCACGTATCAGTGCATCTTCCGCGGTTTCAATCCGTCCATCCTCGTCGGCACGCGGTTCGACTGATACTTCCAAACGCCGCGCTTCTTGCAGCAGGAGTTCCCGAATGACCAGCGCGCGGGTCGCTGCCCGCCAACCGTCGCCCGGATTACGAGCCGGAAAGTTCTGCACCTCCGCTGCGATCGCCTTGCGCGGGATCGCGATGCCATTGACGGTGACGGGTGGCATGGCAACTGGATCCCGCAGCGGTGCTGCAGGAGGCGCGGACCGGTGCTCATGACAACCCGGCGCCGCGCTCTTTGCCGTATGATCGATAACGAGCGTGACCATGACTTACTCCGCTGGTTGGTGTGCGGGGCGCGCAGCCAACGGCCGGACCGTGGGCTTAAACGCGGGTGCATGTGGTTGGGTCCGCCGCGCTGCGAAACGTGTGCGCACCACTTGATAGCCGGGTCGGCCGAGGTACCAGATCGGCGCGCTCCAGACATGGACAAGCCGTGTGAAGGGGAAGACGAGAAAAATCGTCATTCCCAAAAGAAGGTGCGCCTTAAAGATCGGGTGCACATCCGCGACATAGTCGGCCGCTGAAGGCTGCAGAGTCAGAATGCCCTGGGCCCAGTTCATGAATTTCACCATTTCGTGGCCATCCATGTGCTGGAGCGAAACGAAGATGGTGGACAGACCTAGGGAAAGCTGAAGCCAGAGCAGCAGCAGGATGGCGATGTCACCGAAGCTCGACGTCGCTCGGATGCGCGGATCGAACAGCCGACGATGAGCGAGCATTGTAATTCCGATGAAACACACGATGCCAGCTATGCCACCGACGGTGATGGCAAGACCCTGCTTGAAACTGTGACTGATGCCCATCATGTCGAACACCGATATCGGAGTAAGCAGGCCGACGAAGTGTCCGGCGAAGATCACCAGAATGCCGAGATGGAAGAGGTTGGAGCCCCATCGAAGCTGTCGCTTGCGAAGCAGCTGAGAGGACCCTGATCTCCAGGTGTATTGCTCGCGGTCGAACCGCAACAAGCAGCCGAGCAGAAAGATTGTCAGACAAAAATAAGGGTACCAGCCGAAGAGGATGGAGTTGATGGTCTCTGACATTGCCTTCTCCTCCTTTAGGCGGTGCTCTGGCGTGCATCGCGGCGGCCGGCTCGAATCTGAATTCTCAGTCGGTCGATGGAGCAGCCGTCGGTTGCGTCGCCCGGGCCGAAGCTGACGGCGGTCTCTTCCCAGGCGGCATCAAGCGCTGCAAGATCATCGGGAGCAGCATCTGTTGGCGCGGCAATCGCAGGAACCGCTGCGGTGCCGTCAACCATGGTGCCGATGGCAGAAAAAACTGCAGCATAGGCCGAGTTGCGGCCCGCGAGACGCTCCTCAATGGTCGAAACGATATGCAGAGCGTTGGCCAGCAGCGGCCGTGCTTCTTCGATCGGCAGAGTTGATAGATATTCGAGGAATAGTGGTAGATAATCGGGCAGCTCATTCGCCGCGAGCGTCAGTCCGCCTTTTTCATAGAGCGCAGCGAGATCAACCATCGCCTGTCCGCGGTCGCGGCTTTCGCCGTGAACGTGCTCAAATAGGTGCAGCGACAGCCGTCTGGTCTTGTCGAAGAGATCGACGTAGCGC
Organism: Pseudomonadota bacterium; assembly: GCA_018242255.1. Taxonomy (GTDB): domain Bacteria; phylum Pseudomonadota; class Alphaproteobacteria; order Rhizobiales; family Hyphomicrobiaceae; genus Hyphomicrobium_B. The sequence continues at coordinate 142 of JAFECH010000064.1, read as the reverse complement.
TCCTGCAGGTCGAAGAGATCTAGACGTGCAAGTTCGGCAAGTAGCGGCTCCAAGGCCCTCCAGGCCTCGATATCGATGAGGTTCTCCGATCGAATGACACACCCGATCTCGTCGATCGCAGTCCGTAGATCTTCGTCCGGGT
>JAFECH010000063.1 GCA_018242255.1 Pseudomonadota bacterium | reverse complement strand
GACGAAATTGACGATCTGATGGGGCTGATGAAGCGCTTCATCAGGCGTGACCTCGCCGACCTGCATAAATCGGGCGTGTGCATCCGGGTCATCGGCCAGCGATCTCATGTCGACAGTGAACTGATGACGCTGATCGACGAAGCCGTGGAATTGACCCGCAACAACGACAAGCTGACGCTCGTGATTGCCTTCAATTACGGCTCGCGCACTGAAATCGCAGGCGCCGCCCGCAAGCTCGCGGAGCAGGTCGCCGCAGGTCAGCTCGATCCGGCCGACATCACGGTCGAGCGCATGGCGAACGCGCTCGATACGTCCGGAATTCCCGACCCCGACCTGCTGATCCGCACATCCGGTGAAATGCGTCTGTCGAATTTTCTGCTTTGGCAGACGGCTTATTCCGAATTCGTCTTTCTCGACTGCTACTGGCCGGACTTCGACAAGGCGGCATTTGAAAATGCGATCGCGGAATTTCGCTCGCGCGAGCGTCGCTTCGGCGGCTTGAACAAGCGTTCGATGGCCTGAGGATTGGCAATGCCCTCGGAAAATCCGGACGAGCAGCGGCGTTTTCTTGGCGGCTTGTTCGACTTTATTCCCGCTGAATTACGCCTGCGCATCGTTTCCGGCGTCGCCATTGGCGCCATCGCCTTCATCATGCTCTACTGGAGCCCCGGAGCGTTCGCGCTGCTGACCTTTCTGATCGCCGCCGCAATGAGCTGGGAGTGGGGCAGGATTGTTAGGGGGCCGATGCCGGATAGCGGTTTGATCGTCCATATCCTGGCGGTATTGGTCGCGGCCGTGCTAACGGCTCGAGACATGGCCGGCATGGCGATCGTCGCGGCCGTCGTCGGCGCGGTAGCTGTCGCCGCCTTGGCTGCTGGGTCCGATCGGGCGCGGCTATCGGGGGCAGGAGTGTTCTATACGGCGCTGCCGGTCATCGCGCTGGGATGGCTGCGAAGCGATGAGCCTCTGGGCTTTCTCGCGACATTATTCGTAGTTCTGGCCGTGGCCGTGACGGACGTCGCAGCATTCGCCGCCGGACGTTCCATCGGGGGGCCAAAGCTATGGCCTGAGGTCTCCCCGAACAAGACTTGGTCTGGCCTGATCGGGGGGATAGCCGCCGCTGCAGCCGCAGGAGCGCTGTTCTCGGTGGTATCTGGTACGGGTGGCGCTCTTTGGCTTGCAAGCTTAGGACTAGCGGTCGGTTTGGTGTCGCAGTGGGGCGATTTGGCTGAATCGGCACTAAAACGCCATTTCGGCCTGAAAGATTCGGGCGGCTTGATTCCCGGCCATGGTGGTTTCATGGACCGTATGGATGGGCTTGTGACAGCCAGCGTCGTGGCGGCGCTCATCGGCTTTTCAATCGACGCGTTCGCGCCGGCGCGAGCGCTTTTATACGGATCGTAAGAATGGCAGTGACCGCAAGCGTTCCGAACCGGCAGCCCAATCGCGCTATGGCCGCGCGCGTACGCGATGCGGCCCGGCCGATGCGGCTCAGTGTGCTCGGAGCGACGGGGTCGATCGGGACCAGCACCCTCGATCTCATCTCGCGCACGCCCGAAAAATTCGAAATCGTCGCGCTGACAGCGCAATCGAACGCCAAGGAGCTCGCGGTCCTGGCGCGCCGTCACAACGCCCGCCTTGCAGTCATCGGCGATGAAACGCGCCTAGGTGAGCTGCGTGAGGCGCTGGCGGGAACAGGCATTCGCACCGCCGCGGGCGCGGAAGCCCTCGTCGAAGCAGCCCTTGAACCCGTTGATTGCACATTGGCGGCAATTGTCGGCGCAGCGGGACTGAGGCCGACGTTTGCCGCAGCCTCGCAAGGCGCCCGTGTCGCGCTCGCAAACAAGGAATGCCTAGTCTCGGCCGGTCACGTCTTCACGTCTGCAATCGCCCGGGCCGGAGCCGAACTCCTGCCGGTCGACAGCGAACACTCCGCCGCCTTCCAGGTCATGGCCGGCGCAGACCCGGCATCGATCGACAAGATCGTGCTGACAGCGTCCGGCGGCCCCTTCCGATCGTGGGGCCGCGACGCCATCGCCGCCGCAACGCCTGAGCAAGCGCTGAAGCATCCGAACTGGTCGATGGGCGCCAAGATCACTATCGACAGCGCGACATTGATGAACAAAGGCCTGGAGCTGATCGAGGCTTTCCACCTCTTTCCGGTGGCTGTGGACAAACTCGACTGCATCGTCCATCCGCAGTCGATCATCCACTGCCTGGTCAGCTACATCGACGGCTCGGTGCTGGCACAGATGGCGTCGCCCGATATGCGCACGCCGATCGCCCTCGCTTTGTCTTGGCCCGAACGGATGGCAGCTCCGACCGAAAAGCTCGATCTCGCGCGCCTCGCAACCTTGACGTTCGAAGCTCCTGACGAAGATCGGTTTCCGGCCCTGCGTGTCGCCCGGGCGGCCATGCGCCGCGGCGACACGGCTCCGGCGGTTTTGAATGCGGCTAACGAGGTGGCCGTAAAGGCGTTTCTCGATCGACGAATCAAAATGTTCGATATCGCCGCGCTCGTCGAAGACACGCTCGCTGCGGCGGAGCGTCAGGGGGCCATTTGCCCGGCCCAAAACCTCGACGATATATTGGCTGTCGATGAACTCGCCCGAGTATTATCTAACGAGAAACTTAGTGGCTATTGATCCGCCTAGCGCCTAGGCTCGGCGGCTAACGGTAATCCGAATCAGTATCGGGATCGCGCACCTATGGACTTTCTGGCGTCGCTCGCAGGTTGGATCTGGCAATATGGCGTGATGTTCCTGCTCGTGTTGACCCTCGTGGTCTTCATCCATGAGTTGGGGCATTTTTTGGTTGCGCGCTGGTGCGGCGTGACGGTCAAGGCATTCTCGATAGGCTTCGGCCCTGAAATCTTTGGTTTTTATGACAAGTACGGGACCCGCTGGCGCTTCGCCTGGATTCCGCTCGGCGGCTACGTCAAGTTCATCGACGATGACAACCCATCGTCGTTCGGCGGTGAAAAGCAGCTGAAGCCGTCCGAGCGCGCGGGAGCATTCCACTCGAAGTCGGTCGGCGCGCGTGCGGCCGTCGTCGCGGCCGGCCCGATCGCCAACTTTATACTCGCGATCGCTCTTTATTCCGGGCTTAACGCCACCGTCGGCCTGCATATTCTGCCCCCGCTGGTGGACGCTGTAGTCCCGCATTCACCGGCCGAGCGCGGAGGCTTCAAGCCCGGCGACATGATCGTCGCGATCAACGGTAACAAGATTGACCGCTTCGACGATCTGCAGCGCATTGTCGGCTCTAGCGCTGGCGAGGAGCTGTCGTTCACCGTCGACCGCGATGGTAAGACGGTGCAACTTAAGGCGACACCGAACGTCGACGAGCAGCGCGACGCGATGGGGCGCACGTTCCGCCGCGGTCTGATTGGCATCCAGCGCGCCATTGCGCCGGACAAAGTGCGGACGGTTCACGTGGGACTGCCGGAAGCTGTAATGCTCGGCGTCAGTGAAACCTACGGCAACATTACCGCGACCCTTGCAGGGCTCAGAGACATCATAACCCGCCGGCAGTCAGCCGAGCAGATGGGCGGCCCAATCATGATGGCGGAGGTTACCGCCAAGGTCGCCGAACTCGGAATCGAGCCGATGCTGCGCTGGATTGCCTTCATCTCGGCCAACATCGGCTTCCTGAACCTGCTGCCGATTCCCGTTCTCGACGGTGGCCACCTTATGTTCTACGCGTTCGAGGCGGTACGTCGAAAGCCCGCCAGCGAGCGCCTTCAACAGATGGGCTTCCAGGTCGGGCTCGCGCTGCTCATGATGTTGATGGTTTTTGTGAATTTCAACGACATTATGAACGTTTGGCGTCGATTGACGGGGGCCGGCTGACGCCGAGAAGATTCATTGGGGAGTGACGTAAACTTACAACTTTTCGAGGGCTTTCTGAATCGTTAAAAGCGGTATGCTGCGCAGCATGTTATGATTTCAACTCGGGGGGCCGAAGAGAAGTCAGACAAAACGTGTCTTCGCAGAGCTGGGACGTCACGACGAACAAGACCAAGAAACGAACCTACAAGAACGACAAAAAAGTCGAAGAAAAACAAGACGCATGAGTGTGACGCTGCCGCCGACAGCGCGCATGTGAATTTGGGGGTCGGCGGCACACGGGGGCAATTCCGCGTATGCAGAAATTCAAGATCATCTTGGCGGGCTTGCGCCTCTTGCTGGCGCTTCTTGTCCTCTCGCCGATGGTCGCGATGGGGGATGCAACCTGGACGTCGGGTGCTGCGTTCGCTCAAAGCGTGATCAGGAATATTGAAGTTGTCGGTAACCGGCGTGTGGAGCCGGAGACCGTCCGCTCGTATTTGCAGTTCAACGCCGGTGATCCCTACAACGCCTCGAAGGTTGACGCCTCGATCAAGGCTCTCTTCGCCACCGGGCTCTTCGCTGACGTAGCGATCGACTACAAAGGCACGACGATCGTCGTGACCGTGAAGGAAAACCCGGTCATCAACCAGGTTGCCTTTGAGGGCAACAGCGAGGTCGATACCGCCACGCTGATTGGCGAAGTTCAGTTGAAGCCTCGCTCGGTGTTCACGCGCGCCAAGGCCCAAGCTGACGTGCAGCGCATTCTCGACGTATATCGCCGCCAGGGCCTTTTCGCTGCGACCGTCGAACCGAAGATCATTCAGCTCGAACAGGACCGCGTAAACCTCGTCTTCGAAATCAACGAAGGCACGGCTACGAAGGTCAAAGGCATCAATTTCGTCGGCAACCACGCATTCACAGACAGCCAGTTGCGTGACGTGATCTCGACGACTCAGGTCGGATGGTTCGATTTCCTCAAGGGAACATCGGTATACGATCCTGACCGCATGAATCTCGATCGCGAACTTATCCGTCAGTATTACCTCAAGAACGGCTATCCGGATGCGTCCGTTACGGCCGCCAACGCCGAGATCGATCCGGACGGATCGGGCTTCCTCATCACCTTCGCTATTGAAGAAGGCCAGCCCTATACCTTTGGCGCCATCAATATCGAGAGTTCGCTTCCTGGTATCGACACCAGCACGCTCACAGGCGATCTGCTGACGCAGACAGGCCAGGTCTACGACGCCTCGCAGATCGACAAGACCTCTGAGAAGCTGACGCTCGACATTGCGGACCAGGGATATGCCTTCGCACGCGTTCGTCCGCGTCCGATCCCTGACGCTACAAACCACACGATCGCGATCACCTACGTCGTCGACGAAGGCCCGCGCATCTACATTGAGCGCATCAACGTCATCGGCAATACGCGCACGAAAGACTTCGTGATCCGGCGCGAGTTCCGCCTCGCGGAAGGCGACGCATTCAACGCCTTGATGGTTGATCGCGCCAAGAAACGCCTGCAGGCGCTCGGTATCTTCAAGAGCGTCGACATCAAGCGGCGACCCGGCTCTGCGCCTGATCGCGTCATCCTGGATGTCGAGGTGCAAGAGCAGTCAACGGGCGAACTGTCGTTCGGTGCGGGCTACTCGACAAGTGAAGGCGTCATCGGCGACGTCTCGATCTCCGAGCGCAACCTGTTCGGTAACGGCCAGTACGTCCGCTTGAAACTTGCTGGCTCGTTCCAGCGCGCCCAGGTCGATCTCTCGTTCACAGAGCCGCGCTTCCTTGACCGCAACTTGGCGGCGGGCTTCGACCTGTTCTTCAAACAGCTCGACTATACCGATCAGTCCGGCTTCCAGCAGCAGAAGGTCGGTGGCGACGTCCGCCTCGGCTTCCCGCTGGCCGAGAATCTCTGGATGCAGACGCTGTACTCGATCCAGCGCGATCGCATCTTTGACGTGCAAAACAACGCGTCGTTGGCCATCCAAGAAGCCGCTAAGGATGACTCCTATTGGACGTCGCTCGTGGGCACGACCATCAGTTACGACAAGCGTAACAATGCCCGCAATCCAACCAGCGGCTACTACATCCAGGTGGGGAATGATTTCGCGGGTCTTGGCGGCGACGCACAGTACTGGCGTGTCAATGCGGAAGGTCGCTACTACTACCCGATCACCGATAAAATCACCTTTGTTGGCCGTGCTGTCGGTGGTGTGATTCAGGGCTGGGGTGGCCAAGACGTCCGCCTGCTGGATGCCTTCTTCAAGGGAGGTGAGACGGTTCGCGGCTTCGACATCTCCGGTTTCGGTCCGCGCGACATTTCATCGCCGAACAAGGACGCTCTCGGCGGTCAGAAATACTGGGCTGCAACTGCGGAAATTCGCTTCCCGTTGCCGTTCATTCCTGAAGACATCGGCCTCAGCGGCGCAATCTTCGCTGACGCCGGCTCTCTTTGGGACGCCACGGGCGGTGCGGACGCAGCGCTTGCTAACTGCCCGCGCAGGCCATCGGGTGCCACCTGCCTGCAGGACAGCGACTCCATTCGTTCGTCGGTTGGTGGCAGCATCATGTGGAACTCGCCTGTCGGTCCGCTCCGCATGGACTTCGCCAAGGTTCTCACCAAAGAGAGCTACGACCAGACGCAGTTCTTCCGCTTCGGTGCTTCGTCCAAGTTCTAGGATCTGGACACGAACGGCTTGAAATTGTGAGAAATTCGAGAACGGCGCCCACAGTGGCGCCGTTCTTTTTTGTTCGCTAGGCGATGCAGCTATGGGCAATTCCGCTCAGGGGCTTGCCATTATCTCTCAGGTCGTTCATTCAACGTCCCCACACCAATCATCTGAAACAAGGTCGTGCCGGAGGCGGCGCCATGGAGCATCCCGGTTTTTTTGAACGCACCGGGCCATATACGCTGTCTGAAGTCGCAAAGGCGGCAGGCGCAAAACTGGCCGCTGGGGCAAATCCTGATGTCCTCATCGATGACGTGCGGCCGCTTGTCGAAGCGGGTGCGGCGCATATGTCGTTTATCGACAATAAGAAATATCTGCCGCAACTCGCTACGACGGCCGCCGGTGCATGTCTGGTCAATCCAGCACTCGCCGACCGCGTGCCGCCAGGAACAGCAGCCCTGGTAACGCCGCTGCCCTATCACGGCTTTGCTCTGGCTTTGGCGCTGTTTTATCCGACTGCCATGCAACCTATGGTGGCTGCTCCAGGTGCGCCGCCCGTTGACCCGACCGCCAACATCGAGGCGGGCGCCGTTATCGAGCCCGGCGTCATCATCGGCCCGGGCGCGCAGATCGGCGGCGGTACGCGCATCGCCGCTGGAGCTGTCGTCGGTTCGCGCGTAACGATCGGCCGTGACTGCTTTATCGGGCCGCTGGCGACCGTAACCCACGCCCTCGTCGGCGATCGCGTGATCATTCATTCCGGCGTCAGGATCGGGCAGGACGGCTTCGGCTTCGCCATGGGCCGCAGCGGACACCTCAAAGTCCCGCAGATCGGCCGCGTCATCATCCAGGATGATGTCGAGATCGGCGCGAATACAACCATAGACCGCGGTGCCCTTAAGGATACGATGATCGGCGAGGGGACAAAAATTGATAATCTTTGCCAGATCGGGCACAACGTCCTCATCGGTCGGCATTGCGTGATCGTGTCGATGTGCGGCATCTCCGGTTCGACAGAGCTCGGAGACTTTGTCGTCATGGGCGGTCAATCCGGAACGGTCGGGCACATCAAGATCGGTAGCGGCGCCCAGGTCGGTGGTGCTTCGCATCCCACGCATGACGTGCCGCCGGGCGCTCGCTACTTCGGCACACCCGCAAAGCCGCTGCGCGAAAGCGCGCGTGAGCAAGCCCTGATCAAGCGGCTCGCTGCGCGCGATAAAGAAAGTTATGACGACGGATCAGCGAAGTCGGGCGCAGGCTGACAGTCAGAAGCCGGCGCGTGCGCCCGTTCGAATGAAATTTTTTGGAGCAGGACGACGATGGAAGGCAAGGCAACAACAGAAAAGGTTCTTGGGACCGCGGACATCAATCGCGTGCTCAAGCTATTGCCGCATCGTTATCCGTTCCTGCTCGTCGATCGCATCTACGATATGGATGCCGATGAAAGCTGCGTCGGCCTGAAGAACGTCACGATCAATGAGCCGTTCTTCCAGGGCCACTTTCCGCAGTTTCCCGTGATGCCCGGCGTGCTGATCATCGAAGGCCTTGCGCAGACGGCAGGCGCTCTGTGCGTCTCCAACGTCGGCCAGGATTACAAGGCCGAACTCGTCTACTTCATGGGCATCGACAACGCCAAATTCCGCAAGCCGGTCGTTCCGGGTGACCAGCTTCACTACCACGTGAAAAAGGTTCGCAATCGCGGCCGCGTCTGGCGCTTCAAGGGCGAAGCGAAGGTCAACGGCAAGGTCGTCGCCGAGGCCGAAATCAGCGCCATGCTCGCCGACACGGCCGACGCCCGCGCCTTTGCGAGCCAGAATGGCTGAGGTCGAAGTCCATCCGACGGCTATCGTCGACGACGGCGCATCTCTTGCGCCGGGCGTGAAGATCGGGCCGTTCTGCGTTGTCGGACGAGAGGTCAAGCTCGGCGAGCGCGTCGAACTCGTCAGCCATGTCGTCGTGGCTGGCACGACTGATATTGGCGCCGGCACGCGCATCTTTCCGTTCGCCTCGATCGGCCATCAGCCGCAGGATTTGAAGTACAAGGGCGAGCCCTGTTCGCTGTCCATCGGTTCCGATTGCATCATCCGCGAAGGCGTGACGATGAATCCCGGAACGGCAGGCGGCGGTTCGGTGACGACGGTCGGCAATGGCTGTGCCTTCCTGGCGAACAGCCACGTCGGCCATGATTGCCGCGTCGGCAATGGTGTCATCTTCTCGAACAACGTCATGCTGGCGGGCCATTGTGACGTCGGCGACTTCGCCATCATCGGCGGCGGCGCGGCCGTGATCCAGTTCGCCCGTGTCGGCCATCACGCCTTTGTCGGTGGTATGTCCGGCCTCGAGAACGACCTCATTCCTTACGGCATGGCGCTCGGCAATCGCGCCTACCTGTCGGGCCTCAATATCGTCGGTCTCCAGCGGCGCGGCTTCTCACGTAACGACATCCACGATCTCCGCCGCGCCTACCGCTTGCTTTTCGCGGCCGAAGGCACGCTCGTCGAACGCATGGAAGACGTTGCCGAGGAATTCGCGGGCCACGCGTCCGTGCAGGAAATCCTCGCCTTCATCCGCCAGGGCGGCAAACGTTCTTTGTGTACGCCGAAAAACGGCTCCGAAGACTGAGTTCAGGCGCGATGGGCGAGGCGACGAAGCGCATCGGGATCATCGCTGGCTCGGGTTCCCTGCC
>JAFECH010000062.1 GCA_018242255.1 Pseudomonadota bacterium | reverse complement strand
GTGAATATCGATCTGTCGGACGCAAGGGCGTCGCGAATTTCGATGGGTCCGAGGTAATCGATTGCGGCCTTACTCGGCGCTTCGCTAGCGAGGTTGAAGCACTCAAAACGGCGCTCGCCAAGATTCGCAGGACAGCTTCATGAGTCGCGCCGGGCGCTACGGAGCACCGGATGGTGGAGACGTCGCAAAGCGAAGGGTGCCGGCGTCAGCGCCGGCTCACGAGCAGCAAGATGGCATGTTGACTCGCCTTGCCAACGACCCATGGTCGGCCCCATCATCTTTTCACAGATTGTGCAGGACGAGACTCCCATGTCATCAAACAAAACCGGGATCGATCCTTCAGCGAAGCCTAGCGGTACAGGATGTGTCGAGTGCACGGCGGCAGGCGGATGGTGGTTTCACCTTAGGCGATGTGCCACGTGCGGCCACATCGGGTGCTGTGATACCTCACCCGGTCAGCACGCCACCGAGCACGCTCGGGAAACAGGTCACGCTGTTATCACCAGCTTCGAACCAGGTGAAAACTGGTTCTTCGACTACCGCACGAACGAATGGTTCGAGGGCCCTTTGCTCGCGCCGCCGCACCATCACCCGTTGGAGCAGCCCGTTCCGGGGCCCGCTGGTCGCGTGCCTTCCGATTGGGAAGAGCATTTGAACATTTAGTCGGCGCCTGACGAGTTACCGCTCTGCCATGGCCTTCAGGTTGGCCAAGCCTTTTTCAAACTGGCTTCCAACCATCTTGTCGCAATCCATGAATAACGTCATGACCTTGGCCAGAAGTGGCTGTTTGCCGCTCATTCGCCACGTAACGTTCGTCGCGTTGCTGTTGGGCTGCAGAGTGAATTCAACCTGATTGTCGGCCCGCATGGGTTTCACCATTTGCAATCGCAATGCAACCTTATTGGGCGCTTGCACATCGGTGATTTCGATCCGCCCCTCTCCCACTTTCGAGTTGCCAACCCAGGTGTGGGCCGACCCAACTCCGCTCTCCGGGCCGGAGTAGGTAATCTTGATGTTCGGATCGGGATCGGCAAACGGGCTCCACGCATTCATGGACCTGAGGTTCGCGATCAATGAGAAAATTCGCTCCGGAGGCGCGGCAATATTGGCTGAGCGATATATGGCAAATGTATCAGGTTTCTTGGATGCATAAGCGAAAAGTGCCACGATGATCACTGCAAGGGCGATCGCAGAATAAAGCAGGATATCGAACATGAACTCCCCCTAAAGTTGGGTTCGGCGAACTAACTTGGAATTTCACATAGGACACTCGATCTGAGTGTGCTCCGACATTTAGGCCGCGCCAAGAAAACGGAGCGATTGCTATGCAACGCGCTGAAGTTTCGATCTAGGTTCGGAGCCAACGCCATCGCTTCCGGGACGTTGGCAGATCTTCTGGCCTATTTCCTTCAGTCCCGTTTGAAAATGCGCCGTTTTGATGTGCCAGCGGTGGCATGAGCCAACTGTCTTCGACCCTTGCGACATCTCGCATGCGCCGCAGGATCATGATCTCGGACATCGGTACCGTGAATGCATAGCGCCCATGTCGGGTACGGTAGAGCAGCCCGCGATCGGTCAGGGCTTGCAGCATCTGCGTTGCTTGCCCATTGGTCAACTCACCGACGCTTTGTTCAGCGATCTCCTGGGCTGAAAAGTCTATGGAGCTTTCCGCTGGCCGGCAGGCAATGATATTCAAGACTTCGCGTTGTTTGTCGGTCGTTTTGTTCCAGCGTGCCGCGAAGAGACCCGAGTCCAGCCGGTTCAACACAGAGGAGGATGGGAACTTATCGACAGGAAGCGTGCCGCCATTCTGCAAGAGCTCATCGACTAATTCCTTGCCGAAGAACTGAATGAGGTAAGGATAACCATGCGTCAGATCCACCGCCTTGTCGATCAGTTCCCGCGATATGCAAAGAGGCGGCATCAAACGCTTAAGCGGGGTCACAAAGGCGGCATGGGTATCTGCGCGGCTCAGGCGTTCGAGTGTGATGACGTTGAACATGCGCTCCGTATAGGTGCGGGCTTCCGTGAGCGCGTCCTGCGTTTGAGGCAGCCCACAAAGAACGAGAAGGTATTGTGTGGTGCCGGTCTTTCGCTGAAGCGAGGCGATCGTCTCGATCAACATCGACATCGGGAATTCATTGTGGTCGGCCCGGTCGTTGAGACACTGCGCTTCATCGTAGGCAAGGACGATGCCTCGCGCCTTGGCGCTCTTAACGAGCGAGCCAAGTCGCTGCAGGACATTCCGCAGACGATCGCTGGGAAGTCCCGGTGTGAACTCGTACATATTCCTGAGTGCCTCGAACGAGGCGTTCGTGCTCTCCCCCTGTTCCTTTTCGGACGCATTGAGGACACGCCCTAAGCTTTCCGAGATATCGGTCAGTATGCGCAGCGCCAGACGTTCTTCACTTAAGGACGAGGATTCGGAGAGATCATTGCCAACCCAGATCCAGCCGGCGGACTCGGCCAGTTGCTTCAAATGCGCGAGTAGCACGGTCTTTCCCATGCCCCGGAGGCCGGTGATCAGGATGTTTTCGGTCGCGAAATTCTGTCGAAGGAGCTTACGAAAATGCTCTTCTTCTTTTTCCCGGCCGGCAAGAAAAGGGGGCATGTGTCCGGCACCGGGCCGGTAGGGATTTTCGATCATGGTCGGGCGGTCCACATTGACGGCGCCGCGTGCCGCTACGCATACCAAGCATCAGCGACCCCGGCTAACCTGTTGAACTCGTGAACCCCGCGCGCGTTATGCTAATTACGATTACATGACAATTTGATGGCGGTAACCTTAACATCCCGGCCGCATCTTCATCCGTCGACCCAAATACCAACCATACTCCAGACCATCCTACGCGAGTTCGGGTACGAGCTGTACGACGTCGATCGCCTTCGGTGCTGCCGACGAGGGCTCCCTGATCAGATCGCGAATAGAACCTTCGAAGTGCGCCCAGCCGTTGATCCGCTCGCTTTTGGTGCGCTGTTTATCGGCGGTATTGAGAAATATTAGCGAGCGCCGGTTGGAAAACGGTGAGGCCAATCGCCAACAATGCGCCATCAGGTCTTTCCTCCGGCCTGATGCGGCGCGCCCTTGTACCTTCTCTATTTTGCGTTCGTTTCGCGGGTCAAAAATGCGTGTCGACCCGACAACGGAATTGGCTGTCGACACCTGTCCGCGTCTGTATATGAGCCGGACATGCGCCGCTCATCGCGGCTCAGACATTTGGGAATCTGCTTATGGCCCGAAGCGAACAGGGGGAGATGTCCGCTTTCGGAGTTGCAACAGACGCGCTCGAAAGCATCCACCATCCCTCACGGTATTTTTCAGCGGAGGTCCGCTTTCTCGGCCTTGCGACATAGCTGCAAGATCCCAATTGCAGACTTTGACTTGTAAGCGCTGTGTGGACTGCGCCCGTGTCCGCCCAACGTCTGCTTTCAGCAGAGGAGCGCACTTCGCAGGTATCGTGGCGATCGTTCTCGGTAGAAGCCCGCTGGAGCGCGTTGATGAACCCACGTAAGCCGGCGAGGGCTCGGACCTGCGTGTGGTTAGACAGCAATTCCTTCTTTTTCCAAGCCGAGGCGTCGTCGGTGTTGTCAACGAAAGAGTTATCGTCTGGAGGTTGTTGCCACGTTGTAGCGCTCGATAATCAAGTTCTGTCAGTTTGACATTATTATTCGGTAGAGGTTCTGCTAGAGATCAAATTCGGAATTGGAACGACGGACGGACCCGAGCAGCGTGGATCAGCCCGATGAATGAAGGCCAGCTGCGTAGAAGCGTCGAGCAACTGCTCGAAAGCCAGCCGAATAATCAGCGCTTACGCGACAACCTCGAAGGGCTATGTGGCGATCCGCAGTTCCCGGGATTGACGTGGTTCTGGGGGCCAAAGCTTTATGCTCGTAACAGAGCCATTTTCCTTCCGTTTATTCTCAATCATTTTTCCGAATGGACCACAGCAGAGTCCCGTTGGATCCGTGTCCAGTGGTCCGCTCACATCGTCGAACTGGAAGGCTGGCTGAAAATAGCGAGAGAGAGCCGCGATGGCAGCTTGATCCGTCGTCTCAATCGTTGGAAATACGCGGCTGCAAAAGGTTGGGGGCTAGATACTGTTCGCTGGAACGCGGCTCTCATTGAGGCTTATCAATCGGCCCCAACGCCGGCGGTTCGAACAATCGTCCTCGACGAATTTGACGACTGGTTTCAACTCGATGAACCGACGGCGCTTGCACTTTACGGCCGCGATCAAAGCTCGGCGCCCTTTATCTTAAAACATCTGCCGATGTTTTGCTGGAATAAAGAAAAGCGCACGATGTGGGACAAGCTTGGCACACTTGCTCAATCGCGCAACGACAAGAAGTTCTTTTTCTCGCTCTACCGGAAACTGATGCCGGTCGAGCGCTGGCAAATGGAAGTCATGGCGCTTGCCGAATCCTTGGCTGCGCCTGATCAACTCAACAGTGCGCTGGAAGAGAGACATATCGAGGGTTACGGTATCGAGCGCGCTGCTACCGTCCTAAAACTCCTCGAGCGGAGAGGCCGCGACGTCATTCCCTACGTGCGTGCCAAGCTCGAGGAAACGATCGGTGGGTGGGGGAAAGACAAAGACGCAGCACGCTTCATAGAATTTGCGGAAAATCGCGGCTGGTGGGACCTATGGAGCGCGTCGGCACGGACAGTCAGCAATCAAAAATTATTCAATGAATGCGTCGGCAAGGTTATGCAGGACGCGACGATCAACGACAGCGTACGCCGTCAACGTCTCACAGCCCTGGCGGGCGTATCGCGGGAGTGGAATTGGCCCGGTCTCGGCCTCGCGCGCATTCATACGTTGGACGACAATCTCGCCGCCCTGGTTTACGCACGCTATCCCGATCTGATCCGCGGACCGTTAAGAGCGAACGTCACGCCGACATGGTGGCGCGGCTTCTCAGCGCTCGTGCGCGCTGCGAAGGATGCCAAGGACGCAGATCTCGTCGACACACTCGCAAGCCGCTATGCGACGCGCCTTTCGTGGAGCTGGGGAAAAAAGAACAAAGAGGCAGAAGCGGCGGAAAAAACCACATCGGAGCTCGCCGCTTATTATCAAGACATTCGCGATCGCGACCCTGAAGAATTCTCCCGCCGCGCATCGAACGTGCTGACTCGCATTCCGGCCTTCGCGACCTTCGATCAAGGGCGGCTTTTGCGCGATAACGATCTGGCGCGGCTTTTGTTCGTACGCTCGCTCGATCAATTCCTGACCGTTCCGCAATCCGTGCAGGATCTTGTGGAGGGTTCCAACATCCATGTGATGATGTTGGCTTATCGCGTTCTTGCCCTTTCTGATCCGCGCGCGTCAGCTTTAGCCGCCGCCAACATCGATATCTTGCTTGGCACATTGCTGCGCCCGCTCCATCGCAAGACGCGAATGGCGGCATTCGAAGCTCTCGCTAACGCGGCGAAACATGATGAGGCAACTGCGCGCCGCGTCCTATCCCGCGCGCGAGATGCTTTAAAACTTCCCGACAAAAAATATCCGAAGGCAGAGCTTATAGGGCTGATCGCGGCCGTCGTCGCCGCACAACCGGCATTGGCGACGGCGGCTGAACATCCGGTGGTCTATCGGCATGCAAAGGCTGCCGCATGATTGTGCTTGTCGATTACGCCTCGCCTTCGGTCCTTGAGTCGACGCGCGACACCGCTGCCGTCGAACTCTCGACCAATCTTCGCCGGCCCGTTCGTTTCCATGGGATCGTGCGCCAGCACGGCTTTATTCTTCGCATTGCGCTCCGAGCGCTCGGTGAGACGATCTGGTCGAACGACACATGGATGGGACAGGCCGATTTGCTTGATCCGGTCATCACTGTCCATCGCGACCGCATTTTCTTCGAAGCATTCAGTCAGGACCAATCCGCTTACGCGGCGTTGATCGTCGATCCCGAGGTCTTCGAACCCTTGGGGGAGATCGTTACGGGAACGACCAATATAGATTTTACGGCTTGGCTCTGGGGTGCCCTCGGAGAGCTACGCACCAGCCGCTCGACCACCTTCCGCATCGGGCCTGAGGGTTTTGAGGTGCGCACGTCGAACGCAGGTGGCCGCTTCGAGAAGAAAGTCGATCTGCCTGAAACGTGGGTGCGCGGTTTCTTACAGGTTCAGGCGGCGATGGGCATGCCGGGCACGCGCCTCTCGGTGAAGCCGATCGATCTGTTGGCTGCTGTGCGCTTTCTTCGTTTATCGAAAGCAAAGGTGTCTCCCCGCGGCATCCGTTACGAGTTCGAGCCAGGCCAGGATGCACGGCTGGTCCTGGAGCCATGGGAGCATGTCGTCCCGCTGGAAGGAGCCGAACACAACTATACCGAATTCAAGAACACGCGCGTTTGGGGACGCCGGCGTCTCAAGCTGATCGAAGGGCTTTTGCCATTTGCGGAACGCGTCGACATTTATTTGAAAGGCCGGGCACTCCCGAACTTTTACGCCGTAAAGCTGCCGGGGATGACGTTCCTGCTCGGACTGACCGGCTGGTCCGGCAGCGGCTTCACGACCACGGGCGGTTTTGATCTTTTGGCCGAAGCTGCGGCGGGCAACGACACCCTTTTGGAGCCGGCCCTCACCCTTCTTCGTGAACGCCAGCACGTCTCGATCGACGAAGTGGCCACGGCGCTCAACATCGACAAGGTCGCGGCATCGCGCGTTCTCGTAAGGCTTTGCCGGCAGGGTCGCACGATGTTCGACGTCGAAACCCGGCGATACCGTCATCGCGAGCTCTTCGAGACGCCCGCCGACGAAGCCCGATATTTCCCGCCTGACCGGCGGCAGGAGCTGGCTGCACAGCTGCTCGCCGAAGATAAAGTGCGCGTCACCAGTTGCACGGCGGAAGAAACGAAGAAGGTACGTTCGTTCAAGGATCCGAATGCGGAAGACAGTAAGAAAAAGATCGTACGCGAGATCACGTACCGTGACTGGCGCATCATCGGTGCCGTCGCTGATCAAAACCCTGTCGAGATCGTCGTCAACGACTCCGGCCGCATCATTTTCGGCCGCTGCACATGCCCGCATTTCGCCGAGCATCTCATGAATCAAGGGCCATGCGAGCACATGCTTGCGCTCTTCAAAGCCAGCGAACCGCAGCGCGCCGATCAGCCGTCGAGCGCGCCTGCGGATGCAACATCGACAACCGCGCAACGCCGACAACCGTCGCGTTGGGAGGTTGACGGCGCCAGCGAAGAGGCGTCTTAATGAATTCGCTTTACGCAGTCCCGGACCTGATAGGATCATCCAGCTTTCCATGCCACGGTGTTTCGCCGCGGTGGCTACCTGATCCCATCACATCGCCACGGTTCCCCACGTACGAAACGCGGGGAGGCCACGGGTCCAAAGCCTTGTTTGTGGGTGTTCCTTCAGATTCGGGGCTGCGTATCGATTGTTGGGTGGGAACAGTCGAGGCGGGGTCTCGATGACTCATCTTGCAGCGCTCGTCCTCGCGTATTTCCTGGTCGTGGGCATAAGGACAGCTTGGCGCAACAGGAAACGCAAGCAAGCTGAAAAAAAGTGGGCGCAGGCTCCGCAACGCGACGTGTCCGCTGTGGCCGACGTTGGACAGGCAGAATTCAAGCAGGAAATCATCAAGACATCCGGAACGCTGAAGCCCAACCATCGCCGGCTCATTCTCCGTGATAACCGTCTCCTGCCGAAGGCCCCGCCCGATCCGAAACAACGTCGCTGGCCGCCGCCGCCAAGAACTAAATATCTGACGGAGCACGAGGCCGATCGCCTGTTCGGTCCGTCGCTGCGCACGCGCAACCGCGACGTGATGGATCTCGCAATCGACGAAGCGCAACTCGAGCGTTATGGGCTACCCGTCTGGAAGACGGAAGACGAGGTCGCAGCCGCGTTATCGCTGACGCCGGGGAAGCTCCGATACTTCAGCCAGCATCGCTTTCGCGAAACGGCGTCTCACTACGTGACGTTCGCGATCCCCAAGCGATCGGGCGGCGAACGCCTTATACACGCGCCCAAAAGACAGCTAAAAGCCGTGCTGCGTAGACTGAACACGCTGCTTGTATCTAAACTGCCGGTGAGCAAGCACGCGCATGGGTTTTTGCAAGGTCGTTCGGTCGCGACTAATGCAGCGCCGCATGTGGGAAAAGCAGTCGTCTTGCATTTTGATATCAAGGATTGCTTTCCGTCCATCCACTATGGACGCGTGCGCGGCCTCTTGATCGCGCTCGGGTACAGTTATCCTGTTGCGGCCGCGCTCGCCGTTCTCATGACGGAATCTCCGCGCCAGCCTGTGGTAGCAGAAGGCAAAACATATCAGGTGCCGATCGGACCCAGAGTCTGCATACAAGGCGCGCCGACGAGCCCAGGACTTTGCAATGCCATCCTGCTGCGCCTCGACCATCGCCTCGCCGGCCTGGCTCGCAAGCACGGTTTCGCCTACACGCGATACGCCGACGACTTGACGTTCTCCGGAAACGACACAAAGAAAATTGCCAAGCTGCTGAAGCTTGTCCCCCAAATTATTTTCGAAGAAGGCTTCGCCGCCAATACGAAGAAAACTCGCGTCATGCGAGCGGGCCGCCGTCAGGCCGTCACCGGTGTGGTCGTCAACAAGGACATGGGGCTTTCGAGGCAAGAACGGCGCAACCTGCGCGCGGCGCTACATCGTCAAAATACGTCGCCCAACACCAACCCCCGCGAGCGTATGCGTCTCGAGGGCAAGCTTGCCTACCTTTACATGCTCAACCGAGATCAAGCGTCCGCGCTTGGATGGAAAAAGCCAGCTCGAAGCGTCTGAGCATAGGTCTCATACGCCGTCAGAAACGCGACCTGTCCACTGAGACACATAGTCCAACCTGCCAAGTAAAATAGCATCAAAGCAGCCGGAATGTTTCTTCACTTAGGACGCGCACCAAACTGATTTTTGTAGACGGTCTCGTTCTCATTGGACCGGATAAAATTCTTATCCAGAAAAGTTGCGACGTCTGCTTTGCGTTGAACACTTGCTCTGTCCGGATAACTGAGGGCTTTGTCCTCGCGCACGAGCTGGATCGGCAAGCGCCGCGCTGTGACAGCGGCACCTATCGATGGTGTGCGACGCGCAGCGGTACCACCCGGCCGCCGACAAGAGACCTCCGGCGCCATAGCCTGACGGAAGCGGCAAGAAAGCGGTCTCTCATCCGCTTGCCAAAAAACGTCTCGTGCTAAGCCGCGGACAATGCGCAGGAATACGCGACGACGGCGGAGATACGAATTTTCATATTTGTATTCAACAACTTATGGCGGAGAGGGAGGGATTCGAACCCCCGGTACCCTTGCGAGTACTCCGCATTTC
>JAFECH010000061.1 GCA_018242255.1 Pseudomonadota bacterium | reverse complement strand
CAAGGAAAACACCACGATCGTCGATGGTTCGGGCAAGAAGGCCGACATCGAAGCTCGCGTGAAGCAGATCAAGGCGCAGATCGAGGAAACGTCCTCGGACTACGACCGTGAGAAGCTCCAGGAGCGTCTCGCGAAGCTTGCTGGCGGCGTTGCCGTTATCAAGGTTGGCGGCGCGACGGAAGTCGAAGTCAAGGAGCGCAAGGACCGCGTCGACGACGCTCTGCACGCCACGCGCGCAGCCGTCGAAGAAGGCATCGTCCCGGGTGGCGGCGTTGCGCTGCTCCGCGCTGCGAAGGCTCTCGAGTCGCTGAAGCCGGAAAACGACGACCAGAAGGTCGGCATCAACATCGTCCGCAAGGCGCTGCAGGCTCCGGCCCGGCAGATCGCTGCGAACGCTGGTGAAGATGGCTCGGTCATCGTCGGCAAGATCCTCGAGAACTCGAAGTACGCCTACGGCTACAACGCTCAGTCCCACGAGTACGGCGATCTGTACTCGCAGGGCGTCATCGACCCGACGAAGGTCGTGCGTTGCGCGCTGCAGGATGCGGCTTCGGTTTCGGGCCTCCTGATCACGACGGAAGCCATGATCGCTGACGTGCCGAAGAAGGACGCTGGCCACTCGCACGGCGCTCCCGGCGGCGGCATGGGCGGCATGGGCGGAATGGACTTCTAATTTGATTGCGCCGGGCGACTCCGCTCCGCGGAGCCGGCCGCCCGGCGCAGTTGGTCCTTTCGCTTGCGCCTTCCGACTCTCCTACGTCGAGCCGGCCGGAAGGCGCAGTCGATCCCCGAAAATCAAAAAGCCCCGCAGCGATGCGGGGCTTTTTTGCGTCAACATTTTTCGTGCGCTCAAGAGAGACACTTGAAACGACTTGGCCTACCACGATCCGCGCTCGACGCCCAACTGCTGGGTGTGGAAAGATACTCTGCCATCGCTCACGGCAATTCTCAGCAGGAATTTCGCAATAAATTGCTGGCTTCCGGCCCCCTCCAAGTATGTCTCAAAGGGCGTCAATGTCTCGCCATTGATCCCAACCTTTTTTATCTCGCGTTCTAAATCAGCCGTCGGAAAATAATAGAATCCGTCTTTTGGAATTATTCGCGAAGCGGCTTCGACGACGGCTTTGCCGCCAGCAAGCCGCGTACCCCAAATTCTGAGCGGTACTGGCTCCCTATTGTGCAGTTGTAGTTGACCGGGACCCGGCAAAAGGACCACGTCGGGAACCGAACTCGGCGGGGGTGCCACAAACGCTATTCTGTAGCCCAACATAACGAGCCACGAAGCTAAAACGACACTGTATCCAAAAACGATAGGAGCTGGCTGGACGCGGAGCACTACCAAAGCTGCAACAAAAGTGCCTGATAGCAGAACGACTGACACGGCGCGGTGTCCTATAGTTCCGAAGTTCGCGTAGGTCAGCGCCGCTACCAAAAATCCGATCCCCAACTGGGTTGCCGGATCGGCAAGGGCGATCTCGAGTTTCATAAGTACGTAGGCGAACTGGTCCATTGAGATCCAGGAAAGCTATAGCGCGCGTCGGTTCACGATTGGGGTCCGTGCGCTGAGTTATTGGATCGCCGACTTCTACGAAACGACCGTCTTCAAACTAACCTGTTGACAATCTGTCGCAGCGGTTCGCGTCGGCTCGAATTCCTGTACTTTATTACTGCGCATTACTGGAAAATTTGAAGATGAGCGTCCGCATGTTCAGTCATGCGCAGGCGAAGCGGAGACTTTTTCTCTAAATACCAAGAAAAAGGAAGAATAGATGTCGGCCGATATCCTGTCCAAGCTCAAGACCTTACACGACGACGTTCGTGCTCGCATTGAGGCGACGCCGGACTTCAAGGCCATGAAAGCCGTCGAGCGCGCGATCAGTGAGCTCGATGACATACTTGCAGTGCCCGTTGCCGCCAATTCCGACGCTGTGGAGGCCGATCCGGCCGAGGCAGCTATAGATGAGGCAGCGTGCGAGGAAGCCGCTCCCGAGGCTGCTGCGGCCGCGGAGGAAGCCATGCCGGAGGAGGCTGCTGCCGAAGACGCAGCGGCTGAACCGACAGTCGAAGACGTGGTCGAGGCGGCGGTCGTCGAAACCGCCGAGGCGACGATCGAGGAGCCAGCGGCTGAGGCCGCGCCAGAGGCTCCCGCAGAAGCGGCGGAGGCTGTTGCCGAGGCCGCGCCTGAGGAGCCCGCGGCTGAGGAACCTGCCGCCGAGGCAGCGGAAGCCCCAGAGGCGGCTATCGAGGCTCCAGCTGCTGAAGCTGAAGCTCCTGTCGCGGAGGCGGCCGCCGAAGAAGCTGCTCCCGAGGCAGAAACAGCCGCTCCCGAGGCTCCAGTGGGGGAAGACGCTCCGGCAGCAGTCGAGGCGGCCGAGGCCGCACCGGCCGACGTGGCTGCTCCGGAAGCAGACGCTGTCGAAGCTCCCGAAGCGGCAGCGGAGGAGCCCGAAGATAAGCCGGTCGCGGCTACCGTCATGACCAACGGCGCGGCACATCCGGCAGAGGCGCCGGCTGCCGCGCCTCCGGCGGAATAAATCGTCATCAGGCGATTGTGATCATTACGAAAGCCCCGGTGTTCGCGCCGGGGCTTTTGCGTGCGGTGCGAAGTATGGAACGGTCGCGGCGGTTCCCGATTGAGGCTTTTGACAACAGGGTCACGCCCTGGATCGAAGCCTGGATCAGGTGAGCCCAAAAAAGCGCAGGGAGGCTTTTGTCATGAATGCCGTCGAAATCCACGATCATGCGCGCAAGCTTTACGATGTGCAGGGCGCGAAGGCTCTTGCGGAAGCGGCGCAGATGGTTCGCCGCTATGAGAAGACGGGCGACGAGCGCACGGCCGAAGACTGGCGGCGCATTGAATTGGCCCTTCGGCAGTTTCTCGGGCCGCGCGTCAGCTAAGTCGCGGTTGCGGCGCTACGAGAGCTTCGCGCCAATGCAGGCATGGGCCGCGTAATCGAACCGGCCTTGGTGGAACGCAACGCTGCGACCGTCGCGGCGGGCGATGTCGTACACAACGTCTTCGAGGCCCTGGCGTGGCGTGACGCTGAATTTCGTCAACCAAGCGAGCATGGCGCGTCGGGCCAAGTAGGGCATCGATGCCATCGTACCGAAGTCGACTATGTGCAATTCGCCCGTTGGAGAGAGTTGCGAGACGGCGCGAGCGATGACGTCCTGCCAGGGCGGGATCATCGACAGCGCATATGAAATGAAGATGCGGTCGATGTTGGCGATGCCGAAAAGCTCGGACGCCGAGAATGTGGTGGCGTCAGCCTGCGCGATCGCGATGGAGTCGCGGAGCGGGCTGCGGTCAATTGAGGCGCGCGCCGTCTTCAGCATCTCTTCGGAGACGTCGAGGCCGTAGAACTTCGCCAGCGGATAGCGGCGCGCGGCGTGCAGAAGGTTGCGTGCGGTGCCGCAGCCGACTTCGAGCACCGTGCCACCGACCGGGGGCGCGAGTTCAGCGATCATCTGATCGCGTCCGATCAGATAGTACCGTCGGGTCAGATCGTAGATGTAGCGCTGATGGCGATACATGCCATCCATGGCGCTTGCTGCGCTTTCGGTCATCGCGGCGGTCTCGCTCATGCGATGCTCAGGCGTTCTTGATGTAGAGATGGAAGCCGCCGTAGATCGCCGAGCGATCCTTGGCGTGGATCTCGGCGGATTTGGCGACGTCGTAGGTCCACTGACTGAGCGTCGCGTCGGCAACGCGGCCCGGCAGTATGCTTTCCTCGCCCGCCGTGCGGAAGATGACGCGCGCACCGGGACGCGCCGTGCGGGTGATCTGCTGCCAAAGCGCATTCAACGCGGTGTCGTCCATCCAATCCTGGGCGTCGAGCAGGATGTAGCGATCGAGACTTTCGGAGGGTTCGCCGGACAAGAAGCGGATCATGTTGTCGTGGACGACCTCGACCCGGTTGGCGCGCGCCTTCACGGCCATGAAGTTCGCTTTTTCCAGGTACGGCGGGCAGGGGCCCTCGCCCTGAGTCGCGTAGCTACGGCCGAATGCCTGCCAGGCGAAATAGTTGTCTTTCAGGTCGAAGCCCGTCGCCAGGCGTTCGGCGCGTTCCTTCAAAACGTCGGCCATCGTGCGGGCGCCGCGATTGGAAAGGGCGTCGTACTGCACGGGCGGGATGCCGAGGCCGAACAGCGAAGCGCGGTTGGACGTGATCCAGCGCAAGACAGGGTGCCCGAAGGCCGGTCCGATGTCGCGCGCGAAGATCTCGCGCTGCTCTTGGATTGAGCGGGCTTCGAGAAGACGCTTCGGCTTGGCGCCGAACACGCGCGCAGCAAGGTGGCCGGTCGCGATGAAGCGCCCGAGCAGGCCGAAATGGTAGAAATTGCGAGCGAAGCGCGTGATGCGGCGACGGCCGGTCAGCTCGCGGCCTTCCCAATACGCACGCGTGTCGGCGTCGAGGTGCGGCGCGATGAGGTCGTTATAGAGGGCGACGTTGCGGCGGTCGTTGGCGGCGCCAAAGAAGCGATAGAACGTGGCATGGTTCGGCAGATGCTGAGCCGCGGCAACCTTCAGCTTCAACAGCGCGATGTGTGTGGCGTTGAGATCGACGGCATAGATGCGCGCCGGATTGGCCGAGAGGTAGCTCATGACGTTGCAGCCGCCGGAGGCGATGGTCATGATGCGCGTTTGCGGCGTGATTTCCAGCGCTTCCATGTCGGCGCGCGGGTCTTCCCAGATCTGCGGATAGACCATCGAGCGGAAGGCGAAAGTGAAGGTGCGCTCAAGGATACCGGCGAGGCTCAGCGCGCGGTTCTGGTGCACGGCTTCGCTGAGAAGATCGACGTTCGTCGGTTCGAGGGCTTTGGCGGTCGCGTTCACGTGGGATACTCCGTTCGCCGGCTCGCTTTTCGTCCGGCATAAATTGCCGTTAAGCGGCTTCAATCAACCAGCGACCGGAGGGCGCCTGCGAAGCGCGCGCGGCCAAATGCTCTTTCCAACGGATGATTTCAAATTGGCCGTCGAAGCGTTCGCCGATGGCGGTGCAGCTTTCGACCCAGTCGCCGCAGTTCATGTAATGAATGCCGTCGATCTGGCGCGAGTTGGCGTGATGGATGTGGCCGCAGATAAGACCTTGCGCCTCACGGCGCTTGGCTTCGCCGGCCAGCGCGTCCTCGAATTCGCCGATGTAGTTCACGGCGCTTTTCACTTTGTGCTTCAGAAAAGCCGAAAGCGACCAGTGGCCGAGGCCGAACATTCGACGCGCGAAATTCAGTGGCACATTCAGCGCCAGCGCGGCGTCGTATGACCGGTCGCCGAGAAACGCGAGCCAGCGGGCGTAGCGCACGACGACGTCGAATTCATCACCGTGCAGAATGAGATAGCGTTTACCGTCGGCGGCTTCATGGATGGCATCGCGGCGGATTTCGACGCCGCCGAAATTCATGCCGGTGTAGTCGCGCAAGCCGTCGTCGTGGTTGCCTGGAATGTAAACGACGCGCGTGCCTTTACGCGCCTTGCGCAGAAGCTTCTGCAAAACGTCGTTGTGGCTCTGCGGCCAATAGGGACCGCGGCGAACCTTCCAGAAATCGACGATATCTCCGACGAGGTAGAGGTTCTGGCATTCGACGTATTTCAGAAAGTCGAGAAGGGCCGTCGATTGGCAATTGCGCATTCCGAGATGAATGTCGGAAATAAAAACGGTTCGATAGTTCAATTCCGGATTTGGTGCGCTCAAGGTCGGCCCCCAGTCACTGCGCTTCCCATAAATGCGTCTATGCATTTCATGTAAAACGTAGGACGGGATTCATGTAACAGGCGTATGACGAACGCCTGCGGCCTGGGGCGGACAGCGCTAGAAATGGCAGCTTTTTATGGGTTTACCAACAGCGTGAGGCGGTGACGCATATCCCGCAATGCCGGAGTTCGTTGCCGCAAAAGTGTCATACGGCAAATATGCGACACACTGATGATTGCGCTGCCGCCGTCTCGGCGACAGCGCAATTGCATATCAGTATTCTACGCGCTGAAAGATATGTTCCCAGGCGTAGAGCAGGATGGTGTCGACAGCGCCAACAAGTAGGAACGCCAGCGCAATCGGTGATGTCGAATTTTCGGGAAGTCCCATATCGACGCCCCTCGTCGATACGGCCAGTGCTGCAGTCAGACTGAGAAGAGCAAGTACGGCGAAGACAATTTGAACGAACTTGAGCGATCGTTCGCGCTCACGGCCGATGCTGTCCATCAGGGTGTCTCCTCAACGCGATACAAGTGGGTGAACCCCGGAAAGAGACCTTAGTGGGAGCATTAGCAAAGGTGAAGTGAAATTTAATGATTTGTTAAGTAACGGCTTCGCGCGCCAGCTCTTTAAGCACTTTGCTCTGTCGCTCGGCATCGTCGGGAAAATTTTCCGACATCCACCAGCGTTCGAAGGCTTCAAGGATTTTTCCGACTTTTGGACCGGGTTTAACGCCGAGAGCGAGGACGTCGTTGCCGGAGAACGGCATAGTCGGAATTTTCCAGCGATCGGTCAGCAAAGCACGTGCGCGCCAATGCGGGTCGGTACTCGGTGCACCCGATTGTGCCCAAGCGAGGCGGACAGCGCGCGCGAACGTGTCTGCGCCGAGTTTGTAAAGCGCCGTCTGTGCAACGGCTTCGGGGGTTGCAGGATTGATACCGGGATTGGCTGCGGACGCGCTTGCGAGGCGTTCGGCTTCGGCGTTCGAGAGGCGAAGCTCGTGGCTGAGAAAGGCCGCATCCTGCTTATTGTTCACGCCAAGCGCTGCGAGGCGCGCAAGCGCGTCGGGCGGTTCGCCGAGTACGGTTTCGATCGCCACGAAGCGTGCAAACCGGTCGGGTTCGAGACGCGTTTTGACGACGCGCTGAATGATGCCGCCCTTAGACATAGCATTGACCACATCGACGGCGTTCGGAGCCGCCAGCAGCTTCAGAAGTTCGGCGCGCACGCGTTCCGCAGAGAGCAGCGACATTCCCTCTTTCAGGGCATTTGCAGCCGCCAGTCCTGTGGGATCGAGCTGCCCTTTTCCATATTCAGCGCTGAAGCGGAAGAAGCGGAGAATGCGCAGATAATCCTCGCGAATGCGAGCCTCGGCGTCACCGATAAAGCGGACGCGACGCTGGCGCAGATCGTCGAGGCCACTGGCGAAATCATAGACGGCGCCGTCGGCCGAGCAGTAAAGCGCGTTGATCGTGAAATCACGGCGCGCAGCATCTTCTTCCCACGAGGTCGTGAAGGTGACGACGGCATGTCGGCCGTCCGTCTCGACGTCTCGACGCAACGTCGTCACTTCGAATGATCGCTTGTCGGCGACGACCGTGACGGTGCCGTGGTCGATGCCGGTCGGATATGCGCCAAGACCGGCATCGGCAGCGAGGCGCATGACGTCGGCTGGCAGAGCCGTCGTTGCGATGTCGATATCCTTGACGGGACGATCGATCATCGCGTTGCGCACAGCGCCGCCAACGACGCGGGCGTCCGCGCCGCCAGCAGAAAGCGCAGCGAACACCTTGGCCAGCGCCGGTGCGTGGAGCCATTCGGCGTTCATGCGGGTTGATTTGATGGCTGTTTCAGTCATGCCGTTGCAGCCTCGATCACGGCTTCGCCGGCGGAGGTGGCGTTTTCGTCTCGTGAACGCTGCGCGCCGGTTCGAGCTTGCCGTCGACCACGGAGGCCGGCACGTAAACGTCGTCAGGGCTGTTATAGGTGCGCGACGAAAATACGACGAGCGTCGCAAGCATGACGGCGGCACCGGCAAAAAAGAGCCCGATCAGCGGAGCGCGGCTCAACACTCTCATCAGGCCCGGCCATTCATCTTCGGAGAATGCGATCCAGGCGACGTAAAGAAATGTGGGCAGCAGGAAGAAAAAAATGTTTTCGATAACGACGCGGATCATCTGCTGAACAGTCTCCGATAGAGCGTGCGGATTATCCCCGCTGTTGCGCCCCATATATAGCGTTCACCGTAGGGCATCGCATAAAATCGACGTTCCGCGCCGCCCCAGACGCGACTGTGGATCTCGTGATTGGCCTCGTTCATTAAAAAGGCGAACGGGACCTCGAAAACGTCAGCGACTTCATTGGGGTTCGCTGCAATCGTGAAGCCCGGCCGCACCAGCGCGACTGACGGCGTGATGATATAGCCGGTTCCGGTGCGGTAAGGCGAAAGATAGCCAACCGGTTCGATGAAAGCCGCGTCGAGATCGATTTCTTCGCGCGCTTCCCGCAGTGCGGCGGCGAGTGGCGTTGCATCCTGCTGCTCGACCTTCCCACCGGGGAAGGCAATTTGTCCGGCGTGCGAGGGTAAATGGTCTGTCCGTGCCGTCAGGAGTACGGTCAGAGGCGCGCGCGCGACGATGGGCACCAGAACAGCTGCATGGCGAAGGCCAGGGGAATATGGGCCGAGGCCGGGGTTCAGATCGTCGTCGCCTGGTGATTGCGGTTCATTAAGGCCAGGCGGGGTCGCAAGCAGCCGCTCACGGGCCAGACGCTCAAAATCGGAAGCCTCGATATTCGGCGTCGCCATATTGGAGGCAGAAAGCGGGTTCATTTCGCAACCTAGCTGAAATCGAAACGTGGCGGCCCTGGGGTGGCCGGGGGCGGCTGAATCACGCTATTTTTGATTCGACGTTTAAACCTTCGTCGCGTTTACGGGCAAATGGGACTGCGCGTGGCTTACTTACGTATGACATCGCCGTTTCGAAACCAGGGCATTTCGATGCCCGCGCTGGTGCTCGCGCTGGTTTGCCTCATTGTGCCGATGGCGCCGCCGCGGGCGATCGCGATGTCGACCATCGACTTTTTGACGTCGCTTTCCGATAGCGAAATCGAAGCGTTTCAGGTCTGGAAGTCGGCACGGCAGAGTTTCGAAGAGAAGCTCGACGCGTACTGGGATGCGGTCGAGCAGAAGCGGACGCTTCGTAAACGTAAACGCGCCAAGGATATTCCGTTTTCGGCAAACGACTACGTGATGAGCTTTCCCCCGAGGTACCAGGGGCCGTCGCTGTCGGGGGCGCTCGCATCGAAATATGGCCGCTTCTTAAATGCGCAGCGGGAAAGCAATCCTTCGCCAAGCCGGGAACTGGCAACTATTCCCGATTATCTGGCGGCGGCGAAGCGCGTCTACAACTTCACGCCTGAGCGTGTATCGGAAAAAGAATTTAAGTTGCGCTATGCTGCGGAGGCGCAGGCGCTTGGCCTGTCCAAGGCACAGGTGGTTCGGGTCTATGCGCTGGAAACCGGCGGCGTCGGCACCTACGATACGCAGGCCGGGATTCATCCGATCAAGAAGACGGGCCGCGCCATTTCCAGCGCCATCGGTTATGGCCAGCTTCTCGATGCCAATTCGATCAACGAGCTGGCGCGGAGCGGGCAGACGTTCATCCGGCTGCTGACGGCGAGATACCATGATCCGCGTAATTCGCCCGCCCGAAAAGCGCTGCTGAGGCACAAGCTCGCCGTGCTGAAGAAGATGTACGCAAACGTCAAGCACCAGCCATTCGAATGGCACGTGCAGCAGGCCTACGCGAAGACGCAGGCAGGTATGGGCATTCACACGCTGAACATCGACGGCGACATTGGCCCGATGCTGCAGGCGATGAAGCTCAAGACACTGCAGGATTTGGCCGCCAAGAAC
>JAFECH010000060.1 GCA_018242255.1 Pseudomonadota bacterium | reverse complement strand
CCGAGCTGGATTCGTGGACGCTGGCGGACCTCGTGAGCAACCGTAAGGCCTTGCGTGCGATTTTTGATAGCGCGCCGAATTGAGTTCACGAAACGGAGCGGGACATGCTCAGAACCCGATTGACCGAGCGGCTCGGCTTGCGTCATCCAATCATTGGGGCACCGATGGCGTTCGCCGCTGGAGGGCGGCTTGCGGCAGCGATATCTGAAGCAGGTGCGTTTGGACTGATTGGTGGCGGGTATGGCGACGCCGATTGGCTCAGGCGCGAATTCGATGTCGCAGGAAATCGGCCGGTGGGCTGCGGCTTCATAACGTGGTCCTTGCGCAGACAGCCGGCAATTCTGGACGTAGCTCTGGCCCGTAACCCCAAAGCGATATTCTTATCGTTCGACGATCCCGCCCCCTTTGCCGCGCGCATCAAAAATCGCGGGGTTCTGCTTATATGCCAAATTCAGACACGCAAAGATGCGCTCCGAGCGCTCGATTGTGGCGCCGACATTATCGTGGCACAGGGCTCAGAAGCAGGGGGGCATGGAGAAATACGCGGCACGTTCAGCCTCATTCCAGAAATCGCCGACGTAATCGCTAACCAATCTCCGGACGCGCTTCTATGTGCGGCGGGAGGGGTAGGCGATGGCCGGGGCATTGCGGCTGCACTTATGTTGGGCGCCGACGGTGTTGTCGTGGGATCGCGATTTTGGGCCTCCGAGGAAGCAACCGTTAGCGCACGCATGCATGCAGTGGCGGTGGGGGCAACTGGAGACGATACTATTCGATCCCAACTTATGGATATGGCGCGCAAGCTCGACTGGCCGTCTCGCTATACCGCGCGAGTACTCAGAAACCAATTCATCAAGCGCTGGCAGGGCCGCGAGGAGGAATTACGGGCCGCTGCCGACGAGGTGGCGCTCCAATACCAAAGGGCTTGGACTGAGGGTAACCCAGACGAAAGCAACACGTTTGTTGGAGAAGTTGTCGGTTTGATCCACCAAATCGAACCTGTCGGAAAAATCATCGAACGAATGGTCGGCGACGCAGCCCGCTTAATCGATCACGCCGGACGTCATCTCAACGGCATCGGTAGCACATAGAGAGAGTGCAGGTGCGGGTGCCGCTGTCTATCGCACTAAGGCGTAAGAATCTCAACGCGTAAGTTGTTGCTAATCTTCGATCAGAGAGGGATAAGGAGCGATAAAATTAGTGACCCCGTCGCCAAAACGACTTCGCGAATTTAGGGCAAAAGCTACCAATGTAATAATTGTGTGCAGGGCACGCTGTTGAATCTTGTTCCCACCTTCTATCTTCCAATTAGAAGAAGCGAGGAAGAGCTGGCGCGCAGGCCTTCACGTAAACAGGCGACAATGGCTTTATCTGCTCTCGGAGAATGCACCGCATACGCAGAATACGAAAACTCGGGGGCGTTCTCGACGAGCGATAGCCGGCCATCTTCCAGATATGGGCGAATGAAGCCGCGCCGAAAATATCCGCGACCGCCAACAGCCAATATATATTCGAGCGCGAGCGGGCCATAGCTGACCGCAACAGTGGACGCAGGCTCTTCCGGAAAAGCCGAATAATATGCGTCGGCGAATTCTTGCCCCCAGTCGATTTGAACGGTTTGCGGTGTACCGTGTGGGGAAGACGGACGATTTGACTCCGCCAGCACCAACTTTTCTTCGAAAATGAGTTCGGCGACCAAACCAGGCCGCCGCGGCGCGCCGTAGAGAACGGCGGCGTCAAGCGAACCCTCTTGGACCTGATCTATCAGACGATCAGCAGCATCAACACGCACTGAAAGCGCAAATTCAGGATATGACCGACGCATCCACACCAGCCAAAGCGGAACGATCGGATGCGAGATGCTGAGCTCCGCCCCCAACATTACGACTGTATCCTGCCCCTGAGACAAGCGGATAGATTGCGTGGCCTGATCTGCAAGCCTCACGAGACTTACAGCATATCTTTGAAATTTTTGCCCCGCCGGCGTTAATTGTGTCCCGATTTTGTTGCGAACGAAAAGCGGGCAACCCAGCTCTTGCTCGAGAACACGGATGCGCGCACCGATCGCCGTCTGCGTTACGTGCAAATTCGTGGCAGCCGCTGCGAAGCTTCCCGTTTTGAGAACTTCCAGGAATGTGCGAGCCGCAGTGATGTCCATACTATCGGGTCTAACCAAGGTCGCTCAGAGCGAGGTTGCACACAATCCACCGCGCTGACGCTCAGGTGTCGCGCCGATACCTATCGTAGTACGATGGAATTTGTTTGTTCCATATTGTCGCTGAAACAGCAAACCCTGCGCCATGCGATTTTTCATTGCGGAAAGATGTGTTGGTCAACCTGAATGGCCTTGAGATGAAGACCTTCCAGACATGCGCGTTTCACGCAATTCCGTAGCCTGCCAGCCACCTCCCAGCGCTAAGAAAATTACGATCTGGCTCTGACTAACCTCCGTTTGCCCAGCTGCATAAGCTTGCTCCGTTGCAGCGAGGCTGCGGTCGGCATCCAAAGACGTCAACGCGTCCGTGCTTCCGCCCTGCCACAGTCTTCGTGCATCCGCAGCGACTTTCGCGGCTCTATCCCGAGCCTTCTTGAGATTTTTTAGCCGATCGAGATTGAAGGCATAATTTGTGAGTGCGCTTTCGATGTCACGAAGCGCGACCAGAACGGTTTTATCGAATATGGCGAGGTTTGCCTTGGTTCGCGCCTCAGCTGTAGCTATGCGCGTACGCGCCACGTTCTGATTGATATTCCAACTTATCACCGGGCCGACGCCGAAACGATTGGTGAGCGGTCCAAACAGGTCGGTCACGGCGCCTTGCGTGCCGACGGATGCGCCGATCTTGACGTCCGGATAAAGCTCGGATGTTGCCACACCGATCATTGCAGTAGACGCCGCCAGCCGACGTTCCGCTGCACGGACATCAGGACGGCGACCGAGTAGGCTTCGCGCATCCCCGACCATTATCTTCGATGCCAGCCGCAGCGGCCGGCGGCACGCTAGCAGCGAACGGTCGTAGTTCTCCGGCAGTTGGCCAACCAGCGCCGCTAGGCGATAGGCCGCGTTGATTTGGCGGGCTTCCAGACGGGGAATACGCGCCTTGAACTGCTGATAAAGGCTCTCCTGCCGATCAATATCGAACGATGCGACTCGACCGTTCGTCGCCATCGTTTGGGTGAACGCGATAGTTCGCAACTGAATGGCCGCAGTCCGGCGTGCGGATTCCAATTCGTTTCCGCTGTTGCAAATGTCGGCGTAAGCGCGGGTGGTGTCGGCGACGACATTCACGCGAACCAAGTCGCGCGCAGCCACTGCTGCCTCGTCATTCGCGGACGCAGCCTCAATACCCCGCCTTATGCCGCCGAACAGATCTAGGTCGTAGTTGATCGCGATACCCGTGTTGGCGATTTGATGCTGGGGTGGTTTGATGTGACTGAGATCCGCCTCTGCCGATTGCTGGACATAACTCGTCTCGAAAGCGGTAGAGCCATTGATTTGCCGACCAGTCTCGGCCTCCGCAAGCAAAGCATGGGCCTGTTCGAGGTTGGCCTCGGCGATGCGCAGGTCAGTATTGGCACGCAGGGCCATCTCAATATGACGAGAGAGCGTTGCATCATCGTATAGGCGCCACCAGTCAGCAGGCGGCTCGGCAGTATTTGTAGCATCTGCGCGCGATGTGAATGCTCTATTTGCCAAAGGCGCATTTACGAGCGCTTGTCCCGGCAGACGATAGTCTGGCCCTACGGTGCATCCGCACAGGGCCAGCAGGCACATCCACATTGCTATCCGCAGAGCCCTCACCATGGGAAGCTCCACTTGACCGTTAGCTCTCCGGGTCGGGGTATTACCTCTACCGTCGCCGTCTGGCCGACTATCAGCTTGAGACCTGGTGGGATTTCATCGATTGCGATGCGAACAGGAATTCGTTGAGCAAGCCGAACCCATGAAAAGGAGGGATTGACGTTTGCCAACGCCGACTCGCGGTCGCTTCGCTCGCGATCCGTGATCCCCGAGGCTATGCTCTCGACGTGACCACGCACCGGCTCCCCAACGCCCATGAGAAAAGCGACCGCCGGATCGCCGACATGAATAGCCGGAACCTTTGTTTCCTCGAAATACCCTTCGATCCGCATCGACTTCGCGTAAACGAGTGCGGCGACTGCATCGCCAGCCTTCATGTAAACGCCGGGTTGAAGGGTCATGTTGGAGACGAACCCCTCGACTGGTGATCGAACGTTCGTGCGGTCGAGATTGAGTTTTGCAAGATCGCGGGCCGAAGTTGCTTCCGCCACGCGGCCGCGCAGTTCGTCGACACGCGCGCTGCCCTGCTCGATCTTTTCGGCGGCAATAAGGGTAGACATAGATCGGTTGCGTCGATCCTCTCGCTCCGCCTGAGCAAGTGTTGCTTCAGCGCTCGCAAGCGTGGCGGCCGCGCGCTTAAGTGCCAGCTCGTATCGAGGCCGATCCATCACCAGTAGGACTTGGCCTTTACGAATGTATTCGTTGTCCTGAACCCGAACCTCTGTCACGAGGCCCGAAACGTCCGTCGCAACCTGAACGACATCAGCTCTGACCTTCCCATCACGCGTGATCGGGTCGATTTGATATCGCTGCCAAAGTGCTTGGAGTCCTCCAAGCGCTAGCGCCACAAGCAGCAACGTCCCGAGCGTTCGGCTCCAAAGCAAACCGTTGATCATAAGGGAAACCTCGTCGGTAGGCGGTGCCCGTCAGCGAGCGTCGCCAGGATCCACCAAAGGAGCACAAAAACCGCGACATCGAAGAGCGCTGGACGCCAACTGATGCGGCTCAAAGGCAATCGATGAAGCAGCGGGCGCAGCCAATACGTCAGCAGGATTGCGAGACTCGCCCAGCACAAGGCCGAAGGCACATACACGCCGAAGATCTGCACCTCATCGATCACGAGGGTGATGACCCGTTTACGAGCGGAACCGACGGCATAAGGTTGCAACGGATGCCCACGGCGGCGAGAAGTGCTTGGTGCCGAATGGCATTGTTTTCCATGGTTTGTATGGATGCGATTGCATTCTCGAGCTTTGAACAGAGAGACTTCTGCGGTGATGTCACGCCCCCGTCGATGCGGCGCTTGCGGAACAATTCGGCGATTTCCGCCAGCAATACTTCGATTGATCGCTCTATTTCCCCATGCGCAAACGCCGCCACGCGCAGATGCAAAATATTCCGGCCAATTCGAATGTCGTTAAGTCCGTCCGCGGCATGAAATTCATCTCCCTCACTGGAAACGGCAATGCGTGCAGCAATTTGGCCGGCACGATCGATCGCTCGGGTCGTCCAACTTCCAAAGTCCGGCGTGCTGCGCATGGTCGCAAGCTCTTCAAGTTCCTGCCACTGTGCCCTGACCATGCGGTATGCGATCCAGTCCACTCCGACAGACCGGAAGAGGCGTGTCACGGCAATCGTCACGACGATCCCCATGACTTGCGCGATACCCGTGTTGACGAATGATGCAAAATCCGGCTGAAATGAGTCGACGAAGCCCAATCCGACGATGAGACACGAGAACATCGGCAGCGCGATTGCAGACCGAGCCGGATCAGCTTGGATATAGCCGATCCCGATCAGTGCCGGGGCTAGCGCTAACGACAGCATTGGGTAGCCATCTACGCGGGGTAACACCGCGAACATGTAGATCGCAGCAATCGGAAACGTCGCCAGTGTTGCAAAGAGATAGCGGCGTATCGCGGGAGCTGGATCTTCCTGGGCAGCAAACGAGCATGTGACGAGCGCCGCGAAAGCCGCTGTCGCTGATCCAGCCGGCCATGCGAGCAATATCCAGATCGAACAGTAGAGAGCGATCGCTGCTGCCATGGCCAAACCTGCGAGGACTGCCAAAACGCGATCGTGTCTCAGCGGCGGCGCGTTATCTGCGCCATCCTCCGGAGAAATTTGCACCGGTGTCCCGTCGAGCGCGATGACTAGATTTTCTGCGTCGCACATTGTCTCGATGAATTCTGCCAACCGCTCCGCGAGGCTCGCTGCAATCCAAGAAGACCAATCCGATTTTGCGCTGTTCTTCCTAGCCAGCGACCGTGCGCACTCTATCAACTTACGACTGCATTCGTCTGCTGGCGGCCTATCTACTTCCCGGAGCCAAGCACGGCTCTTGCCGATCAATTCCATTAAATCTCTGTTCGCCTCCTTGCCGGCAAGCAAGTCAAGCCGATGCGCAACGGCGGATGCCAAAGGAATCAAAGATGCGAGGCGGCGTTGCAAAGCGTAAACGATTGCACGCGTTCTTCGATGTCCATTGATGTCGTAAGGAAGATGCATCGCAACGATTCCGAGTTCAGCGACGTCAGCTGCAATCTGCTGCCGACGCGAACTGCCCAGGCCCTTGTGTTGAGCGTCGAGCGCGCCTTCTGCCCATTCAGCCGCGTCGCGTAGAAAACTACGCGCGCGCTCCTGGACAATTTTTCGAGAATCCAAAGGCCGCGTCAGCGAATGAGCGAGCGTGACGGCAAGGATCGCGACTGTCATTTCCTCGACACGCGAGATGGTGGCCATGAAGATATTTGATGGATCGTCAAGATAGGGGAAGCTGATGACTGCTGCGCTGAAACCGGCCATTTGGAAAAGAAAAGCGCGCGGGGTTCGGTCGGAAACGGCGAGATATATACAAAGTCCCGTCCAAGCCGCGAGACTGAGAACTAATAGTTCCGGTGAATTTTGAAAATTTGGAACCAGCACGATTGCAGCGACCGCGCCGAGAACAATTCCGATAATGCGGTAAGAAACCTTAGGTCTAAGAGCTCCGGACATCGGTTGTGCGGTCACGTAGACCGTCAAGATGGCCCACCACGGACGCGGGAGGTCAGCAGCAAATGCGACACCAAGCGTCATGACACACGCAAAATAACTGCTCAAAGAAAACAGTAGCTTGTGAGCATCGCATAAAAAGGAACGATGATACCAAGCGTGTGCGCGGGTTGAGGCGGACATGAGCAGATGAAATGCAATTTCCCCTAAGAGAAGCAATCCGGGGATCTGGACTGCCCGCATAATCGACAAATCTCTTTCACATCAGCCCAAGGTATTCAAAATCATATAATTGCGGTGTAACTGCAAAAAAATCTTTATCAATGCGAAGAAAAGCGCTCATCCTTACGAGAGTGTTCGAGCTTCGAGCGCCTTATCTCCCTCTCTTAGATTTTTAATTTGCTAGTTTTTCCTCAGGACTTTCGCGAGATATTCAGCGCGTGGTTATGAGTCTCATCGGGCGTGGCATAAAACAGCTGTTACCGACTTTGCTTCAGCAGACTACAAATTGTCTCTAACTGGGCCGCAAATGCCACAGTCGATTCGATACAGCATACAGAATTCTTTCGAACCTTTCCAAATTATGCCTGACCTCACGAGCGCCCTTGGCGGCGTCCTCTGATGAAAAGCAAATTATACATGGAAGTTGAGACAATTTAGTTTTGCTTTCACCTTGACCTAAAAGATGCGTTTAAAATACATGTTTTGCGCCGCGGCACTGGGCAAGATCTATTGCCAAGCATCTAAGGGACGCATCATGCTAAATCCAAAGACCATTGAAATCGTCAAGGCCACTGCGCCTGTTCTTCAAGAGCACGGCAATACGTTGACCCGACATTTCTACAACCGAATGTTCAGTCACAATCCCGAAGTACTCCCCTATTTCAATCGCGCGAACCAAATGGCGGGCAAGCAGCAGGCAGCCTTGGCGTCCGCAATTTGCGCCTATGCAGCCAACATCGATAATCTCGGAGCACTCAAGGAAGCAGTTGAACTTATCGCGCAGAAGCATGCTTCGTTGCAGATCAAGGCCGAGCATTATCCGATCGTCGGCGAAAACCTTTTGGCGTCCATCCGCGAAGTTCTTGGAAGCGCCGCGACCGATGAAATCGTCGCCGCGTGGGGCGAGTCTTACGGATTTCTGGCCGACATTCTGATCAATCGCGAGGCCCAAATATATCGCCAAGCCGCGTCGGTGCCCGGTGGCTGGGAGGGCTTTCGCCGCTTTATCGTGTCCCAAAAACAGCAGGAAAGCAGCGTCGTCACATCCTTCTATCTGACCCCGGAAGACAAAGGGCCGCTGCCGTCCTTCAAGCCAGGCCAATACATCACCATCCGCGTCCCAACCGGCGATGGTTTAACGACCATGCGCCAGTATAGTCTCTCTGCGAAACCCAATCAGGATTGGCTGCGCATTAGCGTCAAACGCGAAGACGGCGTCGCGGGCACCACGCCGGCCGGTTATGTCTCAAATTTATTGCACAATTCCTTGCCATACGGCTCTGTTCTGGACGTCGCTCCGCCGTGCGGAGAATTTTTCCTCGATCACGACCTGAGGGATGACCGTCCGCTGGTTCTGATCGCTGGCGGAATCGGAATCACACCGCTCATGAGCATGCTGCAAAGCTCGCTGGACGCCTCTCCGAAACGCGAGGTTGCCCTGATTCACGGGTGCCAGAACGAAGATGTGCAGGCCTTCAAATCCACGGTCGAAGATCTCAAGGCGCAGCACGCCAAGCTAAGCGCCCACTTCCGCTACCTCGATCCGCAGCAACCACTCGGTAGCAATGGGATTGGCGCCAGCAAAGGCTTCATAGATGCACCGCTGCTTGAAACTATGATCGGCGATCGCGACGCGGACTATTACTACTGCGGTCCGCCGGCTTTTCTTGCGAACATGCATCGTCTGCTGAGCGAGAGGAATGTCCCGCACGAGCAGCAACATTTCGAATTCTTCGGACCTAAAGAAGAACTTGCAAGTTTCGCTCAAGGATAAAGGATCTCCTGGGCGGAAACACGCTGGCCACTCCGGTGAAATAATATCGTAATGCGATCTATGATTTCGGCACCGTAACCGCTAAGGGAAAGCCGCGTCCGCCTTCTCGTCCTAGAGGGTGGGCGTATTCGATGGCCCGGGTGTGCTCTCTCGCGCATCCGGGTATTTCTTTCGATGCTTCGTCATTCTCCACCGCTGGCGTAAAACTGCTTGAGAAGTTTGCGAAGCGTCGGTTGGATATTTTTGACTTCCTCGATGTGGATGGCTGAAAGCGCCCGCAACCGCTCTTCTCCGTCCTTCGTCACATGAACCTGTATTCGTCTGCCATCTTCCGGATCGGTCATGCGAACGACGAGACCCAGCGCGACCAGCCGGTCGATGAGTTCGACCGCGGTATGGTGGCGGACGAGCAGACGTTCCGCGATTTGACTGATGCCCAACCAATCCGTGTCGGGCGCGCCTTTTATCGCAAGCAGTGCCTGATGTTGTTGTGGCGTGAGCCCCGCCTTGGATGCCGCCTCCTCGCTAAAAGCGAGAAATTTCCGAAGTGCGTAGCGAAATTCGGCGAGAGCTTCGTAGTCGGCCTTTTTTACAGACGCGTTTCTAGCCTTTACTGGCCGTTTGCGAGATGCGCCCCGTTTCCTGTGACTTTCGTCCACGAACTAGGCCCCTCCCTCAACATCTATTGCCCCGCGTGAGCAGAATAGGGGGCCTGGGAAAATGGTCAACCGCGCATGAGTGACGCGCTTCGCGCCTTACCAGCCAGGCGCTTTCGGTTGCATATATATCGTATTACGATATTTATTCGAGCCGGAAAGAGTCCGAACCTTTGTTTG
>JAFECH010000005.1 GCA_018242255.1 Pseudomonadota bacterium | reverse complement strand
ATCAGTCCGCCAGCCATGATGAGGGCGGCGAGGGCTAATCCGCTGAGGCGTCGTGTCAGATTCATCGGGGGGATGCTCCGGTTTGGCAACAATAGTTAACAATGCACAGAACGGGCGATCATCCTGTGCGCCGAATTATGAAGAGCCGGTATAGTTCACGACCGTTTTTACCGGCAGAGCAGGGAAGTCACAGTGAGCTTTCGATTGTGCTCGGATCCCTGACTTTCCACGCGTTTTCGAAATTTTCGCACTGCGTGTTGCGGTTCGATGACGGCAGCAGTGGATGTTCGTTCTTTGTCTGAACCAGTGCCGGTCTCGACGGCACTGGACGGGGAACAAAATGCGAATGCAGGTGGCGAGACGGCGCGTCCGTTTTGGTACGGTCGTTCAGCATGGATTGCCGTTGAGTGGCAAAAACTCTGCCTCGACCCGACCGCCAAGCGTGAAACATCATCGCGCAAAGCAAATTGATGAAATCGGCCGCGCGATGACGTTGGTCAGCTCGGTAGCGACAGCTTAGTTGCAGGCGTTCTGCCAGGACGTGCATTGGGTGCCGAACGTGCCGGGCACACACTTGGTGTGAACCGGGCCTTTGCCGGTGCGGCCCTTGCCCTCGATGATGTTCGCGAGACCGTGGGTCGACATGATAACGGCGAGGTCGTGGGTCAGGCCGTCTCCGACCGCTGCAACTCTGACGCAACTACCGGCCTGGGCTGATACGGAAAGTGCACACGTTACTGCAGCGACTGCGAACCCGAGTTTCAATGAGCGCATTTGCCCCTCCAGATCGAAAATGGGTCTCCCCGGCCGGAACCTAGTGGGAGCACATTCGAAAGACAGCCACTCTCGTCGTGGCATAAACAAAGGAATCGCGCCGCGTGCCGGATTTGCCACTGCCAGCGCAGCGTCGAGACCCGAAAAACTCGAGGTTCTATTCATGAGCGCAAAGCCGGAAACATCGACAATAGGCCGCTTCGATATTGCCGAGGTCGCAGCGTCGTTTCCCGAGACGGCGTCCACGCTGCTCGTTGACCGATACCTCACGGACCAACCGGCTGCGAGTGCGCGGGTTTTCCGTGTCTATAAGGCGACGCCGCCGCACTATCACGCGACATGCGACGAGTATCTCTACGTGTTTTCGGGGCGCGGCACGTTCTGGATGAAGGATCCGGCGACGATTGCGGAATTCCGTCCCGGTCAGCTATTGTTCTTTGAGAAGGGAACGGTTCATGCGCTCCCAGATATCCTTGAAGGACCAGTGGTGTTTCTTTCGGTTGATACGCCACGGCGCGATCCCAAGGATATCATCTTCGTCAACCCTGAAGACGGAACGCCAGAGAGTTTCGTACAGCAGAGCTATTGATTTCCGCGCGCGCTTCGGGCCGGGTGCGGCAAATCCCGCCCGGAGTTGGAATGACGTTTCGAATTTTGCTTGTCGCCTCGTGCCTGCTCGCCGCTTCCGTGGCGGCATCAGCGCAGGAGTTTCGGCCGCCGCCCGAGGCCGCATCGGGAACAACCGCGAAGACGCTCGTTACCGCCAAACGGCATATGATTGCTGCGGCGGAGCCGTCAGCGGCGGAAGCCGGCCGTGAGATTCTCCGCAAGGGCGGATCGGCCGTCGATGCCGCCATCGCCACTGAAATGGTGCTGGGTCTTGTTGAGCCGCAATCGTCGGGGCTCGGCGGTGGTGCTTTCATTACATACTGGGATGCGAAAACGCGCTTGGTCACCACTTTCGACGGTCGCGAAACGGCACCGGCCGCCGCAGAGCCGGACCGCTTTCTCACCAAAGACGGCAAGCCACTGGCGTTCGAAGATGCCGTCCTGTCGGGCTTGAGCGTCGGTGTGCCGGGGGTGCTGCGCGCTCTTTACGCGGCACATGAAAAGCACGGCAAGCTGCCGTGGAAGGATTTGTTCGAGCCGGCCATCAAGCTCGCTGACGACGGTTTTCATGTTTCGCCGCGGCTTGCAGCTTTGCTTGCCAACGACAATCCGCAAAACTTTGCGCCGGAGGCACGCGCTTATTTTTACGAAGGCGGTACGCGGCCTCGCGCGGAAGGCGAATTGCTGAAGAACCCGGCATACGCGGCAACGCTTCGCCTGATCGCGGATAAGGGGCCTGACGCTTTCTATTCCGGCGACGTCGCGAACGCGATCGTTGCGGCGGTGCAGGGCGCAACGAGCATCAAAGGCGATATGACTGCTGCGGATCTTGCTGAGTACAAGGCACCGGAACGGCCGCCCGTTTGCGTCAATTATCGCGGGCGAAAGGTTTGCGGAATGGGGCCGCCGTCTTCGGGCGGCCTAACGGTCGGCGCGGTGCTGACGCTCATTGAGCCATTCTCGCAAGTGCAAGGTCCGGCCGCGGCGATGACCGCGCCAGCGCTGCACATCATTTCGGAGGCAGAAAAGCTCGCTTACGCCGACCGCAATCGCTACATCGGCGATCCGGACCGCATTCCGGTTCCATCGGGGCTTCTCGACGATGGCTATCTCGCCGAGCGGCGGAAACTGATCGATCCGAAGAAAGCGATGGAGAAGGCTGAGCCCGGTTTGCCGCCGGGACTGGCGAAAAAGACGTTCGGCGTCGATGCGACGTATGAAGTGCCCGGCACGACGCAGGTTTCGATCATTGACGATGATGGCAACGCGTTTTCCATGACGGCGACCATCGAGAGCGCGTTCGGGTCGCATCTTTGGGCAAAGGGATTCCTGCTCAACAACGAACTCACGGATTTCTCCTTCAAGCCGGTCGACGATGATGGCGTTGCGCTCGCTAATGCCGTTGAAGGTGGCAAGCGGCCGCGTAGTTCGATGGCGCCGACGATCGTGCTCGGTGCGGACGGAAATCCAGAGATCGTCACCGGCTCGCCCGGCGGATCGCAGATCATTCTCTATGTCGTCAAGACGCTGGTTGCGATGATCGATTGGGATATGAATGCTCAGCAGGCCGCCTCGTTGACGAATTTCGGCTGTCAGGGCGGCCCGTTTCTGATTGAATATTCACAGCCGATCCTTTGGCCGGGCTACGAGCTTACGCTATACGGTCAGACGGTTGCCGGCGCTACGATGACGTCTGGTGTCAATACGGTCGCTCGCGACGGCGCTTTGCTTGAAGGCGGAGCCGATCCGCGCCGCGAGGGCGTAGCGCTCGGCGATTGAGAGAAAGTAGGAGGCGGCTAAGAGTTCCCAACGTGAGCAATTCGACTATCACCGTCGTCGGCGCCGGCATCTTCGGCCTGTGGCAAGCTTATACGCTGGCCAAGGCCGGCTATCGCGTTCGCTTGATCGAGGAGAGCGCCACGCCGTTTGCGCAGGCGTCGAGCCGGTGGGCGGGCGCGATGATTGCGCCGGAATGTGAGGCGGAGGGCGCGCCGCCGATCGTTCGAGACCTTGGGCGAGAGTCGCTGAAGATCTGGCGGAAGGAATATCCGGCTACGATCGACAACGGAACGCTCGTCGTGGCGCATGCGCGCGATACGGGCGATCTTGCGCGGTTCCAAAGCATGACAGAGGGGCACGACGTCGTCGGAGCAGCGCGCATCGGCGCGCTTGAGCCTGCGCTGGCGGGCCGGTTCGAGCGCGGACTGTATTTCGAAGCGGAATCGCATCTCGATGCGCGCGCGGCGCTCAACTGGCTTCTCGATAAGATTCAGGCGCTGGGCGGAGACGTTCGTTTCGGAACGCCGTGGGGGGGCGGCGCAGACGGTATCGAGATCGATTGTCGGGGCATCGGCGCGCAGAGCGATCTCAAAGCGTTGCGCGGTGTCCGCGGCGAGCGCGTGATGATTTCCACGCAAGACGTGAACCTCGCTCGGCCCGTGCGGCTCTTGCATCCGCGCCAGCCGATCTATGTCGTTCCGCAAGGCGACGGGCGGTTTGTGGTTGGCGCGAGTGTGGTTGAGCGCGAGGACGATGGTCCGATGACGCTCAAGTCGGCGCTCGATCTCTTGGGCTCGGCCTATGCGCTACATCCGGCATTTGGCGAAGCGGCGGTGCTGGAAATGGGCGCGGGCGTTCGGCCGTCATTTCCCGACAACGTACCGCGCATCCTGGTTGAAGACGGCGGCAGCGTCATTCGCGTCAACGGCGCTTACCGGCACGGCTTCCTGCTGGCACCTGTGCTTGCACGCGAGGTGCTGGGTTACCTGTCAGACGGCCGGCGTGAGGGGCTGCTGTTCAGTGCCCCCTAACGCGGCCTGCTTGGCGGCAACCATTTCCTTGGCGAGCGCGAGGCTCGCAACGTAATCGGGCTTGCCGGTGCCCAACAGCGGGATCTTACTAACGACCAGAATTTCCGCCGGAACCATCAGCTCCGTCGCGCCTTTCTGGCGTGCGAACTTCTGGAAATCTTCACGCTTGCACTTGGCGTCTGTTGTCAGGAGTACGAGGCGTTCGCCTTTGCGCAGATCAGGCAGCGCAACGACGACGGATATCTGCTGTGGCCAAAGCTCAGCGGCGAGCGCCTCGACGGCCGACAGCGAAATCATCTCGCCGCCCACCTTGGCGAAGCGCTTGGCGCGTCCCTTGATGAAGATGAACCCTTGCGCATCGATCTCGACGATGTCGCCGGTATCATGCCAACCGTCGGCAGGCGGTTCGAGGACGCCGGGATTTTCTGCGCGATAATAGCCGAGCATGACGTTCGGGCCGCGCACGTATAGGCGGCCGCCTTGTTCGATGCCGGGGACTGGTTCGAGCTTATAGTCCATCAGCGGTGACATGCGGCCGACACTGTGCGCCTTGTTCGCGAGTGGCGTGTTGATCGCGAGGACCGGGGCCGTTTCAGTAACGCCGTAGCCTTCGAGAATGCGCACGCCAAAACGGTCCATATAGAGTTGGCGCGTGCGGTCCTTGATGGCTTCGGCACCGGCCACGACCAAGCGGACGCGGGCAAAGTCGTAAGGGTGAGCGGCGCGGGCGTAGCCAGTCAGGAACGTATCGGTGCCG
Organism: Pseudomonadota bacterium; assembly: GCA_018242255.1. GTDB lineage: Bacteria > Pseudomonadota > Alphaproteobacteria > Rhizobiales > Hyphomicrobiaceae > Hyphomicrobium_B. The sequence continues at coordinate 34,079 of JAFECH010000005.1, read as the reverse complement.
AACATGATCGTGGCATTCGACTGATAAACGAGTTCAGGAATGATCCGATAGTGCAGGGGCGTCGGATAAAGAAAGATCGGCACACCGGCGACGAGAGGCATCAGCACGCCCGCCGTCAGTCCGAACGAATGGAACACCGGAAGGGCGTTGAAGACCTTGTCGGTGCCGTTGCAGGCGACGCGTGTGAGAGTCTGAGCGCAGTTGGCCAGTAAATTGCGATGCGAAAGCACGACGCCTTTCGGGGTGCCTTCGGAGCCAGAGGTAAAAAGGATGGCGGCAGGAGCGTTGTAATCGACCGTCACCTGCGGGTGGGTGCCTTGCGTCAGGCCTTTGACCTTGTCGGCGAAGGTGATCGTCTGGCGAATATCTTCGAGGTAGACGATGCGAACGACGCCTTCGAGCGCTTTGATGAGCGGTTCGAGATGGCCCTTTTCCACGAACACCCGGGACGTCAGCACAACGTCGACCTTCGCGGCCTTGCAGGCGGAGACAACGTTCGCCGGGCCCGAGGAGAAGTTCAGCATCGCGGGCACGCGGCCAGTTGTCTGTAGTGCGAAGAAGGTAACGATGACGCCGGCCGAGTTCGGGAGAAGGACGCCGACTGACGATCCGACGGGCGGTAGCATCGGTGCAATCTTGGCCCCGAGGACCTGAGCGCCGACGATCAATTTTTTATACGTCAGCTTGGTGCCGAGCGGGTCTTCGATCGCCGGCTTGCCGGTGTCGCGCGTCTGGTGGGCAAGAACGAGCGCTTCGAACAGCGTCTGGTTGATCGGCGTCGTCAGCACTGCGGTGTCGGTCATGACGTCTTGTAAAGCAGCTCCCGCCGCCTGACGCCGGGCTTTGCCGCGCAAAGCCGGATCGATCTTCAGCCACACGGGAGGTAGGATCGTCACCGTTGTTTTCGGAAACCAGGCTTTGCGCGTCTGCGCCTTGCTGAGATAGCCGAAGTGCGACCGTTCTGGACCGTCGATGCGCACAGGGATGATCGGCGCGTCGGCCTTGTCGGCGATCATGGCGGTACCGTCGTAGACCTTCATCAAGCCGCCCGTGACCGTGAGGCGTCCTTCCGGGAAGATGACGATTGAGGTTCCGTCTTTTACCGCATTGATCAGGCCACGCATGCCGAGCGGGCGCGTCGGGTCGATCGTGTAGAACTGCGCAAGCTTCAGGAACGGCTTTGCCCACCACGTCTGAGCAATCATCGTGTCGACGGCGTAGGCCGTGTGAGAGGGTGTCAAGGCGTGCATGAGCCCCGCGTCAAGCAGGCTGACGTGGTTTGGCGCGATGATTGCCCGCTCGCCGACCTTGGGCAGGTTTTCGCGGCCGTGCACTTCGAGCCCGAAGAATGTCTTGAAAAGGAATAGGCTGACGTCTTTCACGCCCTCCGCGCCCCACGCGCGCAGGACGAGCGCAACAACGATGATGTTGGCGATGCCGAGACCGGCATAAAGCATGGAGACTGAAACTTTTTCGAACTGGAGGGTGGCGATCAGCAGGCCTACGGCGGTCATGAAAGCGGCCGAGAGCACGTTGCAGCCTGCGATGACACGTGAGCGATAATCAACCGGCGACCAGGCTTGAACAGCAGCAAATGCGGGCACGATGTAGAAGCCGCCTGCTATCGCGATGCCGGCGAGAGCGATCAGCATGTGCAGGCCGCCGATCGACGTGACGACATCCCACGGCGTCATCGGGGTTGCGGCGGGCTGTGTTCTCGAAGCAAGCCACGCAAGATCAAGCAGGAAGATGCCCATCAGCAACGCGCCGATCGGAACGAGAGCGAGATTAGGGCGGTTGGAACTGGCGCGAGCAGCGACCACCGATCCGAAGGCGACGCCGACTGCGAAGGTGAAAAGCGCCAGAGTGTAAACCGACGGAGCGCCGTTCAGCACTTGCGGGATGAGGTTCTGCAACAGCGCGAGAACACCTGCGCCGACGAGCCAAAACCACGACGTAATCAGGGCGCCTTGCCAGATGCGTTTGTCGCCGCGCAAATCCTTCAGCAGAGTGATCGTCGAAGTCGCGATATTTCGGTCGATCTTGAGATCGGGAACGGACGATGGGGCTGGAGGGATATGACGTGCAGACAGCCAGCCCAGCACCGAAATGCAGATGATGGCACAGCAGACGGCGATAAGCTCAGCGTGGGTCCCGGACGCGAAGTTGCCACCGACTGTGCCGATCAGAATGGCGATGAAAGTCGCGCCTTCGATCAGCGCATTGCCGGATGGCAATTCCTTCACTTCGAGGTGCGAGGGCAGCAGGCCGTATTTAACCGGGCCGAAAAAGGCGCTCAAGGTTCCGAATAAAATCAGCGCGACGAACAGCAGCGGCACGGATGGAATGAGAAAGCCGGCGGCGGCAGCGATCGCAATCGGAATTTCGATCAAGCGGACGCGCGCTGCGACTTTCGCCTTATCGAACTTGTCGGCGAGTTGGCCAGCGAGCGCTGAAAATAGGAAGAACGGCAGCACGAGTGCGGCGCCCGCCAGCGTGCCCAACGCCGGCCCATTCTCCATTGCGAGTTTATAGATCACGAGCATGGCCAGCGCGTTTTTCAGCAGATTGTCGTTGAGCGCCGCCAGCAGCTGGCTCCAGAACAGCGGCGCGAAACGGCGCGACGACAATAGGCGGGCGAACATGTGCGAGCAGTCCTTGTTTCTGCGGAACCGGAGCAATGGAAGGGAGCAATGCGGCGGATTGGCGAGGCCTTTTTGATCGATTTTGGCTATATCAGGTAAAAAATCAGCATCCGCTCTGGTAAACGATGTTGAAATTCCCATGTCCGGCAATCAGTTCAGAAGATAGGGCGATGGTACAACACGAGGTCATGATCGAACTCGTCGTCAACGGACGCAAAGCTGAGAGTTCGGCCCGCACGCTCGCAGCTCTGATCGAAGAACAGGGGCTTGCCGGTGCCAAGGTCGCGACCGCGCTTAATGGCCAGTTCGTACCCGAGGCCCGGCGTGCTACGACGGCGCTCGATGGCGGCGATCGGATCGAGATCGTGTCCGCGCGCCAAGGTGGTTAGATCCCGGCGGATAGATGAGGCCTTTGGGTCGATATGAACATTCGTGACGACAAGCTTCACACGGCGCAGAGCCTTTCGATCTACGGAGAGACGATTGGATCGCGGCTGTTGCTTGGAACAGCGGGCTACCCGTCCCCGGCCATCCTGAAGGGGGCTGTTACCGCTTCGGCCGCGAACGTCGTGACGGTGTCGCTGCGCCGTGAGGCGGCCGGCGGCAAGCTCGGTGAGCGGTTTCTCGAAATCATTCGCGATCTGGGAGTGCGCGTGCTGCCGAACACGGCGGGTTGCCGGACCGCGGGCGAGGCGATTACGACCGCGCAAATGGCGCGTGAACTTTTCGATACCAACTGGATCAAGCTCGAAGTGATCGCGAACGACGATACGTTGCAGCCTGACGTGTTTGGATTGGTCGAGGCTGCCGGCGTGCTAGCGCGCGACGGGTTCAAGGTGCTTCCATACACAACGGAAGATCTTTCGGTTGCGGAACGGCTACAGCGCGCGGGATGCGACGTCATTATGCCGTGGGGCGCGCCGATCGGTAGTGGCCGCGGCTTGGCAAATGCCCCGGCATTGAAAAGCTTACGGGCTTATTTCCCCGATGTGACGCTCGTCGTCGATGCGGGGATCGGTGCGCCGTCGCACGCCGCCTTGGCGATGGAGCTTGGCTACGATGCCGTGTTGCTCAATACGGCCGTTGCCAAGGCTGCCGATCCGGTCCGCATGGCCGCGGCCTTTGCGGCTGCCATTCAGGCGGGACGCCTTGGATATGAAGCTGGGCTCATTCCAGCGCGCGATATGGCCGTGCCGTCCACGCCTGTTGCGGGCACGCCGTTTTTCGATCTCGATTGAGCGGCAGCATTAGAGTTTACTGCAGATGATCCTCGAACGCTTTTATCCCATCGTGCCCGATGTCGGCTGGCTCGAACGCATCGTGCCGCTTGGCGTGAAGTTCGTGCAGCTTCGCATCAAGGATGCTTCCCCAGCGGATGTTGCGGCGCAAGCCAAACGCGCGAATGCTTTTTGCCGGCAGCATGGCTGCACGCTGGTGCTCAACGACTATTGGGAGGCGGCGCTGGATGGAGGCGTCGGCTTCATCCATTTAGGGCAGGAAGATCTTCGCGACGCCGATCTCGAAGCTATCAAGCTCGCTGGGGTAAAGCTCGGGATCTCGACGCACGATGCTGCCGAGCTCGATATCGCGCTCGCAGCTGAGCCCGATTACGTGGCGCTTGGGCCGATCTATGAGACCAAGCTCAAAGCAATGCCCTGGCTTCCGCAAGGCATTGATAAAGTTAAGGAATGGCGGCTGAGGCTCGGTAAGTTGCCGCTCGTCGCCATCGGCGGTCTGACGCCTGAGCGTGCCGCAGGGGTGCTGGAAGCCGGAGCCGATAGCCTCGCCGTGATTACGGACTTCTTTACGGCCCCCGATCCCGAAGCGCGGATCGAACTCTGGTTGCGACAGTTGCAAACTCGATAGATGCGCCAATTTCGTGTTAACCAGGAGCTTGTCAGCGCACTCGTTTATGACAGTTTTGTGTGGTTCGAATTTACGATAACGCTTATCCCGTCTTCGCCAGAGTTCAGAGCCGTTCCTGCGTATGCCGTATCGCTTCAAGACCCACGAGCCTGTTGAAAAAGGCTTTCGCCGGATTGCGCGCGAGCAGCTGGATGCCGCGTTGGCCGAACTGGCAGGGGCTGATGTCGGACCCAAAAATGTCCACGAGTGTCGCAAATCGCTGAAGCGTCTGCGCTCGCTTGTTCGATTGTCCGCCGACGCCATTGGCGCCGATACGGCTCGTCGGCGAAACAAGACGCTCGGTGAGATCGCCCGGCTGCTGTCGGCGCGGCGCGACCGGACCGTCATGCTGGAGACGATCGGTAAGCTTTCAAATGATGTCGCCAACGCCAGTGCGTCGCTGGCGCCGTTGAAATCTGCGCTCACGGCAGCGGCTCCGAACGAGCCGGAAACGCTCGATCCCAACATTGCGCGAAAAGCGCAGCATCTGTTGGTGCGCGAAGCCGAAAAGTTCGCGAAGATGCCTTTCAGCAAGCGCGGTTTTGCTGCGCTCTCCGGCGGCCTCGCGGAGAGCTATCGCAAAGGGCGGAAGGCATCGAAGTATGCCTACGAAGAACCAACGGACGAGAATTTTCACGATTTGCGGAAAGCGGTGCAGTGGCATTGGCGGCAGATGTCGCTTTTGTCGAAGGCTTGGCCCGACGAGTTTGCCGTCAGGGCGCATGCGGCGCGTGAACTATCGCAATTGCTGGGCGACGATCATGATCTGGCAGTGCTGATCGCAGCGGCGACCAAGTCTCCGGCGATGAGCGATGAGCAAAAAGATGCTGCGATAGCCCTCTGCCGGCAACAGCAGCAACTCTTGCGCGCCACGGCCGAATATCGCGCCCAGCGGCTCTTTGCAGAGAAACCCCAAGCGTTCGTTCGCCGCGTAGCCTTCTATTGGCGCTGCAGCCGTTCGCTCGATCCACGGCTTGAAGTCCAGCCTCCGCTGGGCCAAGTAGGTGTTCAGGACGACGCTGCGCCGGTTGCGGCGGAAGTCCGGGATCTGGCACCGGGAAAACGGCCCGCTTCGGTGAAGCCGAGAGTGGCCACGAAAGACGAAACGCGTGCGCCATCGCAGCGCCGAGCTTGATCCGGTAGGATCGCAATAAACGCCGGCGTTGGGAGAGCGGATGAACGAGGTTCCGAAACAAGGCAATTTCGATAGCGAGCCGGTGGCGTTGCCGCGAGAGCATCCAGCCGTCGCGCTCGGCCGTATCGGCGTTCTACTGCTCAATCTCGGTACGCCCGATGGCACGAGCTATTGGCCGATGCGGCGTTATCTCAAAGAGTTTCTATCCGACGATCGCGTGATCGAAGAGCCGAAATGGAAATGGTGGCCGATCCTCAATCTTATCATCCTGACGACGCGCCCATCGCGCAAAGGACGCGATTACGCGACGATCTGGAATAACGAAAAGAATGAAGGTCCTTTAAAGACGATAACTCGGAATCAGGCCGAGCGGTTGGCGCAGCGCCTCGGCAACGATCCGCGCGTCATCGTCGACTGGGCGATGCGCTACGCAAATCCGTCGACGGAAAGCCGGATCAAGGCGCTGAAGGATCAGGGCTGCGATCGTATTCTGCTGGTCCCGCTTTATCCGCAGTATTCTGCGGCGACGACGGCAACCGCAAATGATCAGGCCTTTCGGGCTTTGATGAAGATGCGTTGGCAGCCGGCCATCAGAACATTGCCGAGCTATCACGACCACCCAGCTTATATCGAGGCGCTCGCGGCTTCGATGCGTGCCGAGCTTGCGAAACTCGATTTTGAGCCGGAGAAAATTATCGCGACATTTCACGGCATGCCTGAGAAGTATTTCGCGGCGGGCGATCCGTATCATTGCCATTGCCAGAAAACGTCCCGGCTTTTGCGCGAGAAATTGGGAATTCCGCAAGACCGGTGGCTGACGACATTCCAATCGCGTTTCGGCACCGACCCGTGGCTGCAGCCCTACACCGACAAGACTGTCGAAGCTTTGGCGAAATCCGGCGTCAAAAAGATCGCGCTCGTTGCGCCTGGTTTTTCCGCCGATTGCCTGGAGACACTTGAAGAGCTCGATGGCGAGAACCGGCACATCTTCGAGTCGAACGGCGGAGAGAAATTCGCTTATTTGCCGGCGCTCAATGACAGCCCCGAGGGTGTGGATGCTATAGAAGCGGTCGTTCGACGCGAGCTTGCTGGATGGCTTTAGAAGTCAAAAGGTAGCCGATTATTCTTATTGGCTACTAATTCATGTTCAATTTCCCGCTTTTTACTGCCATATATCGATATATTACCCAATATTTACGGAATGTTTGTTTCCGAGACTTAAACCTGACGCGCGAATTTCCCATTTTCCCATTTGATTCGCTCGTGAGGGGAGGACGGCATGTCCGATTTCGGCGGCTTCGGTTTTTTTGGCTTTATTCTTTTGGCGGCTGCGATCTGGGGGTTGTGGTCGACCGTCAAAATCGTTCCGCAGGGATCGAACTTTACGGTCGAGAACCTTGGCCGCTACACGCGCACGCTGGTGCCGGGAATGCATATTCTGATCCCCGTTCTCGAGCGCGTGACGCACAAGCTCAACATGAAAGAACAGGTGATGGATATTCCGAGCCAGGATGTCATCACCCGCGACAACGCGATGGTGAAAGTCGACGGCGTTGCATTCTACCAAATCTTGAACGCGGCCAAGGCTGCCTATGAAGTCGACAATCTCGAGCATTCCATTGTGAACCTGACGATGACGAACATCCGTACCGTGATGGGTTCGATGGATCTTGATGAATTGTTGTCGAACCGCGATCAGATTAATCACCGGCTGCTGCAAGTCGTGGATGCCGCCACAGAATCGTGGGGCGTGAAGGTGACGCGCATCGAGATCAAGGATATCGCGCCGCCGCGAGACCTCGTGGACAGCATGGCTCGGCAGATGAAGGCCGAGCGCGAGAAGCGGGCGCAAATCCTGGAATCAGAAGGTCTTCGCCAAGCGGCCATTTTGAAGGCTGAAGGTGAGAAGCAAGCTGTCGTTCTGGAAGCCGAGGGCCGTCGAGAGGCTGCGTATCGCGATGCCGAAGCACGCGAGCGGGCTGCGGAAGCGGAAGCCAAGGCGACAAAGATGGTCTCCGACGCCATCTCTGGCGGAAATGTCCAGGCGATCAATTACTTCGTCGCGAACAACTATATGAAAGCGCTCGAAGCCTTGGCGAAGTCGCCGAACCAAAAGATCATTATGATGCCGCTGGAAGCATCGTCCGTCATCGGATCTCTTGGTGGTATCGCGCAGATCGCCGGCGAGGCGTTCGGTGGCAATGCTCCTAAGCCGCCGTCTCCGCGGATGCCGCGCTCCGGTTCGGTGCCGACGACGTAAGGCCGAGGCTTGCTCGCAGAGGGAACGATGGCATCTATGGAAGGCATTTCGGCATTGATCGCACAATTCGGGCCATGGCTGTGGTTCGCGCTGGCTGTCATCCTGTTCGTCATGGAATCTATCGTTCCCGGCGTGCATTTCGTGTGGTTCGGATTATCGGCCTCGATCGTCGGCGTTATCGGCCTCACAACGCCGCTCGCCTGGGAATGGCAGCTTATAGCCTTCGCGCTCATCGCCATGGTCACGGTGTTCTGGGTTCGGCAGAAAAGCCGCGAGGAATCCGCGCATCCGGATGTGGCGGATCTCAATCTCCGCGGCGCGCAATACATCGGCCGCATCGTGACGATCGAGGATGCGATCGTGAACGGGCGCGGGAAAGTGCGGGTCGGCGATACCGTGTGGGTGGCGAAAGGCGAGGACGGCCCTAAGGGCGCCAACGTCAAAGTCACGGGCGCCGACGGAACCGTGCTCGTGGTTTCGCGGATTTGATCCGCAGCGGTTCCTAGGCGACGCCGACGCGAAGCAAGTCGTGGACGTGCACGATGCCTACGGGCTTTTGCTTATCGACGACGAAGAGCGCCGTAATCCGCGAAGAATTGATCAGTTCCAGCGCGGCCGACGCCAGCAATGTCGGAGCGATCGTTTTTGGTTTGGCGGTCATGACCTCGTCGACGCTGGCCAGAAGCAAATCCGGCCCCATGTGGCGACGCAAATCGCCGTCAGTGATGACGCCGATGAGTTTGCCGTCGGCATCAGTGACCCCAACGCAACCGAAGCTTTTCGCCGTTATTGCAACGAGCGCATCCGACATCGAGGCGCCGCTTGCGATCAGCGGCAGGCGCTCATTCTGGTGCATGACGTCGGCGACGTACTTGAGGTTTGCGCCGAGAGAGCCGCCCGGGTGGAAGATCTTGAAGTCATGGGCGGTGAAGCCGCGCGCATCGAGAAGCGCGATGGCAAGGCTATCTCCGAGGGCGAGCTGAATGGTGGTCGACGTAGTCGGCGCAAGGCCGTGCGGGCAGGCTTCCTTCACGCGCGGCAACTGCAGAACGACGTCGGCCTGTTTGCCGAGAGCCGAATTCGCCTGCGACGTGACGGCGATGAGCGGCACGGTGAAGCGCCGCGAATAGGTGATGATCGGCTTCAGCTCGACCGTTTCGCCAGACCAGGAAAACGCGACAATGATGTCCGACTTGGTGATCATGCCGAGATCGCCATGCGAGGCTTCGCTCGGATGCACGAAGAACGCCGGCGTGCCGGTCGAGGCGAACGTCGCGGCGATTTTCTGAGCGACGTGGCCGCTCTTGCCGATGCCCGTTACGATGACGCGGCCGTTGACGGCCTTCAGCCTGCTGACAGCCTCGTCGAAGGCGGCGGAGAGAGGGCCTGCAATATCGTGGGCGACCTGCGCTAGGCCTTCGGCCGCGAGGTTGATCGTGCGGAGGGCAGACGAAATGGGCGTCGTCTCGCCGGAGACAACGTCGATGTCCCGTCGCTCAGCTTCAGGCAGCTGGAATGGAATGACCCGTTGCATGCGCTCTATGTCCCCCGTTCGCGTGCCGTGTCTGTCAGAGCATAAAGGACCCGGCGCCTAGCGTTAATACTTTTCGCGTTCTGCCGCGGTCTGCGCAAGCCCGACGGCTCCGCAACCGTGGATTAACCATGTGTTTTCAGGGGAGGAAGCGTCGTCGCGGGGGCCCAGCGAAACTTTGCGGCTGTTGACAGGCCCCGTTCTCCGCTGCCTCGCCAGGGAACGGCGCGATAGCAGCGGAGAACGGCGATCTCTGATTCGCATCGAAGTGGACCGCCCGGGACGAGCGGGCAGGCCAGAGGCTCAGGTGTTTGCGCCGATGATGCGTTTCAGCTCGCGGCGGAAGTCCTTTTCGAGATCGTCGCGTTCGAGGGCAATCGCGACGTTGGCGGTGAGAAAGCCGAGTTTGGAGCCGCAGTCGTAGATGTCTCCGTCGAAACGTACGGCATGGAAAGGCTGTTCGGGGCCCCCCATCATCGCGAGCATTGAGTCCGTCAGCTGAATTTCACCGCCGGCGCCGCGCTCTTGCTTGGCGAGCAGATCGAAGATCTCAGGCTGCAACACATAGCGGCCGGTGATGTGCAAATTCGAAGGTGCGGTACCGGGCTTTGGTTTCTCGACCATCTCCGTGATCGCAGAGACCTTCGACTTCACATCTTTGACGCCGACGATGCCGTACTGGTGCGTCTGATCTTCAGGGACAGGCGCTACTGCGATGAGGTTGCCGCCCGTTTGCGAATAGGCTTCGATCATGTCGGCGAGGCAAGATGTGCGTCCGTGGTGAAGCATGTCGGGCAGGAGCAGCGCAAACGGTTCATTGCCGACGAGTTCGCGCGCACACCAAACGGCATGACCTAGTCCAAGTGGCGCCTGCTGACGCGTGAAGCTCGTTTGGCCAGCTTGCGGAAGGTCACGTTCGAGGGCTTCAAGCTCCTTTTTCTTGCCGCGCGCCGCGAGTGTCGCTTCAAGCTCGAATTGCTTATCAAAATGGTCTTCAATAACGCCTTTGTTCCGTCCAGTGACGAATATGAAATGCTCAATACCGGCGGCGCGTGCCTCATCGACAACGTGCTGAAGCACGGGGCGGTCGACGACCGTCAGCATTTCCTTCGGCACAGCCTTGGTGGCTGGAAGAAATCGCGTGCCGAGACCGGCGACTGGAAATACTGCTTTGCGAATTGGTTTCTTGATCGCGTTCATTACATGCTCCAAGGGCGCAGGCTGGCGCTCCAGGTTCAATTGTTTACGATTTTTGATTTAATAGTGCCCGAATGACGAAGTTGTCGCGCAGAGATCTGAATCAGCTATTTGCACAAAGCGGCGGTCTCCATTAGGTCTGAGCCGGTCTTCGGGCGGAATCAACGGTTGTTGTGGGTATAGAAGTCAGGAGTTCATTGCAACTATGAGCGTGCTCGTCACGGGGGGCGCCGGCTATATCGGCAGCCACATGGTGCTGGAGCTTCTGGATACGGGCGAAGATGTGGTCGTCATCGATAATTTGTCCACGGGCTTTCGTTGGGCTGTCGATCGCCGGGCGGCGCTCGTCGTCGGAGATATTGCAGATAACGACCTCGTCAGTGAAACGATCCGTTCGCACAACGTAAACGCAATCATTCATTTCGCCGGATCTGTCGTGGTTCCGGATTCGGTCGCCGATCCGCTCGGATATTATCTCAACAATACGGTGAAATCACGGGCACTGATTGCGGCCGCCGTCGAATCCGGCGTGAAGCATTTTATTTTTTCGTCCACCGCTGCCGTGTACGGCAATCCGGCGGAAAATCCTGTTTCCGAGACCGCTCCTCCCGCCCCGATGTCGCCTTACGGTTCGTCGAAGCTGATGACCGAAATCATGCTGTCGGATTCTTCGCGCGCTTACGATTTCCGCTTCGTCGCTTTGCGGTATTTCAATGTGGCGGGAGCCGATCCTAAAGGCCGTTCAGGACAGTCGACGCCGCGTGCCACACATCTGATCAAGGTCGCGTGCGAGACGGCGCTTGGAAAGCGTCCGCACATGGAGATCTTCGGCATCGATTATCCGACGCCCGACGGTACGTGCATTCGCGATTACATCCATGTGAGCGACTTGGCGAACGCACACTCGGTGGCGCTTAAACATCTACGCCGGGGCGGGGCATCCGACATCTACAATTGCGGTTACTCGAAGGGGTATTCCGTCATCGATGTTATCGGTGCGGTGAAGCGCGTATCGGGCGTTGACTTCAAAGTTCTTCTGTCGCCGCGGCGTGCGGGAGATCCAGCGGCTATCGTCGCGGCGTCGGCCAAGATCCGTGATCAGCTGGGTTGGCAGCCGCAACACGATAATCTCGAGCAAATCGTGGCTCAGGCGTTGAATTGGGAGCGCCGCGTCGATGCGCTCAAAGCCGGCACGCTCGCGAACTGAGCCGTAAAAATGCCCTCAAAATGGGGCACGCGCATAAGAGCGGCGCGTGTCGGGCCGTCATGTTCAGGGAAGGCAGCGCTGCAATGCTCTTGAAGAACACGTATTTTGGGGCGTGCGCGGCGACCGTGCTGACGTCGGTGATGCTGGTGCTGACGTCCGTTGCCGCCAGCGCCAAACCGACCCAGGATTTTCCAAGCTTCGTCGCCAGCCTGTGGCCTGAGGCGAAGGCCGCGGGTGTCAGCCGTAAAACGTTCGATACGGCGTTTGCGGGCGTGAAGCCGGATTACAGCATTCCAGATCTCGATATTCCGGGACGCCCGAAAATCGACAATGCTGGGCAGGCCGAGTTTACAAAGACAGCAGCTGATTATTTGTCGAAACCCTATCTTGAGAAGCTCGGCGTTCAGGGAAAGAAATTTCTCGCTGAACATCGCGCGGCGCTTGAGCGGATCGAGAAACTGACAGGCGTCGATCGCTATACGCTCGTTGCGATCTGGGGACGCGAAACGGCTTACGGCAGCTATCATCCGTCGAAAGATGCCATCCAGATGCTGGCGACGCTTGCCTATGTCGGCAAGCGCAAGGAACGCTTCCACGATGAGCTTATCGCGGCGCTCGTCATGCTGCAGAAGGGCATTCCGCGCTCGGATATGAAATCGTCCTGGGCCGGTGCCGTCGGCCTGACGCAGGCGATGCCGACCGAGTATCTCAAATTTGCAATCGACGGCGATGGCGACGGCAAGATCGACATCTGGCGGTCTGTCGCGGATGCGCTGGCGTTCACGGCCATGCAGCTCAAAGGCAAAGGCTGGGTTCCCGGCGCGCGCTGGGGGTATGAGGTCATCGCGCCGCTGCATGCCGATTGCTCGCTGGAAGGTCCGCCCGATACCCGTCCGATTGCTGCTTGGGTGAAGATGGGTTTCAAGAAAGCCAGTGGGCGGCCATTCACGCAGGCGGAGCTTGCCTCCGATGCGTATCTCATGATGCCAGCGGGCGCCTACGGCCCCGCGTTCCTGGCGGCGCAGAACTTCCGTGTCATTCGGCTCTACAACACGTCCGATCTCTATGCCCTGTTCGTCGGTAATCTCGGCGACCGCATCCGCGGTGGTGGTGACTTCGTGACGCCTTGGGCATCCTTCGCTCAGCCCAGGACCCATACCGTGGCCGGCATTCAGGCGCGGCTGCAGCAACTCGGCTATCCGATGGACAAGATCGACGGGAAGATTGGTTCCAACACGCGCAAGCAGATAGGCCTCTATGAGAAAGCAAACGGGCTTTCAATCGATTGCTGGCCATCGGAGCGGGTGCTGGCGCATGCGGAATCACAGGCCGCTAAGCGCTGACGGAGGCGGTTCGTAGAGGCCGTCGCGGTCGCGCGTTGGAACGGGGATCGCGACGCTGTATGCTGACCACCGGATTCGGTCGCCTTGAAACTCACGAAAGGCACATCACGGCATGAAGCTCTGGCTTCGGCATTTCCGCTTTCTGGGCGCGGCCTTAGCCGTCGTGCTCACGGTTTTGTTTGCGCCCATAGCTTCGGCTGCCGATGACGATCAGGTCGGAACCTTTCTCACGCCGTTTCCGAACAACGACGTCTATCAGGTGAGCGTTTTTGGTGACGATTTTGCCCCTGGGCTGCTGAGCGGCCTGCAAGCGGCATTCAATTCCGATGTGCGTTTGAACATCCAGAAGCAGGTGACGCCGCTAACTGGAATCGCGATGCGCAACTTCGATGCCAAAGTCGCGGCGCTTGAAAATGCGGTGGCGGATCAACCGTTCAACATTGCCATCGTTATGACCGGACAGGAAGACCGTATTTCTATCCGGACCGATGATGGTAAGCGCCTGCCCCTCGGCAGCGAAGCTTGGCTGATCGAATATACTCGACGCATCGACCGGCTGATGCGCGTTTTCAAGACACGAAGTGCGGCTGTCTATTGGGTTGGGCTACCCAATCTTGCGCGATCGGATGCCAACGACCTTGCGCAGCGCATCAACGACGTGATCCGCGAGCGGGCTTATCTCAACGGCTTTAAATACATCGACGCATATCAGGGGTTCAGCGACGATAACGGCGGGTATTCGGCTTACGGTCCGGATCTGGAGGGCGCGATCCGATTGCTGCGCCTCAGGGACGGCGTGAACTTCACCGTCGCGGGCAATCGCAAGCTGGCGCATTTCGTTGAAAAGGAACTGCGGCCGGATCTCATTCAGGCGAAGCAAAACCGGAACATTCCGCTGCTCGGTTCGGACGCAGAACAAGCGAAGATCAATCCGGGCAACGCGGTGAAGGCGCCGGCGCCTTCATCGCCCGTTGCGGCAAACAACGACGCTAATGCGAAGACGCCGATCGTTCGCGCGCCCGGCTTGAACGGCACACGGGCGTCCGCCACGGCGGATGCGTCCGGCGATCAGAAACAGGACGATGGCAAAATCATTCTGAAGATCGTCAGTGGCAATGGCCGGGCCGAGACGCAGACGATCCCTATCGTTCGCCCGGCGATACCGGCTTCTGTCGTCGCCCTGATGGCGCGCCGCGAAGCGTCCGGCCAGCGTGGAGATCTGCTGGTCGATCAGATCGCGGGCGGTCTCACGCTGATGAGTTCGATCTCGCCGTCCGGCAATCGCGATCGTGGGCGATTGTCGCCAACGCAGGCTCCGTATTTCCGCCTGCTCGTGAAGGGCGAACGGTTGCGGCCGAAGCCAGGACGCGCCGACGATCTGACGTGGCCGCCGAAGCCGGATACGACGAGCGAGGCGAAGCCGATGGGGCAATCGCCGCGCGGATGACGATCCTCCCATGAATTTTGCTTAGCAATGACGTTTTTGGTATTCGCAAGCGTTTTGGTCGCCGCAGCGCTGCATGCGTCATGGAATGCTCTGATCAAAAGCGGCGATGACAAGGCTCTGACGACCATCATGGTCGCGACGTCGGCGGCACTCTTTGGCGCGGCAGTGACGCCTTTTCTGACGCTTCCGGATCGGGCGAGTTGGCCATTTCTTGCCGCCTCCGTTGTCGTGCATGTTCTTTATTTCGCATTGGTCGCGTCGGCATACAAAGTCGCTGATATGGGGCAGACATATCCTCTGATGCGAGGGACTGCTCCTTTTCTGGTCGCTCTGACGAGCGTGCTCTGGCTTGGAGAAAGCTCGCCACTCGGAGCTTGGTTTGGCGTTGCTCTGATCTCTTTCGGTATTCTGACGATGACGAGAGAGAGCCGGCACGGCGCTGCAAGCGGTGTCATTTTGGCATTGCTCAACGCGGTCGTCATCGCCGGCTACACGCTGATAGATGGAGAGGGAACGCGCCGTTCCGGGTCTCCAGAGGCTTATGCATGCTGGGTGTTCATGCTCAATGGAGTGCCACTGATCGCCTGGGTTTTGATGCGCAATAGAGCAGCGTTCGCAAGACTCTTTCGCGCGCAGTGGCGCGTAGGCCTGATCGGAGGAAGTGCGACGGCAATTTCGTATGCGATTGTTCTGGCCGCGATGACGAAGGCCCCCGTCGCAATGGTTGCGGCCCTTCGGGAGACGTCGATCCTGTTCGGAACCGCTATCGCAGGATTGATCTTGCGCGAACATATCGGGCCAGCGCGTATGATCGGCGCTGGTCTTATCGGACTTGGAGTGGTTGCGCTACGCCTCGCGTGAGAGGCGCAGGGGTCGATTAGCGCGGCAGGACGGTAGAGCCCATCAGGAACTTGTCGATGGCGTGCGCAGCTTGGCGACCTTCGCGGATTGCCCAAACGACAAGCGACTGTCCGCGGCGGATGTCGCCGGCGCAGAACAACTTCGGTGAAGTGCTTAGCTTGTAGTCGCGGTCCGTTGCGTCGAGGCCCTTGAAGCGGCCACGCGGAACGACGGGAAGTCCGAATTCCTTGACGATGTCCGTTTCGACCGGACCGGAGAAGCCCATCGCGAAAAGCACGAGATCCGCGTCGAGAGCGCCTTCCGTGCCCTTCACCGGCTGAAGGTTGCTGTTGACGCGGGTGTAGTGAAGCTTCTTCACCTTGCCGTCTTCGCCGGAGAAGCCAGTGGTCGAGATAGAATACTCGGTCTTGGCGCCTTCGGCTTGCGACGTCGAGATGCGAAGCTTCAGCGGCCAGTGCGGCCAGGAGAGCGCCTTGTTTTCCTTCTCAGGCGGCATCGGCATGATTTCGAGCTGCGTCACGCTCAATGCACCTTGGCGGAACGAAGTGCCAATGCAGTCGGAGCCGGTGTCGCCGCCGCCGATAACGATGACATGCTTGTCCTTCGCCGAGATTTCCTTCGACTTCGGCTTCTGCGGCTCACCGGCGTTGCGACGGTTCTGCTGCGGCAGGAAATCCATCGCGTAGTGCAGGCCGTCGAGATCGCGGCCCGGCGACTTGGCGAAGAAGTCGAACGGCTGCTCGGAGCCGATCGCGATCAGCACGGCGTCGTGCTTGGATTCAAGATACTTCGCTGAGAGATCCTGGCCGACGTGGATGCCGCAATGGAAGGTCACGCCTTCGGCTTCCATTTGCTTGACGCGGCGAGCGATGACGCCCTTTTCCATTTTGAAGTCGGGAATACCGTAAACGAGCAGGCCGCCGGGCTTAGTGTTCTTTTCGTAGACATGAACCTCATGACCGGCACGCGCAAGCTGCTGCGCGGCTGCGAGGCCGGCCGGGCCGGAACCGATGACGGCGACCTTCTTGCCCGTCTTCTTCTCAGGCGGAAGCGGCTGTACCCAGCCTTCCTCCCACGCGCGATCCGCGATCGAGCATTCAATGGTTTTGATCGTGACCGGGGTGTCGTCGATGTTCAACGTGCAAGACGCTTCGCACGGCGCCGGGCAGATGCGGCCGGTCACTTCCGGGAAGTTGTTTGTCGAGTGCAGGTTGTCGGCCGCTTCCTTCCAGTCGCCGCGATAGACGAGATCATTCCAGTCGGGGATCTGATTGTTGACCGGGCAGCCGTTGTGGCAATAGGGAATGCCGCAATCCATGCACCGCGCAGCCTGCTTTTTGATTTCAGGCTCCGACAGCGGAACGACGAATTCCTTATAGTGCTTCAGGCGCTCTTCGACCGGGCGATACTTACGGTCGGCGCGCTCGATTTCCAGAAAACCAGTCGGCTTGCCCATTCTCGTGCTTCTTCTTTCGTCTTGTCTATCCGCGATGTGCCGGTGTGATCGTTATTGCTTGGCTGCTTCGAGTTCTGCCTCGCGATTAGTTTCGCGGGCTTTTGCGAGCTCTGCCAGTGCGCGGCGATATTCCACCGGCATCACCTTCTTGAACTTCGGCAGGTAGGCCTGGAAGTTCTTCAGGATCTCCTGTGCGCGGCGCGAGTTCGTGTAATGCGCGTGCCGCGAGATGAGCGTGTGCAGGCGCTCAGCGTCTTGCTCGCGCATGTCGACCATCACGTTATGGACAGCGATCGCCACGTCGCCGCCCTGCTGGGCGAGCTTCTGCAGCGAGCCCGGATCGGCCGTGATGGCTTCGAGCTGGACCATGTCCTTGTTGAGACGGTTTTCGAAATCGCCATCCTCGTCGAGAACATAAGCGATGCCGCCGGACATGCCGGCCGCGAAGTTGCGGCCCGTCTGGCCGAGCACGACGACAACGCCGCCGGTCATGTATTCGCAGCCATGATCGCCGGTGCCTTCGACGACGGCGTAGGCGCCGGAGTTGCGGACAGCGAAGCGTTCACCGGCCACGCCACGGAAATAGCACTCGCCGGTGATGGCGCCGTAGAGCACCGTGTTGCCGACGATGATGCTTTCTTCCGGAACGATGCTCGACTTCGGATCGGGGCGTACGATCAGCTTGCCGCCCGACAGACCCTTGCCGACGTAGTCGTTGCCTTCGCCAATGAGATCGAGTGTGACGCCGTGGGCGACCCAAGCGCCGAATGCCTGGCCCGCGGTCCCCTTGAACGAAATCCAGATCGTGTCTTCCGGCAAACCTGCGTGACCGTAACGCTTCGCGACTTCGCCCGAGAGCATGGCGCCCGCCGAACGGTTGACGTTCTTGATGTCGACCTCAGCCTTGACAGGCTTCTTGCCTTCGAGTGCGGGCTTAGCCAGCTCGATCAGTTTGACGTCGAGAACCTTTTCGAGGCCGTGGTCCTGCCGCTCGCTGTTGTAAATTGCGACGCCAGCCGGCGCATGCGGCTTATGGAACAGCTTCGTGAAGTCGAGACCACGCGCCTTCCAGTGCTCGATGGCGCGATCCTTATCGAGCTGATCGCTTTGGCCGATCATCTCGTTGAAGTTGCGGAAGCCGAGTTGAGCCATGATCTCGCGGACTTCTTCAGCGACGAAGAAGAAGTAATTGATCACGTGCTCCGGCTTGCCGGAGAACTTTGCGCGCAGAACCGGGTCTTGCGTCGCGACGCCGACCGGGCAGGTGTTCAGGTGGCACTTGCGCATCATAATGCAGCCAGCTGCGATGAGCGGAGCGGTCGCGAAGCCGAATTCGTCGGCGCCTAGCAGCGCACCGATGACGACGTCACGGCCGGTGCGGACGCCACCATCGACCTGCACGGCGATACGGCCGCGTAGCAGATTGGCGACGAGCGTCTGATGGGTTTCGGCGAGGCCGATTTCCCACGGGCTGCCCGCGTGCTTGATCGACGTCAGGGGCGAAGCGCCCGTGCCGCCTTCGAAGCCGGAGATGGTCACATGGTCGGCGCGCGCCTTGGCGACGCCGGCGGCAACCGTGCCGACTCCAACTTCGGAGACGAGCTTTACCGAGACGTCAGCCTTCGGGTTGACGTTCTTCAGGTCATAGATGAGCTGCGCCAGATCTTCGATCGAGTAGATGTCGTGATGCGGCGGCGGCGAGACGAGCGTGACGCCCGGCGTCGAGTGGCGGACCTTGGCGATCGTTGCATCGATCTTGTGGCCGGGCAGCTGACCACCTTCGCCGGGCTTTGCGCCCTGCGCCATCTTGATCTGCATCATGTCGGAGTTGACGAGGTATTCCGTCGTCACGCCGAAGCGGCCGGAGGCAACCTGCTTGATCGCAGAGCGCATCGAGTCCCCGTTCGGCATCGGCTTGAAGCGGTCGGATTCTTCGCCGCCTTCACCCGTGTTCGAGCGACCGCCGATGCGGTTCATCGCGATCGCGAGCGTGGTGTGGGCCTCGCGGCTGATCGAGCCGTAGCTCATTGCGCCGGTCGAGAAGCGCTTGACGATGTTTACGGCGGGTTCGACCTCCTCCAATGGAATAGGCTTGCGGCCGAAGCTCTCAGCCGAGCGCAGGCGGAACATGCCGCGCAGCGTCATCAGCTGCTCGGACTGGTCGTTGATGGCCTTCGAGAAGTCACGGAACTTCTGCGGGATGCGGCCGCTCATCGCTTCCTTGTTGTCGGTCGCGCGCACAGCATGCTGCAGGTCGGCGACCGTTCCCGGACGCCACATGTGGGCTTCGCCGCGGACGCGATAAGCGTATTCGCCACCGACATCGAGTGCGTTCGCAAGAACCGGGATGTCGCCGAACGCCGCCTTGTGGCGCTCGACGGTTTCGCGCGCGATCTCGCGCAGGCCAACGCCTTCGACCTGGGTGTGCGTACCGGTAAAGTAGCGTTCGACGAAGCTCGACCGCAGGCCGACGGCGTCAAAGATCTGAGCGCCGCAGTAAGACTGGTAGGTCGAGATGCCCATCTTCGCCATCACCTTCATGATGGCTTTGCCGATGGCCTTGATGAAGCGCTTCTTGACCATTTCCGGCGTCGTGCCTTCAGGCAATTCCGGGATCATGGTGTAGAGCGTTTCGAACGCGAGGTACGGGTTGATAGCCTCGGCGCCATAGCCCGCCAACGTGCAGAACTGGTTGATCTCGTGCGCTTCCCCCGTCTCGACGACGAGACCGACGGACGTGCGCAGGCCCTGCTTGATCAGGTGGTGATGCACGGCCGACGTCGCGAGCAGCGACGGAATGGCGATACGGTCCGGTCCGGCGCGGCGGTCGGACAGGATGATGATGTTGAATTCCTTGGCGCGGACATACTCTTCCGCTTCAGCGCAGATGCCATCGAGCGCCGGACCCATGCCGCCTTCGCCCTTGTCGGCGGGGTATGTGATGTCGATGGTGATCGACTCGAAGTCGTTGTCCTTCACCGCGCCGATGCCGCGAATACGCTCCAAGTCTTCGTTGGTCAGGATCGGCTGATCGACTTCGAGGCGCTTCTGCTTCGAGGTGCCTTGCAGATCGAGGATGTTCGGGCGCGGGCCGATGAATGAAACGAGGCTCATCACCAGCTCTTCGCGGATGGAGTCGATCGGCGGGTTCGTGACCTGCGCGAAGTTCTGCTTGAAATAGGTGTGCAGCAGCTTCGATTTCGACGACAGCGCCGAGATCGGCGTGTCCGTGCCCATCGAGCCGGTCGCTTCTTCGCCCTTTTCCGCCATTGGCGTCAGCAGGAACTTGATGCTTTCCTGCGTGTAGCCGAACGACTGCTGCAGATCGAGCAGCGCGACGTTCGACTTTGCGGCAGAGGCGCTCTTCGACGGCAGCGGCAGGTCGGAGACCTTGATCTGCGTGCGCTTCAGCCACGTCTCATACGGGTGGCTGGCGGCGATCTGGGCCTTCAGCTCTTCGTCTGAGATGATGCAACCCTTTTCGAGGTCGATGAGCAGCATCTTGCCGGGCTGCAGGCGCCACTTCTTGACGATGTTTTCTTCTTCGACCGGCAGGACGCCGGACTCGGACGACATGATCACGGTGTCGTCCTTCGTCACGAGATAGCGGGCCGGGCGCAGACCGTTCCGATCGAGCGTCGCGCCAATCTGGCGGCCGTCAGTGAAGGCCATTGCAGCGGGGCCGTCCCACGGCTCCATCAAGCAGGCATGATATTCGTAGAAGGCGCGGCGGTTGGTATCCATCGTCGGGTTGCCGGCCCATGCTTCAGGAATCAGCATCATCGCGGCGTGCGAGAGGCTGTAGCCGCCCATAACGAGGAATTCGAGCGCGTTGTCGAAGCAGGCGGTGTCGGACTGGCCTTCGTATGAAATCGGCCACAGCTTCGAAATCTTGTCACCAAAGAGCGGCGACGACACCGATGCCTGGCGTGCCGCCATCCAGTTGACGTTGCCGCGCAGCGTGTTGATCTCGCCGTTGTGCGCGACCATGCGATAGGGGTGCGCGAGCTTCCAGGACGGGAAGGTGTTGGTCGAGAAGCGTTGGTGTACGAGGGCGAGCGCGGAAACCAGACGCGGGTCGGACAGGTCCGAGTAATAAGCCTTCACCTGGAAGGACAGGAACATGCCCTTGTAAACGAGCGTGCGCGTTGAAAGCGACACCGTGTAGTGCCCGATGTCGCGTCCCTTGTAGGCGTCGTGGATGGCGTTCGAGACGACCTTGCGCACCATATAGAGACGGCGCTCGAACTCTTCCTGATCGGCCATGCTTGCCGGACGGCGAATGAAAACATGCCGATGAATCGGTTCGACGTCGCGGACCATGTCCGACAGGCAACCGTTCTCGACCGGCACCGTGCGCCAGCCGATCAGCTCCAGGCCTTCTTCCTTGAGGCAGCGTGCCCAGACGCGTTCGCAGTGCGCGCGCAGTCGTTCGTCGCGCGGCATGAATATGTGGCCGACGGCGTAGTGGCCGGGCGCGGGAAGATCGAAGCCGAGCGCTTTCGTTTCGGCGGCCAGGAAGTCATGCGGGATCTGAATCATGATGCCCGCACCGTCGCCCGAAAGCGGGTCGGCGCCGACGGCACCTCGATGCTCGAGGTTTTCGAGGATCTTTAAAGCGCCTTCGACGATGCTGTGCGACTTGCGACCCTTGAGGTTCGCAATGAAGCCGACGCCGCAGGCGTCACGCTCAAGAGCCGGATCAAAAAGGCCTGCTGCCGCCGGACGGCTTCCCGTGCCGATTTCGTCTTCCAGCGGAGACAGATAACCTTCGCTCATTTCTCGCCTCGTTGTGGCCCGTTGGCCTAAATTCAGAACTTCGTTATTCGGAAACTGCCCAGGTGCGGGCCGCCTAGTTTGTTCGACTTTGCGCAATCTCGCGGTCGAAAAATATTACACCTAGCGCCGCCGTTTTCGGTCCGGGCGCGATAGCATGCAGTGGTTAATGGACTGGAGCCCGCTGCCGATCGCACGGCCCCGCAAACCGCATATCCTGTATTCGAGCACTTCCATTTCTCCCACGCCGCCACTCGGAAGCCGTAAAGCGACGTTACGGCCGGTGCGAATGTCCGAGCTGTTCTCAGACGCCCACCCACCGGCGCACAAAGGACAGCAATGTTGACCTATCTATCAAATTCTACAGATTTGACACTGCGGCACAAGCGGTAACACGCAGTCGTGGCATTGATCCTTTTCGACAAGTTCTGAGCGAATGCCGGGCAACAAAATTTCCTGTCGCAAGCGGTGCTGGTGAGCCAGATGAAAAACGGCAGCCCTGCCGAAGCAAAGCTGCCGTGTAAGGTTACAGTGGAGACGTGAGGTTAAGCAGCCGCTTTGGCTTCGAGCTGCTGGACAGGTTCGCCGGTGCCGATCGCAATCGTACGGGGTTTCTTGCTCTCGGGAACGTTGCGGACGAGATCGACATGAAGCAGGCCGTTCTCGAACTTCGCGCCCGTCACATCGACGTGGTCGGCAAGCTGGAAGCGGCGTTCGAATGCGCGGGCAGCAATGCCGCGATGGAGGTAGGTTTTATCCTCAGCCTCAGCGGACTTCTCACCTGCAATGGAGAGAGTCTGCTCCTTGACCTCGATCTTCAACTCATCCTGTGAGAACCCGGCCACAGCGAGCGTGATTCGGTAAGCGTTCTCGCCGGTGCGTTCGATGTTATAAGGCGGGTAGGTAGATTCGCTATCGAAGCTCACCGAGCGATCAAGCGCCTGGAAGAGGCGGTCGAAACCGATAGCGGAACGATAAAAGGGGGCAAATTCAGCGTGTCGCATGACATATCCTCCATGAGAAGCGACATGTAAAAAAACCGGCCGACTGGCTCGGCATTTCGTTGTGCGGTCCCGCTTTGCGGCAACCACACCTCAAAGGTAGGACGCCGAAAATTCCCTTCAAGAGGCGGCCCGCCAAATCGTGTATTAATCACGTTGGTTCGCATTTCTTCCCTCGATATTTTTGCCTTGCGCGCGTGAGCATGAAGAGCGGCAGATGAAACTGGTTTCCCTCTCTATCAACCCTGTTCCGAGCGGCGCCGAGGTCTTGGCTTTCGATGGCTACGACGGGCGCAAACTGCGCGCGGCGCTCTGGCAGGCGACGCGCGGGCCTGTGCGCGGCACCGCCATCATCCTGCAAGGGCGGGGTGAGTTCATCGAAAAGTATTTCGAGGTCGTCGCCGATCTCAGGCGACGGGGCTTCGCGGTGGCGATTTTCGATTTGCGCGGGCAAGGCGGGTCCGAGCGAGTTCTGTCCAACCCGCATAAAGGACACGTCGTCGCCTTCACCGAGTACGACCGCGATCTGGCAATTTTCATCGACGAGATCGTGCGGCCAAATCTGCCGGAGCCGTTTGTCGGGATCGGTCATTCGCTCGGCGGCAACATTCTGCTGCGTGGGGCGCAAGACGAGGCGAGCCCATTCTCGCGCATGATCCTGCTGTCGCCGATGATCGACATCGACGAACGCATGCTCGGCGTGAGCCGTCCGTTGGCGAAGGCATACGCTACAACGGCCGCGATGCTCGGGCTGGCGACGGCCTACGTCCGCGGCGGCACCGATGAACCGAACGATCTCATGGCATTTGAGAACAACAGGCTGACGAGCGATTACGTGCGCTGGTCGAGGGTAAAATCAATCATCGAAGCCGCGCCGGACTTGGCGCTTGGGGCGCCGACAGTGGGCTGGCTCCGGGCGGCGCTCAGAAGCTGCGACATGCTTTCCCGGCCGGATTATCCGAAATACGTGTGCGTTCCGATGATGCTCTTTGCGGCCGGGGCCGACCGCGTCGTCTCGACGAAGGCGATCGAAGATTTTGCCGTCGATCTGAAATCCGGCGGGCATGTTCTGATGCCCGGCTCGCGGCACGAGATTCTGCAAGAGACGGACGCAATCCGGCAGCGATTCTGGGCAGCGTTCGACGCCTATATGGGTGTCGAGACGTTGCCGTCGGAAGGTCGGCTATAAAACTAGATCTTGTTGATCAGGGCGAGAACGTCTTCGTGGAGACGCGGATCGCCGGTCGCGATGATGTCGCCACCGGATGATGGATCGCCGCCGGTCCATGTGGTGATCACGCCGCCCGCACGCTGGATGACCGGAATGATGGCGACGATATCGTAGGGCTTCAGTCCCGATTCGATGATCACATCGACGAAGCCGGACGCGAGCAGGCAGTAGCCGTAGCAGTCGCCGCCGTAACGGGTGAGGCGGGCTTTCGATTTAAGCGCCGCGAGCGCCGCCGACTGCTCCGGGGTCTCGAACAGGTCGGGATGCGTCGAGGTCAGAATCGCGTCTTCGATCTTGGTGCATTCGCGCGTTTTGATGCGGGCCGGACGGCCGCCGCGCAGGCTGTGGTAGGCCGCCTTGTCGCCAGACCAGAATCGTTCGCCGGTAAAGGGTTGATCCACCAAGCCGAAGATTGGTTCGTTGTCCTTCATGACGCCGATCAGTGTGCCCCATAGCGGGGAGCCCATGATGAAGGCGCGAGTGCCGTCAATCGGGTCGATGACCCATTTGTACGAGCTTGTTCCAGGGCGCGTGCCAAACTCTTCGCCGACGATGCCGTGATCCGGGAATCGAGTGGAGAGAGCCTGGACGATCGCTTTCTCTGCGCCCCTGTCGGCCTTGGTTACGGGATCGAATGCCCCGCCGGCGGCCTTGTTTTCCACAGGCATAGGCTTGCGGAAATGCTTGAGGATAACGGAGCCGGAAATATCGGCCAGTTCCTGCGCGACGCCGACGATTGCCTGAAATTCGTTAGCCGGCACACGTTCCGCCACGCACTCACCCTGGCATTTCAATTGTTTGATTAGCGGCTGTCATAGCGCCACTCGCCACCGCGTTATAGAGCAAGGTTGAACTAGATACATATTAGTAACGTAAGTTGTGGCGAGCTGGATACAGCTACCTTTTAATGTGCTAGTGCAATACGCGTTTAGATTGCGATGCGCCCCGAACCGGCTCATCGTGACAATTGCGAGCGCGATGACACGCTTCACCGCTTTCGCTGCCCAATTTGGGCGTTTCCTCCCTAGACTTGGGCCGTTCGGCATCGGACGGCCTTTCTTTATTGGGGATTTCGCTGCTCGCAGCGGTTGCGCCAAGCCTAGTAGCTTGAAATGCCTGAATTTCAGTCCTGCGCTTTTTGATAACCAGATTTGCGGAAAACGCATTTGCTGGTGATGCGCTGCACCTTTAATTTTTGCAGTGCGATATGTGAGCTCCGCTCGCGCTTCGCAGCCCTCCTTGGGCGTTTCCTCCCTAGACTTGGGCCGTTCGTGGAATTCGGACGGCCCTTTTTCTATGGTGAATCCGGCGATAGCTGGCCGGCATCTGGCGCGGTTTTTATTCAGCCGCGGCGCGGTAGTCGAGAATGCCCGGCACCTCGCGGAACAGCGTCGATACGATATCAATCAGAACTTCCGACAAGCGCTGATAGCCTGAGTTCTCCTGGAACGTCAGCTCATTGATATAGAGCCCGCGGTTGATTTCGAGCTGAATAGCATGCGTGCCTCGTCCCGGCCGGCCATGGTGCTCGGTGATGTAGCCGCCTGCATAGGGGCGGTTCAGCTGCACCTTGAAGCCGCGCCGCTGGAACTCGTCGCGAATGAGTAGCGTGAGGCGCGGATCTGCAGATGCGCCAAAGCGATCGCCGATGACGATGTCGGGACGCTGGGCGCCGCCGGGCGCCATCGCCGTCGACGGCATCGAATGACAATCAATCAGAACGGCATAGCCGAAGTTCTCGCGCGTCTGCGTGACGAGACGGGAAAGCTCAGCGTGGAACGGAAAATAAAGCTGCTCGACTCGCGCCAACACACTTTCGAGGCTCAGCCTTGAAGGATAGATCTCCTCGCCATCAGCCACGATGCGGGCGACAGTACCGAGTCCGCCGGCGACACGAATCGACTGAGTATTGGCGTGAGCTGGCAGCGGTTCGAACACCAGCTCCGGATCGAGCTCATAGGGCTCCCGATTGAGATCGAGATAGGCGCGCGGAAAGCGTGCACTTATGAGCGGTGCGCCAAGGCTCGCCACGGGGCGGAAAAGCTTGTCGACAAAGCAATCTTCGGAGCGGCGCAAAGTCTTCGGGTCGAGCCGTGAAATGGCTAGAAATTCGGGCGGATACAATCGGCCGGAATGCGGCGACGAGAATACGAAAGGCACGCCCTGGGTCCGAGGCGACAGGACATCGTAGGACGGGAAAAATGCGCTGGGCACATCGTGGGATCTATCGTCGGGCATGGTGCGGCGGTGTCTCGTTCAGATCCCGGCTAGGCATATTTGTTTCAGAGCGGCCTACATTGCCAACGGTGCGGCGCGAAGTCCATGCAAGACTTTTAGGCTCACGCGGATTGCACAGAGCTTGAGCGTGGCAACCGTGTTTCGAGGTAAATAAGCATTTCGCCACGAAGTCGTGCGATCCTTTCCACAGTTTCATGCTCCGTTTACCTAAGTTGAGCCAAGTTTGCGTAGGACGAGATATGGGGTATTCCTCGTCCGGGGTTTTCGCACATTCAGAGTAGCCATGACCGCTAAGCCATCTAGCCTGCCGATCCGTCGCATCCTGCTTGCCGAGGATGACGACTCCATGCGCGGCTTTCTCGTCAAGGCGCTGGAGAAAGCGAACTACGATGTCGTCGCTTTCGAAAACGGCGAAGACGCCTACGACCGGCTCAAGTCGGAGCCGTTCACGCTGCTGCTGACGGATATCGTCATGCCCAAGATGGACGGCATCGAACTGGCGCGCCGCGCCAGCGAAATCGATCCCGACCTCAAGATCATGTTCATCACCGGGTTTGCGGCGGTCGTGCTCAATA
Source organism: Pseudomonadota bacterium (assembly GCA_018242255.1). Taxonomy (GTDB): domain Bacteria; phylum Pseudomonadota; class Alphaproteobacteria; order Rhizobiales; family Hyphomicrobiaceae; genus Hyphomicrobium_B. The sequence goes on along the minus strand of JAFECH010000005.1, from coordinate 7,271 downwards.
GCGAAAACCAGCCGCCAAAAGACGCACGTGTTCTTTCCAAGCCCTTCCATCTCAAGGACTTGGTGAAAGAAGTCGACCGCTTGCTGGCGGCTTGAAACGGCCTTTGGACGATAATCGTCAAATTGCGGCGTTCCGGGGCTTGACCTTGGTATCGCTAACCCTCTAGAAGCTCGCTTCTTCCGGGCACTTAGCTCAGCGGTAGAGCACTACCTTGACATGGTAGGGGTCAGAGGTTCGATCCCTCTAGTGCCCACCATCCCGAAAGCGGGATGTTTCCGGAAAACTGGTGGAAGCTGCCATTCCGCGGCAGCAGGATTTAGAGACAGCTCGTCGGTCAACGGAAGCTTGCGAGGCTTTTCGGCATAATCGCGGCCATCAGTCCGAATCGCCTCAGCGCATAAACTCGGCGCGCGGTTTCATGGCGAAGACGCCAGAGCGCGAGCGAGGGGCCATTGAGGGCGCTCCGGCGTATCTGGGCTGAACGGCGCTCCGGCGCGATCAGCGAACCGTTTGGGCCACCGCTTTGATGAAATTCGGAACTGGCCCAGAGTGGCGATCGCAAATTCTTATTTGCGCGGATCGTCGGCAGGATTGATGTATTTGATGTTCCACGGACCGGTCGCGGTAAGAAGTACGACGCTTTCTTCCTGATTCCATAGATAATGCGCATGGCCCGCGGGCAACGTGAAGCTAGCGCCAACGCCGAGTTTGGCGCCCTTCTCTCGGTCCAGCTTTCCCCCCATTCCGTTGGAGACCGTGCCTTTTAAAACGGTGACCACTTCAGCGAAGGGATGAGTGTGCGCTGGGATCTCATAGTTTGCCGGGAATTTCAGGTAGGCCATGAAGACGCCGGGCTTGCTGGGGTCACCAATAACAAGTGCACTTTTTGCACCCTTGGGAAGCAGCGGCTCATCCTTCCACGCGATGCTGCTCAACTCGAAATTTTCCATTTTGTCGGTCGCCAACCGCTGGATTTGGTCGTCCTGAGCGAAAGCATGCGTCGATAGCGCCGAAAGCCCCAGGCTTGCCAATCCTGCAACCAAAATTCTGAAGCTCATTTCTTATCACCTCGTCTTCTATGCGAGCAGATTTGTCACGGCATAAACTAGGTGTGGAGCTGGGGTGACAACGGCGATTTGCCTGCGAAGTGCCGGGAAAATTGCCTGTGCCGGCGAAATCAGGCGACGTCCTCGGGCCTTCCTTGATCCAAGACTGTCGCGTTAGCGTTTTTATCCCCACGGGGGCAAATTTCGCGGGGCGTCATAGGGCAAAGTTGCCGAAACAGTAGGGTTTGGGGACGGGGGTGCGGAAAAACCACGGCTAAATTCGCAGAAAAACTCATTAAGGCACTTGGCCTCGGCCAAAAAATCGCTAAAACGCAGGCTTCATCCCGCAGCTACGCCCCGTCTCGATGGGGTTGGAGGTTCAGCCTCCAGCTGTTCACCAGCTTTAACCGGTGTCGTTATGAAAGTTAGAAACTCTTTGAAGTCCCTGCGCTCGCGGCACCGCGATAATCGCGTCGTGCGCCGTAAAGGCCGGGTCTACGTCATTAACAAGACTCACCGTCGCTTCAAGGCCCGTCAGGGTTGAGGCGCGGCCGGCGTCGTGCGCGACGTTACGGCGAATTCACCAGAGTCTTTTTGACCAAGCGCCATGCCCCGTATTAATTTCGGGGCATGATTTTTCCTGGGCGCCTTCTTCTCGGTCTTCTGATCCTCGCGGGCGGGGCGGCGAATGCTGTCGCCGACGATGAGCTGCTGAAGACGCAACCTTTCCCGGCCGAACCGGCGCCTGCGCCGCAACCGCCTCCTACCGTCAAGAAAGCCCCGCCGGTGGCGCCGTCTCCCGGTGCACAAGCTCAAAAGGGGCCACCTGGGTTGATGGGCCTGCCGTGGCCGCAGACGCCCGAACAGGTCTCCAAGACGCTCGACAATCTCTACGCCTATCTCGCGACCGAGGGCGATCATCGTCAGGGGGGCGAGATCAGTGGCGTCATCGAGCGGCTTTGGCGCATGCAGGGCGGCGATACCGTCAATCTGCTGATCGACCGCGGCGAACTTTTCTCATCGAAGAACGAGAACGACAAGGCTTTGCCGTTCCTGGATGCAGCGGTCGAGCTTGAGCCGCAGTATGCGGAGGCGTGGAGCCATCGCGCCTACATCGAATATCGGATGAATAATTACGCGGCGGCCCTCGGCGATCTGAGGCGGGCACTGGCGATAGAACCCAATAATTTTCGGGCGCTCGATGGCATGGCCAAGATCCTCGTGCAGATGGGCGAGAAGAAGGCCGCGCTCGAAGTCTACGATCAACTGCTCAAGGTGCACCCCAACATCGAGGGTGGCGAGAAGGCACGCGACGAGCTGAAGAAAGAAGTCGAAGGCCAGGGGATCTGAAGCCTTCACTTTCGTGCCTAAGTCAGCAGCCAGCGAAAGGCGCGTTTCAGTTCGCTTGCGCCGTCCGTTTCGTACCATCGGCCATGCGCGAGGATGATACGTTCGGGATCCCATCCGATCATCGTTTCGACGGCATGACGAAACTGCGATTTCTGCTTTGAAAATGTTGCCCGCAAGTCGCGCGGCATTCCGCCATGAGGGTCGAGGCATCCGCCTATGCGTGCCAGTAAACGCATGAATACGCCATTTTTGGTGGGCTCGAAGTTCTCGATGAGATCGGCAACAATGAGCGTTCGGCTTGGCCGATGGAAGAAGTCAGCTTCGGTCATGTAGCTGCCCGGGACTAGAACCGTCGCGATGTCTCGATCCCACGGATAGCCTTGCTCTCGATCCAGCGGCAAAAAGGGAAAATCTATACGGCGTCCGGCCTGCTCTTTGACGCGCGGAGCCAGATAGGCTTCGTCGCCAGGGAAGCCGGATTTCCATTCGGGTATCCACCAATAGTGGATACGGTTTGGGGCGATAAGCCATCGCGGTTCCCCTATCGCGACGATTGCCGTCTTCAATGCGGGCGTCAAACGCGTGGGAGAATGAATAAAAAGTGCACCGTCAGCCAGCCGCACGATGGTCATTCGGGTCGGAAAGGGCATCTTGGGCCAGGGGACGCCGAACCAAATTAACGGTCCATCGACGACCCACACGTTCTCGGCGACCACCTTGAGGGTGTCGAGTGGCGGATAGGTTTTCTGGTCATCGTGACTGTGCATTTTCAAGAGGTGAGTAAAGATCGGCGAGACGCAACGAGCGGCTAAACCTCTTCGGCTATCGGGGCACCGGAGTCGTCAACGAAGGCGATGCGGATCATGTTTGTAGCACCCGGGCTGCCGAGCGGGATACCGGCCGTAATCAGTATGCCCTCTCGCGCCTTGACGAGACCTTCCTCAAAGGCGATGCGGCACGCCTTGCGCACCATATGCGAGAGATTTTCGGGATCGCCGGTCAGAATGGTGTGAACGCCCCAGACCAGTGCCAATCGACGCGCGGTCGATTCAACCGGCGTCAGGCCGATGACTGGAATGCCCGGGCGTTCGCGCGTGACCCGCAGCACGGTCGAGCCAGTCGCTGTGTAGCAAACGATGGCGCCAAGCTTCACCGTATCGGCGATGGCGGACGCGGCGGCGGCAATCGCGTCGGCGCCAGTTGGCAGCGGTTCGGTCTGCGTCGCGTAGAGCATCGGCTCGTAAACCGGATCGTGCTCCACCTCGCGCGCGATCTTGTCCATCATCTGGATGGCTTCGACTGGGTACTGGCCGACGGCGCTTTCTGCCGACAGCATGATGGCGTCAGCACCGTCGAACACTGCGGTCGCGACGTCTGAGACTTCGGCGCGTGTGGGCATTGGCGAAGAGATCATGCTTTCGAGCATCTGCGTCGCGACGATGACGGGCTTGCCCGCGGCGCGCGACAGACGCGTGATCTTCTTCTGGATGCCGGGAACTTTCTCGACCGGCATTTCAACGCCGAGATCGCCGCGCGCGACCATGATTGCGTCCGACGCCGCGATCACTTCTTCGAGTGCTGCGACGGCGGACGGCTTCTCTATCTTGGAGAGAATGGCGGCGCGATTGCCGATCAGGCGGCGGACCTCGTGCACGTCTTCGGCGCGCTGCACGAACGACAAAGCAACCCAATCGACGCCGAGTTTCAGCGCGTGCGCCAGGTCAGCCTTGTCTTTTTCGGTGAGCGGACTGATTGGCAGCAGCGTGTCGGGCATAGAAATGCCCTTGCGGCTTGCAAGCATGCCGCCGGTCGTGACCTCCGCCTTGATCTGCACGGGCGAGGCTTCGATGACGCGCATACGCAGCTTGCCGTCGTCGAGGACGAGATTGTGGCCCGGCTGGATGGCTTCAAAAATCTGCTCATGCGGCAGGTAAACGCGTTGTTCGGTGCCGAGTGTTTCGTCGCGATCGAATTTGAAGATGGCGCCGGTCGGTACGTTGACGCGGCTGGCGTCGAAATTGCCGATGCGGAACTTTGGGCCCTGCAAGTCGGCCAGAATGCCGATGGGGTGGCGATGGCGCGCGGCGCAGGCGCGCACGGTGTTATAGAGCGTCTTCGAACCGTCGTGGGTCGAGTGGCTCATGTTGATGCGGAAGACATCGACGCCCGCCATGAACAGGCGCTCGACCATCTCCGGGGAGGCAGACGCGGGTCCAAGCGTCGCTACGATCTTGACCCGCCGATTACGTCTCATTTGTCTGCGTTTCCTTGGCCCGGATCGGTGAGGCGGATGGTCCACTCCTTCGCCTCGCCGGTATCTACTTCGAAAAATCCGGTGCGCTTATATCCGCGTTTCACGCAATCCTGAACCCCCCGGATGGCGAAGGACTTTTCTGTCGTGCACATGTCGTTTTTGCCGCCCCATTCGCCACCGCGATCGTAATCGACGGCATGCACGTAAACGAACCGGCTCGGCAAAGCTCCCTTGAGAAGCGTCTCGCAGGTTTGAGAAGCGATATTCCACCAGCCTTCCGTCGCCCAGCCAGTGGTGTCTTGGTAACCGATCGCAACACCAACTCGGCTCGATGTGGCGTTGCAAAGCTTCAAATCGGCATGTGCGGCCGATGTGTAAACACATAAGGCCAACGAAAAGATGACGTGTCGGGTGAAGGCGCGCGGAGAAATGCGGGATGGCAAGTCAGAAGCTCCAATTCCTATAGCGGAGAGTTCTGGTTGTGTCCCAGCCATTCGCCAACGTCGTCGTCACCTTACGGATCGACAAGGATGACCCGGAAATCGTTGACGTTGGTTTGGGTCGGGCCACACAGAATAAGATCGCCTAGGGGGCGAAAGAAACCCGTCGAGTCGTTGTTCTCCAGGAACTTGGCGGCATTGAGATTTTGTGCCGCAGCCCGTGCGAGAGTATCGGGGAAAACCATCGCGCCGGCCGGATCGCTGTGGTGGCCGCCGCCGCCGTCGATGCCGTCGGTATCGCCGGCTAGGCCCGCAATTCCAGGCGTGCCATTCAAGGCGATGGCGAGACCGAGCGCGTATTCCTGATTGGGGCCACCGGAACCATTGCCGCGCACCGTGACGGTCAATTCGCCGCCCGACATGATTGCGACCTTCTCGCCTTTGGCGTTGGCTTCGAGCGCCATCTCGGCGTGCTTGCGGGCGACCTCGTGCGCTTCGCCCTCAAGGTCGTCGCCCAGCATGATGGTGCGATAGCCGAGATTGCGGGCGATGACGCCTGCCGCCTCGATCGAAGCCCGCGGAGCGGCGACGATCTCATAGGTCGAATTGGCGAGCTTGGGATCGCCGGCTTTCAGTGTTTCGTTTTTCGGATCGTCGAGCGCTTTCGCGATCTCGGGCGATGGGGTGATCTTCCATTTGGCGAGCACGGCGCGCGCATCGGCCAACGTCGAGCGGTCGGCGACTGTCGGGCCGGAGCCGATCTCGTCGGGATTATCGCCCGGTACGTCAGAGATAGCGAGTGTCAGCAATCGGGCCGGATAGACAGCTGCTGCGAGCTTGCCGCCTTTGACTTCCGAGAGGTGCTTGCGCACGCAATTCATTTCCGAAATCGGCGCGCCCGATTTCAGAAGCTGTTTCGTCAGCGCCTGTTTGGCTTCGAAGCTGACGCCGGGAACGGGGGCTGCCCAGATTGCGGACGCGCCGCCGGACAGCAGACAAAGAACAAGGTCGTTCGGACCGGCACTTTTCGCCAGTGCGATGGCGCGTTCGGCGCCGACTATGGAATTTTGGTCGGGAACGGGGTGGCCGGCTTCCAGAATTTCGATGATCTTCGTCGGAAGTCCAAAGCCGTGGCGCGTCGAGATCAGGCCCGAAATTTTATCGGCTTGGCCGGTCGCAATGTAATGCTCTTCGGCTGCGACGGCCATCGCGGCGGAGCCCTTGCCGGCACCAATGATGATGATCCGGCCGCCTTCGGGGACTTTCGGCAGGTGCGCGGGGAGGCAAACCGCCGGGTGGGCCGTTCGATAAGCGGTTTCGAACAGCGTGCTCAAAGTCTCGCGGACGCCGCCGTTCGTGCCGTCTTTCATAGTGTCTCCCTGGGCCGATGCCTGCTTGTTATCTCATTATTGGGGGTCTGGTTTGCGCAAACGCTCCGTATCCGTCAAGGCATCAGAGGCCGCAGCTTCGGCGAGGCTTTCGGGTGGCCGGGATGGTGCTTATGTCGTAAGGCCTGTCACAGGACCTTGACGGTCAAGGAGTTGGCCATGAAGACTTTCGATCGGCAAACGACAATCGAGCTCGAAGCCGCGGTATTTCGGCGTCTGGTCGAGCATTTGCGGTCGCGAACGGACGTTCAGAACATCGATTTGATGAATTTGGCTGGGTTCTGCCGGAATTGCCTGTCGACGTGGATGTCGAATGCGGCAGAGGCCAAGGGGCTCGAACTTTCCAAGGATGACGCCCGCGAGATCGTCTACGGCATGCCGTTCCAGGAGTGGAAAGCCAAGTATCAGACTGAAGCGACGCCGGATAAACAGGCAGCCTTCGAGCAGAACCGGCCGAGAGATCATTAATCGTGGTCCCCGGCGACGGCTTTGGAGCAAGCAGTCGGCCGGCTTTTTTGCGCCTTGCTACTCTCCTTCGGAGAACCGGCCACAAGGCCCTGCACCGGAGCGACTCAAAAAACATTCCGCGACATATACAACGTCAAGGTGTCTGACCAAATTTATCCCTTTGGATAGAGGGGATCGCTGCCTTGCTGTGGCCGAGGCTCGCCGCTAGCGTCGTCGCAACAAGACAGCAGGAGTTCCCATGAGCACGCTTCAAGCCTCGGCGCAAAATCAGCTGCGCCAGTTCGTCGAACAGATCGAACGCCTCGAAGAGGAAAAGAAGCAGCTT
>JAFECH010000059.1 GCA_018242255.1 Pseudomonadota bacterium | reverse complement strand
GAAAAAAGGCCTCCGGAGACGGGGCGGGCTGTTTCGCACCCGACGACGCCATTTTGCGTCTCTGGTCCACTGCGATCGAAGGACGGGCGTGGCAAGCCGCGGATATTGCGGCACTTTCCAGGCTCACTGGAAGAGCGATAAAACTTATCTCTTTCAGAAAGTTAGCTGGCTGAGCGATCAGGATTCGAACCTGAGCAGGCAACAGCATCGTCCGCGAAAACCACCTCCGTAATGCAAGAGCGGACATTTTTGGCCTCGAGCAGAAGCATTTCTAAGGGCCAGCAGCAGACATGGGGGCCGCAGTCAACATCGCCTGCTTCCACCTTTGCCTCGTACTCCTCCAACGAAATGAAGCCCGCGCTTTCCGCTGCAGCCTGATCGACGGGTGAAAGGCTGTCATGGACAATCTGCAACCTTTTCCACTGTGCGAGCGGCGCCGAGCCGTCTTCGTCTGGCACATATTTTGAGGTCTCGGCGCGCGTGTATTTATGCACGTAGCGCGGACAATTCACGAAGATATGCAGCGGCGCCACGCGAACGAGAAAGAGCGCCCCAGGGATTGCATCGCGTGCTGCACTTTCATCCAAGCGTGCCAATCCCTGCACACGAAGCCTGCGCGGACGCTCGAAGTCCATGAACAGTAGGCCGATCTTGGGATCGGCCGCGATGTTGCCTATCGACAGGAATATGCCATTGCCATCGTAGCACGGAAGCACCAGCTCGCCGTTCTCGACTTTGACGAAGCCCGGCGCCCCGCCCTTATAGGATACGGTCGGATGCCCGTCGGGATCGACGCTTGAAAGGAAGAAGAAATCCCGCTCACCGATGAAGGCGATGTCCTGCTGGGTAAATGCCGAGTGAAGGATTGCCTGGGCCGTGCGCTCAACTAGCGCCCGCTGACCGTAGCGCGCTCTTGAATGTCGCGATGGCAGTCGGAATAGATGTCCTCATTGCTCATCGTGTCTTATCTCCACAAAAATTATACCGACTGAGGCGAGGCGTTCAGGGCGTCGAGGCTTGTGGAGCGGCGCGCCTCTATCAGCGCAAACAGCTTCTCGATCCGGGTGCGCTCCTCCCGTGACTGCGGGAGCAGATAGGCAGCCGCGACATAGATCGCGAGATTGACGCTCAGAGCCACGGCGCCTGACGTCAGACCGTAAGCCCACGGCAAGTATCCTGGATAGATAAGCTCGAGCACGACGGCCACGGCGAAACCGGCTGTCATGCCGGTGATGGCACCATACTTATTGCCGCGTTTCCAGAAGATCCCGAGGAATTGCGGCACGGCGAGTTGAATGATGCCTTGGTAAGCGAGCACCGCCAACTGGAACAACGCCGGCAATTCAAGGCATGCGAGCCAGGAGGAAAGGATCGTCAATCCCAGCATGCCGAGTTTCGCGATGATGATAAGCTGGCGCTGGTCGAGGGTCCAGTAATTGCCGACGAGGTCGTTGGCGATCTGAGCGCCTGTCGCCTGGATGTTGCCATCGGTGTGTCCCATCGAAGCCGCGAGCACAACGACGCCGGCGAGCCCGAGTAACCATGGGCCGCCAGCCTCCTGGCTAACGATGAACCAGACGTCGTTGGGTTTCGCGGCGACGCCGGCAACTTGCGAGCCGAGCATGCCGAAGACTAGCAACGCCACGCCGAAAGCCAGCGACAGCGGCACGGCGAGGGCAGCGGACCGCTTGAGGCTATGCACGCCGTCAGCGGTGAATAGCCGGACAAAGATATAGGGCCAGCACCATCCGCCAATGGTACCGGTCAAGATGAGGCTGAAGACGTAAAGTGGCCCTTCCTTTGAGCCGATGCCAGGGATGGCAAACTTGCCGGCATCGAGCGAAGCGAAAGTAATGCCCTGCGAGACGATCATCCACACGATCAGCCCGACAAGCACGGCGCCACCAACGATGTACGCGATGATGCCCTGGGCCATGTCGGAGATGACGACACCGCGCATGCCCATACGAACCGTCCACACCTGGCGAAGGGCGATAATGCCGACACCAACCATCACGGCCTCTGAAAACGACAACGCGCCGAGAGACATGTGCTGGAACAGCGTGCCGAGCGCCTGCATCCCGAGCACCAGCCACGGAATGCCGGAGACGATGCCGATCACCGCAGCGATGGTCTTGATGTGACGTGAGTCGAAGCGCAGTGCCAGAAGATCGGGCTGTGTGCGCAGGTCGAAGGTCTTGCCCCACACCCACACGGGCCGCGCCATCAGATACATCAGCACGACGGTGAGCAGGCTGTAGGACAGCACGTAGAACGATATGACTCCGGCACTCGCCGCCATGCCGCCGAAGGCCGTGAACATGGCACCCGGGTACCACGTATTGAGGAAGGACATCGCCTGATAATTGGCGCCGAACGAGCGGCCGCCGACCGCATACTCGGTGAAGCTGCGGTCGCGGACACCGCTAAGCTGCAAGATCACGATGATGACGGCGAAGAAGACGGCAATACATTCGAAAGTAATGAGCATCAGCCGCCCTCCGCGACGCGGGATTCGGCCAGATACGCGGCAACGATGCTAGCGGTGATGAAGACCGCGACGGCCACAAAGTAGAGGACGGCGGTTGGCAGGCCGAGGAGCGAAGCCCTGTTGCCGTCGACGGCCCAATAAAGCGGTGGTGCAAGCGCTACGACGGCGTCGAGAGCGAACCAGGCGATGATCCACGATGCGTGTCGTCCAGGATCGGCAGTGACTTCGTCGGCCATTGAGAGGACTCCTTTTTTGCGTTTCTTGATTTGTGGAAGCCGAGCCGGCTTCTCATGGCGCGTCCTTCGGCGGCAACATCGGCGGCGGCAGCGGCGCGAAATCGATCGACGGCGCACCGCCTCCGAGAAATTTGGTATCGAGCAGGCCTCCACCAGAGGGATCGCCGCCGACGCCTCCTCCCCGTGCCGGCGTGAGGCCGTCCGGGGTATTGGCGCCCGTGCCGAAGTCACGAGGCTTTGCAAATTGCGGATGGCCGCGCGTGATCTCCGCTTGCGCGCCCTTGACCTTCTCCGCCAACGTCCGCGTATAGGGCAGCACAAAAGCCCGCGGCACCTGGCTCGGACGGTTCTTATCGTCAAGCGCCTCGACCCAGAGATAAATTGCACCGGCCTCGTTGCTGACGAGCGCCGTCTCGATGACTTGCGCCCAAAGCAGCTCAAATCGCGCCGGAAGCTGGTCATAAGCGGCCCACCCGAGCAATCCCTGCAGCCGGAAGAAGACGAGGACGTAAAACGCGCTTGTCACGGCGACCGCGGCGGCCTTCGTGGTCCACGAGAGGCGCGTCCCCACCACGCCGATCAGCAGCAGAACGCCGAGCGTCGCATAGGCGAGTGATAGCCCGACGATTTCGCTTTCGAGGCTCATTTGTCCATCCCCATGCCGGTCCACGCGGAGCCGTTGAAGGAGGCGAGCGTGCGCAACAGAGATTTCTGCTCACGGTTGACGGCGGTGACCTTGCCGCTTGAATCCATGGTGAAGCGGACAGCCGTCTTCTCCTCGCCGCTGTCGTTAAGCTCGATCGTGTCGTAGTGGACGACCTGCACGATTGGGTTCAGCCGCTCGACCTTCACCGACACCGGCACAGGCTTCCCCGTAACGGCGGTGAAGTGATAGACGTTGACGGTATATTCGCCGGCGACGATGCCGCGAATGCTGACGATCTCCTGTCGAATTGGAGAGTCGACCTTCGTATCGCCAACGAGGATGAAGTCATTGGCGCCGCCGCGGTCGTCGCGGTCGAGCACCATGAAGCCCGCTTCGCGCCGACGATAGAAGACGATGTGGCCGAGCGGGTCCTGCACGAAGAGATCGATGTCGTCGGGGTGGCCATCCGGCCAGGTCATGGTGATGAGGAACTCGGCCTTGCTGTCGACCTTGCCGCTCTTGGCTTCAGGCGCGATCATCAACAGCGTGATGAAGAACAGGAAGGCGATGACCTGCAGCGCCTTGAACAACATCACGCCGAACGGATCGAAGGGCTCGTCGCGCGGGGCGAAATCGAAATCGTCGGTCATCCGCGCTCAGCCACTTGCCTTTCGAGGGCAGAGACGACATGTACCTCGGTGACACCGACGGCAAAGTTGAACAGCCGCCCCGTGGCGTCCTCGAGCATGTAGTATTGGATCTTGATCAGGATCGAACCGACGAGGCCCGCGAGCGTCGTGTACATGGCAACTGCCATGCCGTCGCTCATCAGCGTCATCGACGATTTCAAAGCGCCGCGGTTATCGGCGTCGAGACCAGCGATCGGCGCCAGCATCATGATAAAGCCGACGATCGTGCCAAGTAGGCCGAGCTTCATCAGGGTGTCGCTGGCGAAAGCCCCGAAGTGATTGGAGCCGCGCAACTGCCCGGCAAGGCCGCGAAGCAGTAGCGTCTGATCGAGGCGCGCGGAACCGTGTGCCCTTGCCTTCGTCGCCAGATTGCGAATGTGCGAGGTGACGAGGCCATCGGGAAGCGCGCCCGTGATGGCCGACGTGCCGTCATCGAAGACGAGATGCCGGTCGTTGGCGGCGACGAGCTCCGCTGCCCGGTGCGCCGCGTCGTCCTCACACGAGATGATGATCGTACGCCAAAGGCAGTGCAGCGACGCGCCCACGTAGAGAAGGGCGATCAGTGATGAAATGTGCGTACGGTCGCTGACGATCATCTGCCGGATGAGGCCGCAGTGCCAGAGCAGCACGAGCGCGAACACGGTAGTGCCGGTGAAGATCAGCCAATGAAGCAGCGGCCCGCGGCGCGGCCATGCCGTCAATTGATCCCGGATAACGCGATCGAGCCAGAGCCTGACGGGATTGCGTACAACTTTGGTATTGAGGTCTTCCACGAGGTCTAGCTTTCTGCGTGTTGAAGGATTGGTTCCGTTTGCTGGGGAGAGGCCCCGGCTGTAGCCATGTTCTCAAACAGCGCATCGAGGCGCGCCTGCTCGTCCTTGGAACGGCGGATAAGCAAACCTGCGACGACGAACACCCCGAAATTGACGGCGAGGCCGAGCGCGCCGGTCGTCAGGCCGTAGGCCCAGGGCACTCCGATCGGCCACGCAAGTTGCAGCACGCAGACCGTCACGATGCCGGCAAGCATGCCGCCGACGGCGCCCTGCCGGTTGCCGAACTTGCTGAAGATGCCGAAGTAGAGCGGCACCGAGAGCTGCACCATGATCTGGAAAGCGAAGAGCGCAATCGTGAACAGCGCCGGCAGCGGCAGGCAGGCGATCGTCGCCGAGATGAGCGTGATCGCCGCCATCGAGATTTGCGAGGTCAGCATCAGGCTGCGCTCGCTCATCGCCTCCCGCTCAGGGCGGAGTACGCCGATGATGTCGTTGGCGATCTGCGCGCCGACCGATTGCACCGTGGCGTCGATGTTCCCCATAGAAGCCGCGAACACGACGACGCCTGCCAGCGCGAGCAGCAGCGGTCCGCCCGCGGCCAGCGCCAGCGTGAACCATGCAGCATCGGGATTGGCCGCGACGTCGGGACGGCCGGAGGACAGCAGCGCGAGAAAGCCCAGGCTCGACACGAAGACCAGCGCGATCGGCGCGCAATAGGCCGACGACCGCTTGACGCTCGCGACGCCCGAGCCGGTGTAAAGCCGGACGAACAGATCCGGCCAGCACAGGCTGCAGAGCAGCGGCAGCAGGGTCAGCGATAAAAAGAGAAGCGAGCTATCCGTCTCGGGCCCTGGAATCTGGAAGTGCTCCGCAGGTAACGCTGCAAGCGAAGCGCCACCTGCATAGAGCCAGACGATCAGGCCAATGATGAGCGCGCTCCCAAAGAGGTAGGCGATGACGCCCTGGAACAGATCGGAGATGACGATGCCGCGCATGCCCATGCGGATCGTCCAGATTTGCCGGATCGTCATCACGACGACGCCAAGCACGACCGACGCCGTGAATGACAGATGCCCGAGCGACAACGCATAGAACACCGCGCCGAGCGACTGCATGCCGAGCACCATCCACGGAAAGAGCCCGAAGATGCCGACCAGCGCCGCGACGATCCGCACGCCACGGCTGTCATAGCGCAGCGCCATCAGGTCGGGTTGCGTCCGGAGGTCGTATTTGGCGCCCCATGTCCACACCCGGTCAGCCATCAGATACATGACGACCGGCGCAAGCAGCGTCGATATCCCCATGCCGACGACGCCCGTCTTGGCGATGAAGCCGAACGAGCCGAGGAAAACGAAGCCCGGCTGGTAGGTGTTGAAGAACGCCATCGCCTGGAAGAAGCCGCTGAACGAACGGCCGGCGACGGCGAAGTCGGTGAAGTTCCGGTCGGCTACGTACGAACGCTGCAGGATCAGCACGACAACGGCGAAGAACAGCGCCAGCGCGCCGTAGGTGATGAAAAGGGCCACGCCTAGTGTTCCCCGCTCTGGTCGCCGCCGAGGCCCCTGTCGCAGAAGTAGGCGGCGACCACGCTCGCCCCGATGAAGAGGCTCGTCCCGTAAAGATAGAAGAGCGGCTTCGGCATGCCGAGTATCGGCTCGGTGCCGCTCGCCGCCCAATGCAGCGGCGGAAAAAGGGCGAGGAAGAGATCGAGCCCGAACCAGATCTTGATGAAAAGCGGAAGCGGCATGCGCATGAATGGCCCCGGATGGTTTTTTGGGCGGTTGTCCGCCAGCCCCGACATTGCCCCTTCTCCCACGCGTTACCGAAGGGCATGGCACACGCGATGAATTGGGCAATATGCCCGACGTTGTCCGAAGCCCCTTGCCAACCCCCCGAGTGTCAGTGCCAAACTCCCGGTGTCGGAAACACAGAGCCGGAATACGGAGCCGAACTATGCATCTGCTCGTTCACCTCGTCGGACGCCTTCTTGCGGTCGTGTTGCTCTGCCTTGCCGGCGCCATCGGCTGGGTGATGGTCGACGCCCACCAATCCATCGAGGCTGAAACTGCGGCGACCGCCGAGCGCGTCGGCCAGCGTCTCGAGGGTCTTTACTGGCAGAAGCTCCTTTGGCGCGGCGGCATGAGCAAAGACTCGCTGCTGCCGATGCCCGACTGGGAAACGCTCGCGACCGCGAGCGTCGTTTCCCCTGGCGTGTGCGTGACGTTCGCACCGCCGAACGACGATCCCCGCCAGATGTGCAGCCAGATCGAGGCTCTCGGCAGGCCGGCGCCTGCGTGGTTCGCCGAGATCAACAATTTCCTTTTCGGCATCGCGCCGCCAATCAAACGCTTTCTCTCTGTCCGCGATCGGAGCGCGGGCTTTATCATATCAGCAGCCGAGCCCGATGCGGCGCTGCGGCTCTCCTGGCATCAGGTCTCGATCGTCGTCGGCGTCGCCATGGCTATGGCGGCAGCCATCGCCGTTCTCACCACGCTGATGATCGGGCATGCGCTCATCCCGGCACGCACGATCATCGATGGGTTACGCAAGCTGAAGCAGGGGGATCTCGGGTGGCGCCTGCCGCGTTTCCACACCGTCGAATTCAATCTCATCGCCGGCGCGGTCAATGACCTCTCGGAGGAGCTCACACGCACCAATGCCGCGCGCGCGGCGCTGACGGCGCGGCTATTCCAGGTGCAGGAGGAGGAGCGACGCGCGCTCGCCCGCGACCTGCATGATGAGTTCGGCCAATGCCTGACGGCAACTGCGGCGCTCGCGGCCAGCATCGAAGCAGGCGCGCCGCCGGAGCGCGAGGACCTAGCGGAAGAAGCCCGCGCCATCGGCCGTGCGCAGAAGCGCATGATGGAAAACCTCCGCGGTGCCCTCGTCAGGCTCCGCTCGCAGGACATCGAGGAGATCGGTCTCGAGGCGAGCCTGCGTCAGCTCGTCTCCGAGCACAATACGCGGCGGGCCTCTCAAGCCATAGTCCGCTTGAACGTGATCGGCAAGATCGCCGCGTTGCCGAAGCAGGCGGCTATCGACATCTATCGTGTCGCCCAGGAATGCTTGACCAATGCCGTGAAGCACGGCGCGCCGACGGAAGTGTGCCTCAGCATCGAACGCCGCTCAAGCGATCGCGAAAGCATTGCCTTGACGGTGGAAGATAATGGCGGCGGCGATGCCACGCGCATCACGCGCAACCCGGGCCACGGCATTACCGGCATTCGCGAGCGCATTGCGGCGCTCGGCGGAAGTCTCTCAATCGGCAAGGCGGCAGGGGGTGTACGCATCGCCGCGACCATTCCGCTGATGACGTCAAGAAGCGCGCCGGCGTTTGGTCATGCGATCGCATGAGCACGATCCAGATCCTACTGGTCGACGATCATCCGATCGTTCGCGAGGGCTACCATCGCCTTCTCGAACGCCAGCCGGAATTTCACGTCTGCGCCGAGGCCGACGATGCACAGCAGGCCTATCGCGCCTATAAGGAGCATCGTCCCAACGTCGTCGTGATGGACCTCGCTCTCCCCGGCGCGAGCGGCCTCGAGGCCGTCCGTCATATCCGCCAATGGGACAAGGACGCAAAGATCCTCGTCTTTTCGATGCACCAAGGCGCCGCATTCGCCTTGAAGGCGTTCGAAGCCGGGGCCTCGGGCTACGTCACGAAGAGCAGCTCGCCGAAAGAATTGGTCAATGCCGTGAAGGCCATTGCCGCCGGCGGACGGATCTTAAGCGAAGATATATCGCGGGCGATTGCCGCCGACCGCTTAGCGGGACCAGAGCGCGCCATCGACCAGCTCGGGCCCCGAGAAACCGAAATTCTCCGGCTTCTGGCTTCTGGGTTGACGAGCGAAGCCATCGCAGAATTGCTCAATCTCAGCACGAAAACAGTTCGCAACCATCACTATGCGATCAAAAGCAAGGTTGGTGCACAGACAGACGCACACCTCGTGTGGCTCGCGATCAGTGCCGGCCTCGTCAACATCGACGACGCAAGGTTCGACGTCTATTCCTCGTAAACTCCCCTTCTCCCGATCGTGGCCACGGAGTAGAATTGTATACGATGTTGCTTCCGAAGAGGTGGCCAGAGGTGAGAAATGTACGAGAGCTGACGTCGGCTTGGGGTCAAAAGCGCTGCTTGGTTGCAAGCCCCCTGAAGTCCGCTTGTTGTCTGTAACCGTACTTTCTTAACTGAGGGTCCGAATTCGCGCATTTGCAGCGACAACAGCCCTCGACTTTCGCCGCAAAGGACGCATTGGTGGTGTGACAGGCGCCGACGGTAGCGGGCGCCGAATGTTTGACGGCTCGCCTCGCGGAACGCGGGGCTTTGGGTGGTGGGAGCGCCGATCGGGGCGTCTCGCTAAACCCAGGAGCAAACATGACGGCACTTGAAAACATCTCATCCACGCAGACTACGAAAGCCACGTCGCGGAATAAAGCCACCAAAGAAAAACCGGCAGTTAAGCAACCGCCAGCAACACCGATCCGAAGTAAAGCCAATGACGGAGACGGTGCGCACACGGAGCGCATCACAAAGCATGATCGCGTGCTGTCGCTGCTGAACCGACGCGAAGGCGCGACCATTCCGGAAATGATGGAAGCAACCGACTGGCAGCAACACAGCGTTCGCGGCTTCCTCGCCGGCACGGTCAAAAAGAAGCTCGGCTTCACGCTGACGTCGAAGAAGCTCCAGGGCGAGCTTCGCCGCTATCGCATCGAAACGAAGCGCGGTCGCTAACGTGAAGAACATATCACTCGACATCGGGGCCGAGCTGTCGCGGCTCGAAGGCCTTACCAACTTCGAACTGCGTAGCGAATGGCGGCGGCTGCATTCCATGCAGCCGCCGAAGAGCCTCTCCCGCGATCTCCTGATTCGCGGCATCACCTACAAAATCCAGGAGAGGGCGTTCGGCGGCCTCTCCAAATCTGTCATCCGCAGGTTAAGTGGTGCGGCGCCGGAGGCACCCCAGGGGGTTACCCGCAAAGCAGCTCCCGCCATCGTGAAGCCGGGTACGCGGCTTGTTCGCGAGTGGAACGGGCAGACACATACTGTCCTTGTCCACTCGAACGGTGTCGAGTGGCGCGGGAAACGCTACAGATCGCTCTCGATCGTCGCACGGGAGATCACCGGCGCACACTGGTCAGGTCCACGCTTTTTCGGTCTGGACGGGCGCTCCAAATGAAACGCCTGAACTGCGCCATCTACACCCGCAAGTCCTCTGACGAGGGGCTTGAAAAGGAGTTCAACTCTCTCGATGCGCAGCGGGAGGCGTGCGCTGCCTTCGTGCTGAGCCAGAAGCACGCCGGTTGGGCGTGCCTTCCCGCTCTCTACGACGACGGAGGCCTTTCAGGCGGCACGATGGATCGGCCGGCACTCCAACGGCTGCTCCGCGACATCCAAGCCGGGAAAGTTCAAATCGTCGTCGTTTACAAAGTCGACCGGCTGACGCGGTCGCTCGCCGACTTTGCCAAGATCGTGGATGTGTTCGACGCGCACGGCGCGTCGTTCGTCTCCGTAACGCAGCAGTTCAACACCACGACATCCATGGGCCGGCTCACGCTCAATATGCTTCTCTCGTTCGCGCAATTCGAGCGTGAGATCGCCGGAGAGCGCATTCGCGACAAGATTGCGGCATCCAAGGCCAAAGGTATGTGGATGGGCGGAAATGTTCCGCTGGGATACGACGTCAAGGATCGCAAGCTGATCGTGAACGAGGTTGAAGCCGAAACCGTCCGCATGATCTTCC
>JAFECH010000058.1 GCA_018242255.1 Pseudomonadota bacterium | reverse complement strand
TCGTAGATGGTACGACCGGCACCTACGACATGATCGTGGCGGCGACGGGCTTCAACACCACGTTCCCGTTCCTGCCCGAGGGCCTCGTCGATGTGAAGAATAACGTCGTGCAAGTGTACGGCGGCGCATTTCCGCCAGGTTTGCGGGGTCTTTATCTGGTTGGCTGGGCGCAGGCGCGCAACGGTTTCGGCCGACTGATTACGCCGCTTGCTGATCTATACGCACGCATGATCGCCTTGCAGGATGAGCTTCAGCTTCCTCTGGGTACACTCATGGAGAGTTCATTCACGCAGAAACTGCCCACGTCCCATCTCGTCGATCCCGAAAAATCCCGTCGTGAAATTAGGCTCGCACACTGGATATTACCGCTTCTTAAACTTCGGGATAAGCGGATGGCACGGAAACAAAAGTTCAACGCAGATAAAAGTGGATTAGCTGCACGAGTCTAATTGCGTTTGATCAACCGCTTATTAGTATCCACCCGTTAATAGGGCAGTACAGAAATACCTAGGCAGCGTGTGGCTGCGAGTTGATGCATACCAGCGTATCGGTTTGCGCATCGAAATTGTCCAACGGGAACCCCACATGGGATGTTGGCGTTAGTGCGTACGATTGGGCCGCTGGCCTACTGTGACGGGGTTCTAAAAATGAAATCGCAAATCGCTAAGTCCCTCCTGGGCGGAGCTGTGCTCGCCTTGACTGCAAGCGGAAGCGCCTGGGCAGCCGATCTCGGGCCGTATCAGCCGTACAATCCGCCGCCAGCTCCTGTGGTTTATAGTGAGCCATCGATCTGGCAGGGCGCCTACATCGGCATCAACGGCGGCTATGGCTGGTCGAACTCGACTTTCACGGAGCCCGAAGGTGGCTTCGGCGGTGGTCAGATCGGTTATAACTGGCAGCGCGGGAACTTCGTCTACGGTCTCGAAGGCGATATCCAGGCCGCCGACATCAGCGGTGACGCGTTCGATCAGTTCGGCAATACCGCACATAGCAATGTGAACTGGTTTTCGACTGTACGCGGCCGTCTCGGTTACGCCAGCGGACCTTTCCTGGTCTACGGCACCGCCGGTCTTGCCGTCGCGGACTTCGATACGAACATCAACATCGCGGGTCTCGGAAACTTCCGCAACAACGACACCAAGGCGGGCTACGCGGCTGGCGGCGGCGTCGAATGGGCGTTTGCTCCGAACTGGAGCATGAAGGCCGAATATCTCTACATGGGCTTCGGCGACGAAACGCTCTCGACCGGCGATCGCATCAACGACGATTTCCAGACCGTCCGCGTCGGCCTGAACTACAAGTTCTGGTAACGAACGGACATAGCCTCTCGCTAGCTGTCGCGGCGGCCCATCAGCCGTGCAGCTTCGGCGAGCGGTTCTGCCTTTTCTCCGAACACGTTGAGGGCTGCGATAGCTGCCGCGATCGAACGATCGAGGTGGCTACGCGCCTCTTTTATTCCGAGCATGCCGATCAGTGTCGCTTTGCCAGCGGCTGCATCCTTGCCCGTGGCTTTGCCCGTATCTGCGCTTGATCCTTCGGCGTCGAGCAGATCGTCGCTGATCTGGAACGCTGCGCCGAGGTGCTCGCCGTAACTCTTGAGCGCAGCGCGCTCGTTCGGCTTCGCTCCGCCAACAACGGCTCCCATTTCGCACGCAGCTGTAATCAGCGCTCCGGTCTTCATCGCCTGCAATCGCATGATGCTTTCAATCGTCGGCGTCGGCTGCGCGATGAGCTTGCCTGCTTCGAGATCGAGCTGTTGTCCGCCGACCATGCCGATCGCTCCCGACGCGACGGCCAGAATGTGTACCAGATCGGCTCTAACGCTCGGATTGTTGCTGCTCTCGGGCCGCCCGACCAGCTCAAACGCAAAAGCCTGCAGCGCATCGCCGACGAGAATGGCGGTCCAATCGTCGTACGCCTTCCATACCGTCGGCCGACCGCGGCGAAGTTCGTCGTTGTCCATCGACGGCAGATCGTCATGCACAAGCGAATAGCAATGGATGCACTCAATGGCCCCCGCCGCCGGCAGCGCCGCTTCCTCGGTCGCGCCGAAAAGCGCCGCACTATGGAAAACCAGAAAGGGCCGGAAGCGCTTGCCGCCGCCAAGGACGGCATGGCGGATCGCTTCTGCGAGGCGCGCCGGCGTGCCTTCGCTTTCCTGCCGGGCCAGCGCAGCGGTTAAATAGGCTTCGACGACTGTTGCAGAGTTGCCAAGCTGGACAAGAAACTGTGACACTGCCTTATGCTCTCCCCCGAGAATCCGACCGTCGCTCAAACATGGCCATGGTTCGGCGATATGAGGCACGCGGTTAGCACAACGTGATCGATTGAAGCAAAGCATGGATCGGCCGGACGAAACATCGGGGTTATCTGCCGCGCCGCCTATGAATGTGCCGCAAGGGGTCGCCTCCCAAGTGGTCGGGGCCGGATTGACGCTGCAGCCCCCGCGACCGTTGCCCGCGCGCGCCTTTCGACTTGATGCGAGCATATCGCCTCCATCCGATGCGCCTGCGAGTGCTGCCGCCCCGGTTCCTTCGGCAGATGCGATCTTTTCCGAGATCGACGCTGAAGCCTCGTCACGATCGCTCTCAGCCATCGAAGCGGCGGCTGCGGAGGCGCGGCGCGAGATCAGGCCGCATAAGCCGATCGACATTCCCGAACTCGTCCTGCCGTCCCCAACGACTGCCGCGACCCCCGATCTTGGCCACATGATCCCGCGACGGATGTTTGAGCCGCGCTTGGAGATGCCGCCAAAATCGGCGCCGGACGGACTTCGGATCGACACAGTCACGCAACCTGAACCGCTGAGGGCGGACGCCGCAGGTACCGAACCGCCCGCCGCAGATCGCTCTCCACAGCCCTCCAGGACCGTTTGGGCGGCGGTTAAACGCGGATTGAAACTTCTGGCCTGGATCGCCATCGGCTGGCTGGCGCTCGTTCTGGCCCTGATCGCCGCCTATCGCTTCGTCAATCCTCCAGCCTCCGTGCTGATGCTGCAGCATTGGCTGACCGGCCAGCCCGTGGTCCAGGAATGGGTACCCGTCGGTCAGATTTCGCCAAATATCGTCCGCGCGGTCATACTCAGCGAAGACGCGCGCTTCTGCCAGCATCCGGGCGTCGATCTCGAAGCCATCGAGGAGGCGATTGAAAATACCGACGGCCGTGCGCGCGGTGGCAGCACGATCTCGATGCAGGTCGTAAAAAACCTGTTTCTGTGGCCCTCTAAAAGCTACCTCCGCAAGGCCATCGAGCTTCCGCTGACCTATCTGACGGAATTGGTCTGGTCGAAGCGCCGGATCATGGAAATTTACCTCAATATCGCCGAGTGGGGCCCGGGGATTTTCGGTATCGGCGCGGCCGCCGAATACCACTTCAAAAAGCCGGCCCGCAGCCTGTCGGTCCGCGACGCCGCTCGGCTAGCCGTGTCGCTTCCTAACCCCTTGACCCGAAATGCCGGCCGGCCGGGGCCGGGGCTTCAGCGCCTCGCTAATGCTATTCAGGTCCGAATGCGGCTCGCCCCATCCAGTCAGTTCGCTTGCGTCCTGCCCCGGAGGCCCTATTAATATGGCTCCGCAGGGGGACTGGCTTTTCTTCTCTAACTTGCGTATAAGCCCCGCCCGAGGTACTGAGCGCGCCCCAAAACAAGGCGCCGCCGGTTCATCCAGCAATTAAGACGTTCGGCATTTCCGCCGCATGTTCGGCGGCCCGCCTGCATTTGTGGGCTGGGATGTCACTATTGGAGCAACACTGATGGCAGTTCCGCGCAAAAAAACGTCCCCGATGAAGCGGGGGCAGCGCCGTTCTCACGACGCCCTGACCGCCCGGGCTTATGTGGAAGACAAGGACAGCGGCGAGCGCCGCCGCCCGCACCACATTGACCTGAAATCGGGCAAGTATCGCGGCCGTCAGATCCTGCCGGCGGCCACCGAAGAGTAGTCGTTTTAGCGACGAAGTGGGTTTGTGGTGCGCCGGAGCATTGGTTCCGGCGGTCATTGCCTTGCGCCGGCCACCGTCGCTTGGCAAACGGTACGGGGCGTGCCTATAAACCCCGGCCGCGCCCCGAAGTCTGGCTTGCCACGTTCAGTCTGAGCGAGCCGCCTACGGGGCGATGAAATCTCAGGAGAGCTTCATGTCCATCAGAGCCCTGCCGCTCTTGGTTCTCGCCTTCCTCCTTTACAACGCTGTCGTCATGACGATGGGACCCGACGTCCTGACGGATCCCAATCATTACATTTTCCGAATCCATCTCCTGAGTGGCGGCGATTGGAGATTCGGCTGGGGTGACTTCATCTTGCTGGTGACGCTCATCCTGCTCTTCATCGAAATCGTGAAATCCACCTTCACGACCACTTCGACGTTGATCGATCATGCCTTGTCGATGATCGTCTTCATGGCTGTCGGTGCGGAATTCCTGCTTGTCCCCCAGGCCGCCACGTCGGTGTTCTTCCTGATCCTCGTCGCATGCTTGATCGACGTGATCGGCGGTTACACTATTGGCATTCGCGTCGCCCGCCGCGACCTCAATATCGGCGCCGACCACTAGGTTTTTAACCCTCGATAAGTCCAGTGAGGAAGGTGGGCATGCGCCCGCCTTCGATCTTGCTGCGCGTCAACGGTGACCATCCGTTCACGGCTCATTAACGAAACCGGGATAATTTCCCGGTCGATTTCGGCACCTTCCAACCCTGATGAACGTTGGAAGCGTCGCTATGAGCAATCGAGAACAAGCCGTGGTTTCCGCGCCGAGCCTAGATGAAGATGCTCCGCGTCTGCCGTCAGACGCTCGAAAGCAATCGATGTCGGTCGATAAGCCAGATCCGTTGACCGAGACGGAGGGGCTCGATCTCGTCGGCATCCTCTCGTCGGTTGAGGAAACTGCCTATGTCTGGGACCTGACCACTGGTCGCCTGCAGTGGGAAAGCAATGCCGCGGACATTCTCGGCATCCATGACATCAGCAAAATCGCAACCGGCGCCGCTTATCACGCCCTGATCGCCCCAGAGCATCTGAACTCTCGCTTGGAAGCTCTCTCGCGGAGCGTCGGCGCCGACCGTGTCCGCGGCGTACCCTATCGTCTTCAATACCGGCTGCGTCCCAACGGCCAGCGCAGCGAACATGAAATTCGCGTCGAAGATCAGGGCCGCTGGTGGCCCGGCGCCGACGGTCACGCGGCGCGCGCGCGCGGCGTCATTCGCATCATTTCCGAGGAGTATCTGGACCAGCAGCGCCGCCTCGTTCGTGACGATTTCGACGAACTGACTGGCCAGCTCAACCGTACGCGCTTGACCGAAGCTCTGGCCTCGGTCCTCGCGCGGGTCGAGCGGCAGTATCAGCCGTGCGCCTTCCTGATGATCTCGGTCAACAATCTGGCTGTCATCAACGAAACGTTCGGCATCGAGATCGGAGATCAGGTCATCGCCGAGGTCGGCCGCCGCATTCGCGAGAAACTCCGCAGCGGCGACGTTATCGGCCGGTACTCCTCCAATAAGTTCGGGATCATTATGCTCGGCTGCGGACAGGGCGCACTTCGCATCGCCGCCGATCGTTTCATCAAGGCCGTCCGCGAGACGACGATCAAAACCTCTGTCGCCCAATTGTCGGCCACGATTTCTATGGGCGGTGTGATCATTCCCGATCAGGCAAAGTCCGTCCAAGACACTGTGAACTTCGCACTTCGCGCCCTCGACGTCGCGAAAACGAAGCGCTTCGACTGCTTCGTCGGACATGAGCCGTCGCCGTCGGCCGAGGGCAACCGCATGCGCAATAAATCGATCGCCGAAGGTGTGATCGCCGCGCTCGACGACAACCGCATGCGCCTCGTGCTGCAGCCGATGATTTCGACAAAAACGGGCAAGGCCGAGATCTACGAGGCGTTGCTGCGCATGGAGCGCCCCGACGGTAGCTTGGTCTCTGCCGGAGAGTTTGTGCCGATTGCCGAGCACCTCGGCCTCTCGCGGCTGATCGATCGCCGCACATTGGAACTGACCGTCGATCTGTTGAAACGGCATCATGACCTGACGCTGTCGGTGAACGTCTCCGGTTTGACCTGCTCAGACCTCGAATGGGTGACAGCGCTGCGCCGGCTGACCAGGGATCGACCGGACGTGCTGCGTCGGATGATCGTCGAGATCACAGAAACCGTCGCACTTGAAGAACTCGATCAGTCGGTGAATTTCGTCGATACGCTCAATGAATTGGGCTGCCGCGTCGCCATCGACGATTTCGGCGCCGGCTACACCTCTTTCAAGAACTTGAAGCGGCTCAACGTCGATATGGTCAAAATCGACGGAGCTTTCGTCAAAAATCTCGCTGACGACACCAGCGACCAGATCTTCGTCAAGACGATGATCGAGCTTGCCAACTCGTTTGGTATGGAAACGGTCGCTGAATGGGTGGGCGACGAGCGTTCCGCCCGTTTTCTGAAAAACGCCGGAATAACCTATATGCAAGGTTATTATTACGGAATGCCGTTCGACAGCTCCGACTACGTCGAAGCTGCCTGACGGAACGCCGTCGATGATCGCTGTCGATTAAGGCCGCGACTGCGAGAGTTTTTCGATTTTCTGCTGCATGGCCGAGAGCTGCGACTTGAGTTCGTCGAGCTCGTTGCGCCCGCCTGTTGGCTCAGCTGTTGCCGAAGATGACGACGGAGGCTGTCCCTCGCCGGGCTTGCCGCTGCCGGGTGATCCGAACGACGCCCACATCGACATGGCCTGCTCGAACATTGCCATGTTCTGGCGAGCCTGCTGTTGATAGAAATCGAAGGCCGCTGCGGGATTGGAAAACGCCGACGCGAACTGCTCGCGGAACCTCGTTTGCTCTTTCGCCAGATGTTCAAGGCTGAATTGCAGGTAGCTCGGCACCATCCGTGCGATGCTGTCATCGTAAAAGCGAATGAGCTGTCGAAGGAACGGAATGGGCAGCAGCGCCTGGCCGCCTTCGCGGCTTTCCTGTTCAACGATGATCTGGGTCAGAACAGCGTGTGTAAGATCATCGCCGTTCTTGGCATCGTAAACAACGAAGTCTCGATCGCCGCGAACCATCTTCGCGAGATCTTCGAGCGTGACGTAGGTGCTTGTCTCGGTGTTATAGAGCCGCCTGTTGGCGTACTTCTTAATAACGACCGCTTCTTTTTTAGGCGCCTGCGTTTGAGGATCTGGGTTGGTCAACATCGCGTTCGCGTTCTCTTCGACGGCTTATCAGCGGGTTGCTGCACTGCGGCAGCGTACCACACCCTGGGCCCCTTTCGCCAGACGTTTCTGTCACTCCTTTGGGCGGGGTTGAGCCAGCGCAATTGGGCAGTATAGGCAAGAGGTCGCAATTGCTGATTATTGCTGCCCACTGCAAACTGTTTTTGTCTTCTGATTGACGTCGTAAAAACTGGCGCGGCAGCAAGGCTTTCGATAAATCTTCACGAAAAAGATTACACCGCCCAGGGAGGGGCTGCCAATGAGCCAAGACGCTTCGACGATCGTTATTGCGGGTGCCGCGCGTACACCCGTCGGTTCCTTCAACGGAGCGCTGGCCTCGCTGCCGGCGTCGAAGCTTGGAGAAATTGCGATCAAGGCTGCGCTTCAGCGCGCGAACGTGCCCGCCGGTGACGTGTCCGAAGTTATCCTCGGCCAGGTTTTGACTGCCGCTCAGGGCCAGGGCCCGGCCCGGCAAGCCTCCGTCGGCGCCGGCGTCCCGGTAGATTCCCCGGCTTGGAGCATCAATCAGATTTGCGGCTCTGGCCTGCGCGCCGTCGCTCTCGGCATGCAGCAGATCCAGACCGGCTCCGCCTCGATCGTCGTCGCGGGCGGCCAGGAAAGCATGAGCCAGTCGGCCCACGCCGCACACATGCGCGACGGCACGAAGATGGGCGACATGAAATTGATCGACACGATGGTCAAGGACGGCCTGTGGGACGCCTTCAACAACTATCACATGGGCACGACGGCTGAGAACGTCGCGCGCCAGTGGCAGATCACGCGCGAAGAGCAGGACAAGTTCGCCGTCGCTTCGCAGAACAAGGCTGAGGCAGCGCGCAAGGCCGGCAAGTTCAAGGACGAGATCATCCCCGTCACCATCAAGGGCCGGAAGGGCGACACGGTTGTCGAGCAGGACGAATACATCAAGGACGGCGTCACCTACGATAGCGTCGCCAAGCTGCGTCCGGCCTTCGATCCGAAGGAAGGCACCGTCACCGCCGCCAACGCATCCGGCATCAACGACGGCGCAGCCGTCGTCGTACTGATGAGCGCTGAGGAAGCCAAGAAGCGTGGGATCAAGCCGCTGGCCCGTATCGTCTCGTGGGCGTCGACCGGCGTCGATCCTTCCATCATGGGAACCGGCCCGATCTCGGCTTCGAAGAAGGCGCTGGAAAAGGCTGGCTGGTCGGTCAACGATCTCGACCTGATCGAAGCCAACGAAGCGTTCGCCGCGCAGGCGATTGCCGTGAACAAGGGCCTTGGCTGGGATACAGAAAAGGTCAACGTCAACGGCGGCGCGATTGCCATCGGCCATCCGATCGGCGCCTCGGGTGCGCGCATTCTGAATACGCTCGTGTATGAGATGCAGCGCCGGGACGCCAAGAAGGGCCTCGCCACGCTGTGCATCGGCGGCGGCATGGGCGTTGCGATGTGCGTCGCTCGCGACTGAGCCTGATCAAATCCATCGCGCAGCCGCTCGTGTAGGGGTGGCTGCGTTTCTACCAACACCCCCAATCAGAAAAATCTAGGGAGAGACTGCTATGGCACGGGTTGCCCTCGTCACGGGAGGCACGCGCGGCATTGGCCACGCGATTTCGATCGCTCTGAAAAGCGCCGGTTATCGGGTTGCCGCCAGCTACGCCGGTAACGATCAGGCCGCACAGGCATTCCAGATCGAAACGGGAATTCCCGTCTACAAGTTCGATGTCGGCAACTACGAAGCGACCGAAAAGGCCGTCGCACAGATCGCGAAAGACGTCGGCCCGATCGACGTGCTCGTGAACAACGCCGGCATCACGCGTGACGTCATGTTCCACAAAATGACGAAGCAGCAGTGGGACGACGTCATCGGCACCAACCTGAACGGCCTGTTCAACGTCACCCGCCAAGTCTGGGAAGGCATGCGCGCGCGTAAGTTCGGCCGCGTCATCAACATTTCGTCCATCAACGGCCAGAAGGGCCAGATGGGCCAGGTGAACTATTCCGCGTCGAAGGCCGGCGACATCGGCTTCACCAAGGCGCTCGCTCAGGAAGGCGCTCGTGCGGGCATCACCGTCAACGTCATCTGCCCCGGCTACATCGCGACCGAAATGGTCAAGGCGGTGCCGCAGGAGGTGCTTGAGAAGAGCATTCTTCCGCAAATCCCCGTCGGCCGTCTGGGTGAGCCCAACGAGATCGCGCGCTGCGTCGTGTTTCTGGCGTCCGACGATGCCGGGTTCATCACCGGCTCGACGCTGACGGCTAACGGCGGTCAGTACCTCGCGAGCTAAGCGCCGTTATCGGCGAAAGGCGACGCGAACGAAAATGTGTCGTCTCGATATGGCCGGGTTACGCCCGGCCATATTGTTTTGGCGGAACTCCGCTCGACGAACGACGCGATACCGAATGCGGACAGCAAAAAGGCCCTGCCAGGATGTCCTGCCAGAGCCTTTTTTCGTGCCGGAGTTCGTTTAGCCTGTTAGCCGCGGAACCGCGAGCGAACGATACGTGGAAATTCGTCTTCGCTTTCGCCCTGCTGCTGAGCATAAGCGTTCGCCCCGCGCGGATCGACGCCGCGCTGTTCGGGCATGCCCTGACGGCTCTCGTCGACGTTCCACCAACGCTCGCCGCCGGCACCCGGTGCGCTGGGCGCATGACCAGACATCGGCTGCTGCGGTGCCGGAACTGCCGCCCTGCCGCCACCATAAGCCTGTTGTTGCTGGCGAGTGTTCTGCTGCGGCTGCGCGTGCTGTTGTTGCTGCGGCTGCGGCGCCGAGAACCACGCTTCGATCAGATCGAGCTCATCGGCCGATAGGCTCAAGCCCTGGCTGCGGCAGCGCGCGACGACGAAGTTCCGGAAGCGGCTAGCGAACAGACCCGCTGACGTTCCCTGCTCGAACCAGGGATCGCTCTCGCTGACAACATCGTAGATGAAGCGAAGATCGTCCCGCTTGATGTCGAGACCGAACTCGCGCGCCCGCTGCGTGATGTTGACGAGCGTCTGCGCACCCTGCAGCCCGTTCGTCGAGATCTCTTGCGACATGACGTCGAAGAGCACGCGGTATTCGGCCGGGGCCAGCGCCGGAGCCTGGCACGCTTCATGGATGCGCGCGATGGACTGCTGGATTTGCGTCGCCTGATCGGCGTTGCGCGGCGCTGCCGCCACTGGCGGAGGCGGCGCGGGCTGCTGCTGCGGAGCCTGCGCCCGTGGCAATTCCCGCCGTGGATCCGGCTGGTACGTCGCTGCCGTCTGCGGAGCGGCCTGTCGCTGCGGCATGAGGGGAGCTGCTGCCTGCTGCGGCGACGGACGCGGCGCTGCGATCGGCGGCGCCGGAGGTGCCGAGGTACGGTCGATGTAGCGCTGCTGAGACGCAGGCTGATAGGCGCTGGGCTGAGGCTGCAGGGCAGGTGCAGCCACAGGCGCTGCTCTCGGCGCTGCGGGTCGTGCAGCTGGGGCGAGCGCGGCCGGTTGCGCCTCGATACGGGCGGGCTCGGATGCGTATTCGCGGCGTGCGGGCTGCTGCGCCTGAGCCTGAGACGGTTCAGTCCGGACCGGCTCCGGCGCATACTCGCGACGCGGTGCGGGCTGCGGTTCGGCTGCCGGT
>JAFECH010000057.1 GCA_018242255.1 Pseudomonadota bacterium | reverse complement strand
AAAACGGTCTCGAAGAAAAGCGACCGACGGTCGTCCCACTCGCTGATTTCGAGCTGAAGAGCATCGACCGGATGTTCGACCACGCCATTGCATTTTCGGTGCTTAATCATTGCAACGAAGCGCAGCGGAGCCTGTTCTTCGCCAACATTGGGCGTTGCCTGGCGCCAGCGGCCAAACTTTTCATTTCGCATGCCGGTTGGCTCAAGGAGGAAAATCTGGCTCCGGCGCGGCTTGTGGTCCTGCGCCGTTTCGAGGCGGCCGACCTCAATCTCGGGCAGTACGGGTGGCCCCCTGAGGAACAGCGTTCGGTCTGCCCCATCTACGAGCTTGGGCGGCTTCCGGATTGAGGAACCGGCTGCCGCCGCCGCCGGTGGCTCCAGCGGTCCGGGTCTCGGTAAACGGCCCAGAAGGAAACTGTCACAATTCTCTTTTTGCAGGAATTGTATCGACTTCGACGTCGTTCACAGCGACAAACGACGGAACGTATTGAATTAATTGCCCACCTGCCCTATTTCCGGCCCCCAGCGCCACTCTGCGCGCTACGCAAGCCGGTATGACCGGCCTTTCAACTTTGGGAGCGGTCGTTGGACAACGTACTCATCATCGGGGCAGGCGCTGCGGGCTCGGTTGTCGCGAAGAAATGCGCGATGAATCGCGACGTCTTCAAGAAGATCCATCTTGCGTCTCGCCGTCTCGAAAGCTGCAAGAAGGTCCAGGCCGAGTGTAAGACGCCGATCGAGATCTATCAGCTCGACGCCGATGTCGTCGCTGATACAGTCAAGCTTCTGAACGAGATCAAACCTGACCTCGTCATCAACATGGCGCTGCCTTATCAGGATCTGGCGATCATGGATGCCTGTCTCGAAGCAGGCGTCAACTACATGGACACGGCGAACTACGAGCCGCGCGACGAAGCAAAGTTCACGTACAAATACCAGTGGCCGTATCACGAGAAGTTCAAAGCGAAGGGCCTGATGGCCGTGCTCGGCTGCGGATTCGATCCCGGCGTCACGAACATCTTCTGCGCCTACGCGCAGGAGAACCTGTTCGATGAGATCCACACTATCGACATCATCGACTGTAACGCGGGCAGCCACGGCAAGGCCTTTGCGACTAACTTTAACCCGGAGATTAATCTCCGGGAAGTGACGCAGCGCGGCAAGTATTGGAAGGACGGCGAGTGGATCGAAATCGATCCTCTCTCGATCTCGACGATGATCGATTACCCGGAAGTCGGCCCCGTCAAATCCTACCTCATTTATCACGAGGAAGAGGAAAGCTTGGTCGAGAACATCAAGGGCCTGAAGCAGATCCGCTTCTGGATGACCTTCTCGGACAATTACATCAAGCATCTCGACGTGTTGCAGAACGTCGGTATGACCCGCATCGACCCGGTTATGTACAAGGGCACGCCCGTCATTCCGATGGAGTTCCTGAAGTCCGTGCTTCCGGAGCCGTCATCCCTCGCCGAGAACTATACGGGCAAGACTTCGATCGGCGTCGTGCTCAAGGGCGAGAAAAAGGGCAAGAAGAAGCGGTACATGATCTGGAACGTTTGCGATCATGCCGAGACGAACAAGGAAGTCGGCGCGCAAGCTGTGTCCTACACGACCGGCGTTCCGGCTGTTACCGGCGCAATCATGATGTTCAAGGGCATTTGGAAGGGCCAGGGCGTGTTCAACGTCGAGCAGCTGCCGCCGGAACCGTTCCTTGATGAACTAGCCGAGCAGGGCCTGCCGTGGCACGCCAAGGAAATCGAAAAAGCGGACCAGAAGAAGCTGTTCGCGGTCGAGACCTGATGAGCGAAGCCGAGATCCTTTCGATCCGGAACGAACTGACCGGCATCGTCGTGTCGGTCTTTTCGGTGAGCTTCGGAATGATCTCGGCTTACATCGCCGGCTTGTGGCTCTTTCTTCGCGAGGCGCCGATTTCGTTGCGGCTTCTCGCGTTCACGATGCTGACGTTCGGTTTGGCATTCATGGGCGCGCTGACTTGGGGGCTGAACGACCTGCTTGTCGGCACGGAGCGAGCGTGGTCGAAGCTTGCGACGCATGCAAGCGAGATCGCCGGTTTCGGCGATGCTCGGCTGCCGTGGCTGTATGGCCTGACGCTCTATGAAGCGGCAGTCCTTCTTGGCGGCGTTGCGTTCGGGGCCATATACGTGTCGCTTGCGTATCTTACATTCGTCTACAAATGGCCCGGCACGACAGCCGGTCCTGTTCGCGTGGCGCCGTAAGGCGCTTTTTCCCTTTTTATCGGTGGCTCGACGTGTCCGACCTCTCCAAGTTGAATCTGCAGTCTTTCGATTGGGCGCAATCCATCGCCACGCCGTCGTACGTGCTCGACGTGGCGGCGTTGAAGCGCAATCTGGCGCGGGCCGCCGAAGTGAAGCGGGAGGCCGGCTGCAAGATCCTGCTGGCGACGAAGGCGTTCGCGCTGCCGGCTGCCTTCCCCATCATGCGCGAAGTTCTGGATGGCACGACTGCGAGCGGTGAGTATGAGGCGCGGCTCGGACACGACGAGTTCGGCAAGGAAGTCCACGTCTACTCTCCGGCCTACGCGCCGGGCGAGGTCGCGCGCCTGACCAAGCTCGCGCAGCATATCTACTTCAACTCGCCACAACAGATCGTCGATAACCTCGCCGTGATCCGGGAGGTGCCGGGTCTCAAGATCGGCATCCGGATCAATCCGGGTTATTCGAATGCCACGCTTGGCGGTTCTCTTTACGACCCTTGCGCGCCGTTCTCGCGGTTCGGCGCGACGCGCGAGATGCTCGACAGCGTGCCGTGGGAGGAGGTCGACATCCTACATACGCATTCGCTGTGCGAGTCAGGTCACGAAGGCTCAGTCGGGCTCATCGAGCACGTTGCGCGAACGTTTGGCGATTACGTTCGGCGCGTGAAGGTCGTGAATTTCGGCGGCGGCCACTTCATCAACAAGCCTGGCTACGACATCTCGAAGCTGATTGCCGCAATCAGAGCCTTCAAAACGGAGTTCAATGTGGACGTCGTTCTGGAGCCGGGCGCCGGTCTCGTCGTCGATACGGGATACCTTGTCGGGTCCGTTCTCGGGCTCCACCATAACGGCAAGGACATCGCTATTCTCGATGCCTCCGCTTCGACGCACATGCCCGACGTTCTAGAGGTCCCATATACGCCGCATGTCATCGGCGCGGCGGAACCTGGCCAGAAGGTGCACGGTTATATCCTGGGTGGGAAAACCTGCATGACCGGAGATATCATCGGGGAGTACTCATTCGATGCACCGTTGAACGTCGGAGATCGCATCATTTTTACCGATATGATGCAATATTCCTTCGTGAAGAATAACACCTTCAACGGCGTGCCTCTGCCTGATCTCGCGATCCTCCACGAGGATGGAACAATTACGATTATAAGGTCGTTTAGTTACGATGATTTCCGGCACCGGTTGGGGTAGAAGCATTGCCGTTGTCGGTCAGCGAGACGCTTGGCGCTTCCTCGGAAAGAGCCTATGACGTTCGCAGTGGGGTGCCATGAAAGCAGAAAATCCCAAACCAGTCCTACTTGCGGATTACCGCCCTCCGGAATTCCTGATCGACACGGTTCATCTCGACATCGCGCTCGCCCCAACGAAAACGCGGGTTGCCTCCAAGCTCGGTATCCGACGTAATCCCGCTTCAAAGACGGCAGGCAAAGTACCGTTGAAGCTCGACGGCGAGCTTTTGAACCTCGAAAGCATCTCGTTGGACGGCAAAAAGCTGAAGCCGTCCTCCTATCGTGTCGGGGAAGCCGGCCTCACGATCCTGTCGCCGCCAAAAGAGCCCTTCACGCTCGAAGTCGTAACGACCATCAACCCCAAGGCGAATACGGCGCTGCAGGGCATCTATCTGTCACGCGGCGTCTACTGCTCGCAGTGCGAGGCACAGGGCTTCCGCCGGATCACATATTTTCTCGACCGGCCGGACGTGCTCGCGAAGTACACGGTGCGGCTCGAGGCAGACGTGGCGACGGCGCCGGTTCTGCTCGCCAACGGCAATCCGGTCGAGCGCGGCACGTTGCTCGGCGGAGAGCGCCATTACGCCATCTGGGAGGATCCCCATCCCAAACCGTCATATCTTTTCGCCGTCGTCGGCGGCGATCTGTCGTCCATAGCGTCAACGTTCAAGACGCAGTCGGGCCGTGAGGTCGACCTTCGCATCTATGTAGAACACGGGAAGGAAGAGCGAGCGCATTGGGCGATGGAATCGCTGAAGCGCTCCATGCGTTGGGACGAGACTCGCTTCGGCCGCGAGTACGATCTCGACGTGTTCAATATCGTCGCCGTGTCCGACTTCAACATGGGGGCGATGGAGAACAAGGGTCTCAACATCTTCAACGACCGGCTCATTCTTGCATCGCCTGAGACGGCGACAGACTCCAACTACGAGTCGATCGAGAGCGTCGTCGCACACGAATATTTCCATAACTGGACCGGCAACCGCATCACCTGTCGCGACTGGTTTCAGCTTTGCCTGAAGGAAGGCCTGACGGTTTTCCGCGATCAGGAATTCTCAGCCGATCAACGCAGCGCAACCGTGCAGCGCATTTCGGATGTGCGCCAACTTAAAGCGCTGCAGTTTCCCGAAGACCAGGGTCCCCTCGCCCACCCGGTACGCCCTGAGAGCTACGTCGAGATCAACAACTTCTACACGCCGACCGTTTACGAGAAAGGCGCGGAAGTCGTCCGCATGATAGAGACGACGCTCGGACGAGAGAAATTTCGCGCCGGCATGGATCTCTATTTCGAACGTCACGACGGCCAAGCCGTGACTATAGAAGATTTCATTGCCTGCTTCGCGGATGTAAGTGGACAGGATTTCTCGCAGTTCCATCGCTGGTATTCGCAGGCCGGCACGCCGGAGCTGGTCTGCAACCTGACCTACGACAAACGCAAGAAATCGGCGGAGCTGACGGTTCATCAGGTCTTGAAGCCGTCGCCGGGCAAAGCCAAAAAGCAGCCCTACTTCATCCCGATCAGCATGGCGTTGCTGGGCGAGAACGGCAAAGAGCTGGATTTTGAAGTCCAGGGCGGCGTCAAGATCCGCGACGGCGTCATGGCCGTCACCGAACGCACGACGACGTTCACGTTCAAGGGCATCGGCTCCCGGCCGGTGCCGTCGCTGCTCCGGGGCTTTTCTGCTCCCGTCGCGATCAATATGCAGCTGACCGATCAGGACCTCGCGTTCCTGATGCACCATGACAGCGACCTCTTCAATCGCTGGCAGGCGACCAATGCCTACGCGACGCGAAGCGTCCTGGCGCTGCTCGATGCTAAACGGCCGAAATCTCTCGCCGCCGCTAAGGCTGCGAAACTTACCGATGCGTTGGGTTATGCTCTGCGCGACTCCGGTCTTGACGACGCGTACAAGGCCGAGCTTTTGAAATTACCGTCGGTTGCCGACGTCGCGCGCGAAAAGGCAGCGAAGGTCGATCACGCTGCAATCTTCGGCGAGCACCGCGCGTTTGTCCGCACGATCGGCGAGAAGCTGGCGAGCGATCTCGAAGCGATTTATGCAGGCGCGTCACGCGAGAAGAAATTCTCACCTGACGCAAAGAACGCCGGGCGGCGCGCGCTGCGCAACGCCGCGCTGACGCTGCTGACGATGCGCGAGACCGAGCAAGACTTTGCGCGGCTCGAAGCGCACTATCGCAAGGCCTCCAACATGACGGATGCTTGCCACGCGATGTTTCTTATCGCGGGCGTCGACGCTCCCGGACGCGAAAGCGTCCTCAACGATTTCTTCGAACGCTGGAAAGACGATCATCTCGTCATCGACATGTGGTTTGCGGCGCAGGCGCAGTCACCGCGGGAGCAAACGCTCGAAGAGGTAAAGGCGCTCTGCCGGCATCCTCTGTTCAAGATCACGACGCCGAACAAGGTACGCGCGCTCATCGGAACGTTCGCTTCTGGCAATCCACTGCAATTCAACCGCGCCGATGGGGCTGCCTACGAATTCCTGGCCGACAAGGTGCTCGAAATCGATCCTCTCAATCCGCAGGTCGCCGCGCGCATGCTGGCGGCGTTCCGAAGCTATCGGGCGCTTGAAACCAAGCGGAAAAGCCTCGCCAAAGGGGCGCTGAAAAGGGTGTCCTCGGCGCCGCGGCTATCGCGTGATTGCTTGGAAATGGTCACGCGGATGCTCGACGACTAAACAGATTTTGGAGCATTTTGGCCACAGCCAACGGCTGTTCTGCTCAGGTCGTCGAAAGACCGACAAAATTGATTCCCAAGCGATTTTTTCTCCCTCGACAGGTGAGTCGCAAATCGGCGAAGCTCGAATCATGCTCGGAGACATGATCGTCTTCGGCCTTGTGGGGCGGGGCACTTAGACCAAAATTCAGCAGGGGAATTTGAGGATGGCTCGGACCTGGTCCGTTCCTCAACGGGGAAGTATTGCCGCGTTCAGCGGCTTTGGATCGCAGCACACCGGCGCGCCTTGCGCTGCAGCCGGAAGCCGAAATTTCTCATACCGCGGTCTCTTTCTTAGTCTCGCTGCGGTGCTGACGGCTGCCGGTGCTCTTATTCCCCAGCTCAGCCCTGATATGCTTTCAAACGTATTCTTTGTGGCTGGCGCAGGGCTTGCTGCCCTGGTCGTCATGCTGCCGTGGCAGCCGCTTGCGCGGGACGGTGCAGACGCCGTGCAGAAGCGCAGTGAGCCGGAAGACCGCTCAGCCTTCAACGCCGACACCGGACGCCAGATGCGCTTCCCGGAGCTTCTCAGCACGCCTGCCGTGCAGCCCGGCCTGGATCGTGCAGCCTGGGCTAAGTTGACGGCCCATATGAGCCACGAGCTCAGAACTCCGCTCAATGCCGTGCTCGGCTTCTCGGAGTTGATGACGAATGAAGTTTTCGGACCTCTTGGATCGAGCTACAGCGGCTATGCCCGCGATATTCATACGAGCGGCCGCATCCTGCTCAAGTCGGCGGAAGACGCCCTGGCGATCACGGCACTACTGACGGCCCCGGAGCGAAAGCGGCATCGCGAAACGAGCAAGATCCGGGCGGTCGTCGATGACGCATGCGCTTTTGTGGCGCCAGATCTTGCTGCACTGTCTATTGCCGTCGCTATCGACATCAAAGGCGATACCGAGATTGTCGGCGATCATCAGGCCACGCGTCAGATGCTGATCAATCTCATTGCGGAAGCCAGCCGTCGTGCGGCTCCGGGCGCGGTGCTGCGGATTGAGACGAAAGCCGCCGGCGAAGCCGTGCACCTCTCTCTGTCGCTCGTTGGCGGCGTCGACGTGCAGCCGGAAGACGGTTTTGGAATTATTCTGGCGCGAACATTCTGCGAGCTGTCGGGAGCGGAGCTGAATAGCCCAGTCGCGGAGAATGGCGAGTGGTCGGTTGCGGTGCGCCTTGTGCGCGCTGCCCAGGCCGATCTTTTCGCGACCGCAGCCTAAGTAAAAAAAGAAGAAGAAAAAAAGCCAGGGCAACGGCGCCTTGCATAGGCGCCGTTGCCGTTATTATTTCGGCTTGTCGCCGTCCGGGGGACCGTGCCGATTTAGCATAAAGGCGTGGCGCTTTTCGCGCCACTCTTGCAGAAGCTTGCGTTGGTCGGGCGTCAATTGAACTGCGGTGTCGGCGACCGCATTGTAGATCGCGCCTTTAAAGGCATCTTCGGCCGTCCTGAGCTGCATGAGCGCCGCCAGGAACTTCGCCTTGTCGAAAGGCTCTTCCGTCAGCATGGCGTTGGCGTCCACCCAGGTTTTGCGGATGTTCTCACGCAACCCCTTCATCGCAGCGCGCTTCTCAAGGACCTGCTGCCGGATCTCCGCCTGCGTATCAGGCGGCAACTGACTGACAAATCCGAGGAAACCGCGATTCCTCGTCTTATCTTCCTCGTGGTGATGCCAAACGGCGGTCGCAAACAAGCCGATGAACAATAGGTTCAGGGCCAGTGAAGCAATAAAGCTAGGATAAAGATACCGCGGAGGACCCGCCGGCCGGGCTTGATCGACGTTGACCGTCACAGCAGATCCTCATCGAGAAAACTATCGCCATCGTCCGTGAAGGCGACCTGCCTGCTGACGGTCGAAGAAGCGTTATTGTCGCCAAGAACCGCATCGGCGGTCGAGGTGAAGACCTTCATTTGCCCAGCGAATACGCCCAGCACAAGCGACGCGGCAAGGGCCGTCGCGGCAAGGCCGTGGTGACGGCGAAGAACCGGCTTCGCGGTTCGGCTGGACGTCTGCGTCCGCTCCTGACTGGTGACAAGGCGCGGCTGGCGTTCCGCCGCCATTGCGATGCGGTCGCTCAATTTAGAGAGGCGTGTCGCATCATAAGGCGGCGCTTTGTCCAGCAGCCGATCGAAAGCCTCGGCGTCCTTCAGCATTCTGTGGGCATCGGGGTTGCCGGCAATCAGACCTGACAACGAAAGGCGCAAGGGTGCAGGCCATCGCGTACGGTCCGCTCCGTACGTATCGAGCGCCGCCTCCAGCTTATCGAGCCCCACGGGGCCTAAACTATTGCGTGACATTGTCCTGCCGTCTCCCGCACTTCAGAGTTCGCTATCATTGCGCAGCGACTCCCATTCCGACTTCAACTCCGTCTTCAGCTGTCGTCTCGCCCTGCTGAGCAGAGACTCGATAGCTTCATCCGACACACCCATGACCTGACCGATTTCGATCTGGCTCATTCCCTCGAAATGAAAGAGGGTAAGAGCCAGCCTCTGCCGGTCCGGCAGTTTCTGCATCGCCGCTTCAACCCGGCGCTGCGTATCCAGACTTTCGAGGTTGACGAGCTGTTTTGCGGGCTCGGGAACCTCAGGTAATTCTTCCACCACCGACACACGGCTCTGACCGCGTACACGGTCGAGGCACAAATTCGAAACCACGCGGCGCAACCACGGCCTGATACCAGCCGGGCCGATTTCCAGCGTTCCGCTCGAACGCCACAGCCGCAAGAATGCTTCCTGCGCCAAGTCCTCCGCCTCCGCGTCGTCCCGCAGCATCCGGCGCGCCACGGAGACGATGCTTCCGAGATGGCGGGCCATCAGCAGGCGAAATGCATCGCCGTCGCCGCGACCGACCGCGGCAACGAGAATAGCCTCATCGGCTCGGCTTTCGGCCACCGGTCGCGGTGCGGCCGGAGTGCCATCCGTCCTCGTCGCCGCCACTAATCCCC
Source organism: Pseudomonadota bacterium (assembly GCA_018242255.1). Classification (GTDB taxonomy): domain Bacteria; phylum Pseudomonadota; class Alphaproteobacteria; order Rhizobiales; family Hyphomicrobiaceae; genus Hyphomicrobium_B. The sequence continues at coordinate 1,919 of JAFECH010000057.1, read as the reverse complement.
TCGACATCCTATTCGCCTGCCTTGCGCTCCAACGCCTCGGATGGAGCCGCCCCGAAGGACGGCTTTCCGTGTCGGTTATCGCAAGAACGTCTCGGCCCGCCACAATCCGTCGCTGGGCGGAAAAAAACCTAAACGATCAGCCGATTGAACGCGTCTGATACGTCTGCAAGCGTTTGTTTCAACTTTGTTTCCAAATCTTCAAAAGAGGTTGTATCTCCTGATCGCGCCAGGAGCAATTTCAAGCCTTTCGGCGCCGACGCCGGGTCGAAGGGCCCTTCGATGGTCAATCGGAGCACCTGCGTCAGATCGTGCAGCAATTGGCCGGCACGTGCCAGCAGAAGGTAATCATCGTTATGGATAACGCCCTGGGATGCCGCCGCCGCCAGGGCCACTAGTGTCGTCTGGCTTAGGATTGCCGGATGCTCGGCGGCGTGCACCAGCTGCAGAAACTGAACGATGAATTCCAGATCGACGAGGCCGCCGCGGACTTGCTTCAGATCCCAAATATCCGACGTCGCTTTCTCGGCTTCGACGCGGCGGCGCATATCGAGCACGTCAGCGGCGATGGTGGCGCGGTCTCGTCTGGCCGTCAGGATCTTATGGATCTTGGCTTCGATGCGTGCTGATAGCTCCCGTGAGCCGGCGATGATGCGCGCTCGCGTCATCGCCATGTGTTCCCACGTCCAGGCCTCGCTGGTCTGATAATTCGTGAAGCTCGATAGCCGCGTCGCGACGGGGCCTTTCTGGCCGGAGGGGCGAAGGCGCATATCGACGTCGTAGAGTGCCCCTTCTGCGGTGCGTGCCGAAATGGCGTTGATCAAGCGCTGCGTCAGTCGCGTGTAGTAGTGCGATGGTGCTAGCGGCTTTTCGCCGTCCGATTGTTCAGCGGCCGGATCGAAATCGTAAATCAGAATGAGATCGACGTCCGAAGCTGCCGTCATTTCGCGGCCGCCGAGCTTTCCCATGGCGACGACGGCTGCAGCTCCACCCGGCACGCGGCCGTGGTCCTGCTCCATCTCGCGCGTGACCTCGCCCAGAAGCGCCGCGATCAGCCGCTGAGCAATGGTCGCGTAGGCGACGCCTGCTTCCGTCGCCGAAATGCTGCCGGTAAGAATTCGAACGCCGACGAGAAAAGCCTGCTCGCTGCCGATCCGCCGCGCCGTGTCGAGGATTTCCTGCATCGGATCGCCGGCGCTCGTCGTGCGGGCGGCGGCGAACGCTTTCGCCACGACTTCGTCGATGGCGACGCCGTTGAAGTCGCTGCCCAAAACCTGCGGATCGAGCACGGCGTCCAACAGCCGCCGACGACGGGACAGGATGTGGGCCAAGCGCGGAGCCGAGCCCATGATGTCCGCGAACAAGCGGATCAATCCCGGCTGCGCCTTCAGCAACGAGAAAAGCTGCACCCCAGAGGGAAGCTCAGCGAGGAAGCGGTCAAAGCTCGCAATCGCGCCATCCGGATCGACGGTGTCGGCGAGCGCTTCGATCAAGAGCGGCTGGACCTCCGTCAGACGTTCGCGCGCACGGGGAGATCTGACGACCGGCGCGCGGCCGTGGTGCCAGCCCCGCACGATGGCGAGAACCTGTGTCGGCTGCGAATATCCAAGGCGCTTTAGTTCTTCCAGCGTGCGCGGATCGTCCTTGGCTCCGGCGAAGACAAGGTTGGCGCCCGCAGTCGACGTCTGCGGCGGCTCTTCGAACAGGCCGTCGTAGTGCTTCTCGACGGTTTCAAGGACCGGCAGCAAGGCCGCTGACAGCTCGGCCACGTCGGCATATCCAGCGAACCGCGCGAAGGACTCGAGCGCTACAGGCTCTGCCGGCACATCGTGGCTTTGCTCGTCAGCGACCATCTGAACGCGGTGCTCCAAGCGACGGAGATAGCGATAGGCGTGGTCGAGATCGGAGCGAACGTCAGCCTT
>JAFECH010000056.1 GCA_018242255.1 Pseudomonadota bacterium | reverse complement strand
AGGCCTTCGGGCGGGGGGTCATAAATCAGCAAAAGTGCAAACAATGCGATGTGGACAGTGACAAAAAACTGCCAGAGGAAATCGATCTGCCCGCGGACGGACATGATGGCCTCGACAAGCGTGCTTTCCGGAAATTGCGTCATCGGCGTTTTCCCCCTTCCACGCCGCCCGTCCCCCAAGCTTGCGTATCGGCAACCTATAGCCGTCAGCGTTGGGCTAGGGAAACACCTGAGGGAATTTGATTGTCGCGTTGATGGGCCGGAAGCAGCGAACAGCAGCCTAGTAACTTCATAATTCATTGACGAGAAAGTCACACGACGACACCCCGCGCGTGGAAAATCTGCCACAATCGTTAGATAGCAGTCGTGGACTGTTCGTCGAGGCTTTCTCGCGGTAGCGTTGGGGCTGGAACGTGCTCGCCTTGAAGCTTGGCTGATATCGGAAATGACAGGAAAAATCGTCGACCGCCGGGTACTGCTTGAGAAGGCGGTCGCAGGAACTTTTGCCATGGGCCTCGCCAAGATGGCGTTGGCCGTCACTGATGCTTATGCGGATGGGGCGTCACCGGCGCCACAACAGAGCCAGCAGGGAACGACGTTCGGGACGACGACGGTCAAAACCGAGGCCAAGCGGCTTTCGGACCAACCCTTCGTCAAGCCGACGATGGATTTGCCGCCGCCGTTCAATAAGCTGAGTTATAGCCAGTACCGCGACATACGCTTTCGGTCGGAGAAGGCGATCTGGAAAGGCGACCATCTCGATTTCCAGATTCAGCCCTTCGCCATGGGCTGGCTCTACGACGTGCCGGTCGATCTGTGGATCGTCGACGGCGGCAAGGCAGTTCGGCTCGTCGCCGACAACAAGCTGTTTTCCTTCGGGCCGCTGATCGGCCCCGGTCCGGATGCGGCGCCGTTCGGATTTTCCGGATTTCGTATCCACGGACCCATCAATCGATCCGATGCGTTCGACGAGTACACGGTCTTCCAGGGTGCGAGTTACTTCCGGGCAGTTGGTCGCGGCGAGGTTTACGGCGCCTCGGCTCGCGGTCTCGCGCTCAATACCGCGCAGCCTGGCGGCGAAGAATTCCCATTTTTCCGAAGCTTCTGGATCGAACGGCCGAAACCGATTGCCACTGAACTGGTTATCCATGCGTTGCTGGACAGTCAGTCGACGACCGGCGCCTATCGGTTTGCGATCTCGCCCGGAGAGACCACGGTTATGGATGTCGAGGCAACTTTGTATCCGCGCGTTGCCTTGAGCCACGTTGGGATCGGTCCGCTGACGAGCATGTTCTTTCACGGACAATCGAGCCAACGCCGGGTGGAAGACATTCGTCCGGCCGTTTACGACAGTGAAGGTCTCGCCATGATTAATGGGGGGGGTGAGCGGCTTTGGCGACCGTTAAATAATCCGAAGACGCTGCAGCTCAGCGCCTTCATGGACAAAGACCCGAAGGGCTTCGGGCTTTGGCAGCGCGACCGCGACTTCCATAACTATGAGGATCTTGAGAGTCATTTCGAGCGGCGGCCTACCGTGTGGGTCGAGCCGGAAGGTCCCTGGGGGGAAGGGTTCGTCGAACTCGTCGAGATCCCCATCGAAGACGAGATTCATGATAATATCGCCGCCTACTGGAAGCCGTCGAAGCAGTTAGCAGCGGGCGGCCCGCATCTTTTTAACTACAAAATTTACTGGGGCCGTGATGTTCCAGAAGCCTGGGCCGGCGCCCGCGTCGTCAAGACGCGTGTGGGTAATGGCAAAAAGCCAGGCATCATCGTTTTCGTCATCGATCTGGCAGGACCATCGGTCAAAGATGCGAAGGATCTGCCAGCCGTGGATTTGTCTGCGAGCGCTGGTCAGATTTCAAACGTCAATGTCCAGCGGAATCCTGAGATCTCCGGCGTTCGTGTGTCGTTCAATCTAAACACGGGCGATAATGAACTCATCGAACTTCGTTGCGTTCTGAAGGCAGGCGATCAACCCGTCTCGGAGACTTGGCTCTATCGATGGACAAAGCCGTAAACGAAAACTTCATAGGCGATATGCCGGAAGTCACATCGTATTCCAAGCCATCGCCGGACGCGGGGCCGTGGTGGCATCTGCCGCCATCGGCGCCTCTCGATATGCCGACGCAGGATTTTTCCTCGCCGGCACACGCGAGCACCGAAGTCCGTCGCCGTGGGTACTGGGTGCCCCGTACGGCGATTTTCGCCGGCGCCGCGGTTTTAACCGCCGCGTTCGCGCACGAGCTGTTCAGCATTTTATCGTTCGTCGTCATCACGCCGGTGCAGTTTCTCTTTCTCATTCTGTCGACGATCGCGTTCGGATGGATCGCCATCGGAAGTCTGAGCGCGGCATTGGGATTTCTGCCGCTGTTCATCGGCGAGCAACCTGACACGATCGACCCACCACCGCCGTCATCGCCCTTGACCGCGCGCACGGCGTTGCTGTTTCCCGTCTATCACGAAGATCCAGCGCGGATCTCGGGCGCGATCGAAGCGATGGTGCGCGAACTCGCAGACCTCGGCCGCAACGAGAATTTCGATGTGTTCGTTCTTTCGGATACGCGCGGCGACGACGACGGCGCTAAAGAGGCGGCCGTCTACCGAGCGCTTGCTCTCGAACTCGACGGTCTCGCGCCGGTCTACTATCGCCGCCGGCTTAAGAACACGGCGCGCAAAGCCGGAAACATCTCCGACTGGGTAGAGCGTTTCGGCGCCTCTTATGAATCTTTCATCATTCTGGACGGCGACAGCGTGATGTCGGGCGCAACGCTCGTGTCGCTGGCGGCCGCAATGGAAGGTGATTCCAAGGCGGGCCTTATTCAAACCGTGCCTCGTCTCGTCGGCGGCGAAACGCTTCTACAACGCCTGCAGCAATTCGCGTGCAATACATATGGACCGGCGGTGGCTGCGGGCATTGCATTTTGGCACCGCGACCAGGGCAACTACTGGGGCCATAACGCGATCATACGCACGGCGGCGTTTGCGTCGGCTGCCGGGTTGCCGGACCTTCCGGGGCGAAAACCATTCGGCGGACACATTATGAGCCACGACTTCGTCGAGGCGGTTCTGCTGCAGCGTGCCGGGTATGGCGTCCATATGATGTCATCACTCGAAGGCTCGTACGAAGGGATGCCGCCGAACATCATTGATGTGGTGGCGCGCGACCGCCGCTGGGCGCAGGGCAATCTTCAGCATCTAGCGATCGTCTCGCAGCCGGGACTGACGCCGATGGGCCGTCTGCACCTCGGTATGGGGGCCGCTTCCTATTTAATATCGGGTGTCTGGGCGATGTCGCTCATCGTCGGCGTGGTGCTGGCGCTGCAAGGCCAACAGCTGATCCCGAGCTATTTCCGCGACGACAAGACATTGTTTCCGATCTGGCCGACGATCGATCCGGGAGCTGCGCTGCGTCTGTTCATGGGCACGATGGTCGTCGTCTTGTTGCCGAAGGCACTGGGGCTGGTGCTCGCCTGGAAGCAGATGCGTAAAGAGCGGAATTTCTTCGGCGCCATTCGAGTGACGATCGGCGTGCTGATCGAGACGATTTATTCGATGCTGATCGCACCGATCTTCATGGTGACGCAGACGGTCGGTGCCGCCGAAATTCTCGCCGGACGAGATTCCGGTTGGAAGCCGCAGAAGCGCAACGACGGCGCGATCACGTTCGACGATGCGATGTGGTTTGCTCGCTGGCAGACGGCTATCGGCGGTATTGTCGGCGCCATTACCTATACCGTGTCGCCGGCACTTCTTGCCTGGATGTCACCGGTGATCGGCGGGCTCGTTCTGGCAGGCCCGGTGAGTTGGCTGACGTCACTCCGCGCCGGTCCGATCGAGCGCTGGGCTTTGTCGACGAACGAAGATCGCAGGCCGCCGCCGGTTTTGGTCGATGCCGGGCACAGGTCACGCGATTGGGAACGGAAAATGACGACGCCCGGCGCACTCAGCCCGCTGCCGGATGCAGCCGCCGCTTAGCGGCGGCTGCGGTATCGGCATTTCAGCCTACTAACCTTCGGCCTGCTTGTCGGCACCGCGAAGCGAGCGGATCAATTCATTGAAGATCTCGCGCACGCGCAGCGGCTCGGAGTCGAGGTAGGGCAGCGGCCGGATCACCTCGACGGCGACGACGCCTAGTCGCGATGTGAGTGCGCCGTTAAATGCGCCTTCGCCGAGACGCCTTGACAGCCGCCGTAGTACGTCCTGGCCGACGAACTGTCCAAGGAGATCGTCTGTCATAGCGATGCCTCCGGTCGCGATGATGTGACCGACGACGTTGCGCCCGAGGCGAAGGGCACCGAGAAGGCCAGGACGGCCGCCATAGAGACTAGCGATCGCCCGGAACATACGAACGTTCTCGACCAGCACATAACCCATGGCGATCCACATGATTGGCGACAGCGCAGTCACCGTCGCCACGCGTTTGGCGGACACCAGGATGACCTTGCGGGCCTCGACGTCGAGTGGCCGCAACAGTTCGCGATCCGACAGGCGAAGCAATTCGCCTGGCTCCAAGACATCGCCGGAATGGTCTTTGACACGCGCAAGACCCCACGCGAGATCCGGGCGGCCGCGATAATGGGCGAGAAGCGCGGAGACGGCCTTGCGTTCGGCTGCAACGTCAGGCTTGGCAATTGTCGTGCGAACGAGAGATCGCAGCTTTGCGAGACGAGCGAGGCGGCGAAAGCCCAAGAGTTCGCGTAGGACGATCCCGAGCAGCGCCAGGCCGATAATGACCATCAGCCCGAAGGCAATCCAGCCGATCCAGTCCTGGCGTTCGAGCGCGATCGAGACGAAGCGCGTGAACCATAAACCGGCTGCGATCGAAGCCAACGCACCCATCGCCGAAAGCATGACGCTGCCGAAGCGGAAGCCGCGATTGATGTCGTTGACCGAAAGCCGCCGCGCCGGAACGCCGGAACGCCGTGACGTGACTGCGCCGCCTTCCAGAATAGCGTCTGCTGCGAAGTCCGTGTCTTCGGTGATGTCGTCCGCCTTGAAGACACGGGGTTTTCGCGGCGGCGGTGCGTTGTCCTCGAAGCTCATGAGAGATAGTCCGAGATCAGGAAATCGAGAGCGCGGTCTAACCTTATATGGGGAAATGCGGCCGGCTTGCCGTCTGGCAGCGTGTCAGCAAGTTTCGGCGGTGCGAAGCGGACGAGTTCGAGGGAGGCCGATTTGGCATGGCGCGCAGCGTTCAGTGCGGCCTTCGGGTCGGCGGGTAGGTCGCCTGGAAAGATCGCGGCTTCGGCCGTTCCGTCGAATGTTACCGTGCCGATGCGCTCGCCTTTGATCGGTGTGCCGCGTAGACAGGGCAGCCTTTCGCCGCCTTGCTTGGCGGTCGCTTCGCGCGTTGCACGAAGGGCTGACAATGCCAGCGCATGAACGCCAGCGCCTTCGGTTTGGGCGCGCTTCACCGCTTCGTCGACGATTTCTTTCAGGATGGCTTCGAGGCGGTCGTGGCTGGAGGCGGGCAGGTGGTCGGCTTTTGTGGCGGCAAACAAAACGCGATCGATACGTCGGCCGAGGAACATGGATAGCCACGAGTTTGCACCGGGACGAAAGGCGCGCAAAATGTCGGTCATGGCGCGTTCCAAATCACCAACGGCGTCGGCGCCGCGATGGAGTGCTGTCAACACATCGACCAGCACGATCTGGCGGTCAAGCCTGGCGAAGTGATCGTTGAAGAACGGTTTGACGACCGACGTCTTATAGCTCTCGAAGCGGCGCATCATCATTGCGGCGAGCGATCCGCGCGGCGGGCGTTCCTCAGACGTCAGCGGCATCGGGAAGAAGGTCAGCAGGGGCGACCCGTCGAGTTCGCCCGGCAGTAGGAAGCGACCAGGTGCAAGCGTCGATTGCGCGCCGCTGTCTCGCATAGCGCGCAGGTACGCGGTGAAGAGTTTCGCGCCCGTGATCGCTATCTGCTCGTCTTCGGCGGCGGCCGGATCGGTGCCTGCGAGAAAATCCAGAAACGGCTTGGCATGGTCCGCGCGCGACGGCGACCGCGCGAGCGCCAGGGAGCCAGCCGAGAAGGTGCGAAAATCCTGTTCCAGCATCGGCAGGTCGATCAGCCATTCGCCGGGGTAATCGACGATGTCGACGTGAAGCTTCGAATATCCGGCGAGGCGCTTCAGAGCGTAAGCGGAGCGGTATTCGATGGTGACGCGCAGCTCGGAGATGCGCTTGGTGCTTTCCGGCCAGCGCGGCGGCGTGGCGAGCAGGTCAGCCAGATGCGCCTCATAGTCGAACCGGGGGATGCTATCGTCGGGCTGCGGTTCAAGATAGGCGCGAACAATGCGGTGTTCGGCGTCGGCGGCAAAAAAGGGCAGGCGACCGCCACAAACGAGATTGCGGACGAGCGCCGTGATGAAGACAGTTTTGCCGGCACGCGACAGGCCTGTTACGCCGAGCCGGATCGACGGCGTCAGGTAATCGGTCAGGCGCGCCTGCGCATCTTTGATGAGAGAATATGAGATATCAGCCAAGAGTCGCCGCGCATGTCGCCAATGAAAAAGGGGCCGGAAAGGCCCCCTCTAAGTGGCGTAACTTGCAGGTCGCGACAAGACGTTTCGGGCGCTTGTCTTGCGCCATGTCAAGCGCTGCGGCTCAACCGTAGAAAAACACGATAACGCCAGCAGCCATTACGGCGACGGCCATCAGCATGATGGCTCCGGAACGCAGAAATTCGGACACGGCCTTTCTCCTTTGCCAAGTCCCCCACAACCATATTGGGAAGACAATAGGCTCAAAGGTTTGAATAAGCCCTGACGCGCGAGTTCAGGTGGCGTTCATGGAAGGGAAACCGGCGGTTCAGCCGGAAAAATCAGGCGTCGTGAGCCTTACGGACCTCGAAGATTTCCATAATGCGGCAGCCGCGGTGGGGGCCGTCGACGACGAACGTCCATTTGCCTTCGGTGAAGGTGTCGCACATTTTGACGCCCTTCACGAGAATCCAGTGGCCTTCCTTACCCTTGTGAATAGCCAAAATGTAATAGGCCCAGGCGCTTCTGGGCTTCTGCATCCAGGTCCAGAGCGTCGGCCGCTCTTTCCTGGCGCGGTGCATGTGGCTCTCTTTCAGCTCCATGCGGTAGCCGAAGTAGGCAAGTGCGGCTTCGACCTCGTCAGAGTAGGTTCCGCGCACGACCGGCTTGCGGTGCGGAGGCAATTCGCGCCCTTCACGAATGACGTCTTCGATCTTGGATATTCCGTAGCCGGTGATCGCGGAGAGCACGTAGGGTCCGCAGAATGCCACGCGGCCGGTGTCGTTATTTGCCGCGCCTAGGCTCGACGTGGGCCAGCCGGTTGAAAAGCGATCGGTCATGAGGAAAATGCCTTATACAAGCAGCGACGGGATGCTCGACCGATAGGGTTAAGCAATCATTAACGGCAGGAGCCCGATCCACACCCATGGCAGACCGCGTCAACGTCTCGTTCTTCCAGGAATTGATGGCCACCGTTGCCGAGCAGGGGCGGGCACTCCTGCCGAAGGCACTGTTTCGCGACAGCGCGGGAGAGTCGATTGAGGTTCTGTCACGAGCGCTGATGTCGGGCCGGGGTGAAGCCTCCGGGGTTGCGATTGCGCGTCAGCTTCTCAATCAGCTCAAAAAGGCGAGCAGCGAGGAACGGCTGGCGTTCTATCATTTCCTTGCGGAGGATCTGCAACCCGACGCCGCCGACGTTGCAGAGGCCGCACGCAATTATCTCGACAACCCATCCGAGAAGACGCTGGGACGGCTGCAGAGGGCGTCCTACAGCCCGCGGCTCGAATTCTTCCGACGGCTCAATCTTGCGCCAGGTGCGACGGCTGAAATCGTGGCGCTGCGCGCCGACCTCGTTCGTCATATCAAGTCGGACGAGGGACTAGCTGCCGTTGACCGCGATCTGGAACGGTTGCTCGGCTCGTGGTTCAACCGCGGGTTTCTGGTCCTTCGCCGGATCGACTGGCAGACGCCCGCTGCGATCCTGGAAAAGATTATTCAGTACGAAGCCGTGCACGAAATTCGCGGCTGGGATGATTTGCGCCGGCGTCTAGATCCGAAGGATCGACGATGCTTCGCGTTTTTCCATCCGGCGCTCGTCGACGAGCCGTTGATCTTCGTCGAGGTCGCATTGATGCGCGATACGCCTGACGCGATCTCGACTGTGCTCGATGGCCGTTCGTCTGAGGATGATGCGCCGCCGACGACGGCGGTGTTCTATTCGATCTCGAACTGCCAGGAGGGCCTCAAGGGCGTCTCGTTCGGCAACTTCCTGCTGAAGCAGGTGGTCGAAGATCTGGCGCGGGATGTTTCGACGCTGAAAACGTTCGTCACGCTGTCGCCGGCGCCGAGTTTCGCACGCTGGCTCGATCGCGCGCTCGCGAGCGGCAGCGATGTGCCGATCAGCGTCGAGGATCGCAACGCGCTCCAGCGCCTGCGTGATCCGCGTTGGGTCGAGGAAGCCGTCAAGGATGCGCCCGGCACGGACGAGCTGAAATCGGCTCTGATGGGGCTTGCCGCCTATTATTATCTTTCGGCGCGCTCGAGTGATGAACGCCCGGTCGATCAGGTAGCGCGGTTTCATCTCGGAAACGGTGCGCGTCTGGAACGGCTGAATTGGTTGGGCGATATATCCGAGAAGGGCTTGCGCGAAGCACACGGCCTGATGGTCAACTATCGCTACGATCTGGCTGAGATCGAGCGCAATCACGAAGCTTATGCGGATCAGGGCACGGTCGCGGCCTCCCGCAGCGTCCGCGCGCTCTTGCGACCGCTGGCAAAGACAAAAGGTCTTGCTGCAATGCCAGAACTCCTGGTGCTTCCCGGCGCTTCAAAGACGAAGCGCGCTCGCGGCGAGGAACCACAATCCTAATCGCGCAGCCGCCAGCCGGACGTTCCAAATGAGGCCCTTGTAAAGGCTATTTCCCCGTGCAGTATGAGCGCGAAGCATTGCGGTCTGCGCTGATGTTCTGCTGCCGGATCGTAATGCAATCGTCATAATGAAGGTCCGCGATGCGCTACGATCAAAACGACCGGGAAAGCAGCAATATTGAGGACCGTCGCGGTCAAGACGGCGGCGGTGGAGGTTTCCGGTTTCCGGGTGGCAATGGCATTCAAATTCCAATTGGTCGTGGCGGGTTCAGTATTACGACCTTGCTGATCATCGGCGCCGTGATGCTGTTCTTCGGCATCAACCCGCTCGACGTTCTGCTCGGACCAAACAGTCAGATCCAGATGCCACAACTGCCGCAGACGACAGAACGGCCTGACCGTTCGCCGTCGAACATCCCCGGGCTACCCGGATCGCAGTCGAAGACGGCGAACAATGATGATGCCGAGAAGGAATTTATCGGCAAAGTTCTGGCCGATACGGAGGATGTCTGGACGGCGGTTTTCAAGAGCTTCGGCCGCAACTATCCCGATCCCAAGCTTGTGATCTACAACGGCGCGACGCGTACGCAGTGCGGCGTCGGCCAGACGGCGATGGGTCCTTTCTATTGTCCGCTCGATCAGAAGGTCTACATCGACCTCGCGTTCTATGATGAGCTGAAGCGGCGCTTCAACGTCGCCGGAGACTTCGCGCAGGCTTACGTCATCGCGCATGAAGTTGGACATCACGTGCAGAACCAGCTCGGCATTCTGCAAAAGGTGCAGGAGCTGAAGGAACGCGCGGGCGACGAGGCGACCGCTAACCAGATTCAGGTTCGCACCGAACTGCAGGCCGACTGCCTCGCCGGCGTCTGGGCCAATCTCAACGACCAGATGAAGAAGCGGTTGCAGCCGGGCGACGTGGAAGAAGCGCTCAACGCGGCGTCTCAGATCGGTGACGACATGATCCAGCGGCGGATGACGGGGCGGGTCGTGCCCGATGCGTTTACGCACGGAACGGCGGCGCAGCGTGTCCACTGGTTCAAAGCCGGACTGGAGTCAGGCCGGATGGATGCGTGCGATACGTTCAATACGGATAGCCCCTAACGCCTGGCCATGGTGACGGGGCCGGTTCCGACGGCCTCCTCACACTCGGGCGGGCTACACATATGGAGGCCCGCCGCCTTATTACGGGATGCTTTTTTAAAGCACGTTGCCGCGATAATCGCTGACTTTGCAGCTGATCGATTGCGCCAGAAGTTCCTTGCAGAGCTTACGCGCTTCAGCCTTCGACTTCACCGGTCCGGCAATAAGACCGTAACTCGGATTGCCCGAAGTGCCGACATCGGCGTAGCGGGCTTTCAAGTGGCTGAGCTGCTCAGGGTGAATTTGCGACAGGGCACCCCAGGTGATCCGAAGTCCGTCAATCGAAGGATCGGTTGCGATTTGGATGCCGTAGGGGTGCGGTGCCGGCTTCACAACGGCGGTGCCGAATGAAATCGGCTTGCTTGCTGTCTTCTTATCAACGCTGCCGGTTTCGATCGGTGCGCCGACGCGCGGCGTCGAGTTGATGATCTTCGGCGGAGCGGGGCCCCCGTCCGCGTCGTCGACCGGGGCAGCATCTGTGCCCGTTGGTTGTTCGGCCGACGCAGTGGTGGTGACGGCAGGCGCCTGAGCGAGGCGGACCTTGTCGTCAAGCGCCGTCACTTGCGAGCTCAGTTGCTCCGTCTGGGTCGCTTGCGCCGCGACGTCGCCTTTGACGATTGCGATATCGCTTTCGATCTTGCTCAGCGACGCTTTCAAGCTCTCGACGTCCGCTGAGACCTTCATGACGGTCGTTTCGGCAGCGTGCTGGCGGCCGCTCGAGAGATCGGGAAGGAGCTGCGGCGCAAAAAATGCGACGCCAAGATAACCGAGACCGGCGACCCCGAGTAAGGCCCAGCCGGCCGAATAGGGCGAAGCGTTGGCTTTCGGGCGCATCGGCTTTTCGGTTGCGGGCTTCGTCATGGCGTTTGTCGTCCTACTGCCTTGCGGGTGCTCCTGGGCGGAGAGTTCCCGAATCATTTTCACTGCGTGGATGAGGTTGGTTCGGTCATGCGGCTGCCGCAATGGCATGGCCGGGGAAAAATGCGCGAAGCTGTGGACGGAGGCCGATATGCTGCAGATCGGCTATCCGTCAGTAAAACCACGGCAAAGCCGCCGCGGCTGCATTTGATCAAGCTCGCTTTTCGGGCGGACT
>JAFECH010000055.1 GCA_018242255.1 Pseudomonadota bacterium | reverse complement strand
AGCGTCCCGGCACTGGCTCTCACCTGCCCGGCGGACGTGCGCGCGACGTACCCAGCGCTTGACGACCGGCCCATGCGCCACATGCGTGTTCCGGGCCTCGCGAACGACACGCGGCTTGGACGATTTCGCCTGAACAGCCGGTTCTTTCCGGGCGATAACGGGCGCTGACGCTGCGGCGGCCCCCTCCTCGGCAGCTTTTGCCGCAGCCGTTTTCTTTGCGGCTTCCTCATTCGCAATGCGCTGACGATCGGCCGCTTCCTGCGCAGCGGCCTCCTGGCTCGCCTTTTCCTGAGCGGCTTTGACGGCAGCCGCTTTCGCAGCCTCTTCGTCAGCGAGCCGTTGCTTCTCCGCCGCAGCCTTTGCGGCAGCCTCCTGCTGAGCCTTTTCTTCTGCAGCTTTTTTTGCTGCGGCTTTGGCCGCAGCCTCTTCAGCGAGGCGCTGCTTCTCGGCGGCTTCCTTCGCAGCAGCTTCGGCCCGAGCTTTTTCCTCGGCCGCTTTCGCGATGCGCGCCTTCTGTGCGTCCTCTTCGGCAATACGCTGTTTTTCGGCGAGTGCGCGGGCAGCTGCCTCCTGCTTGGCCTTTTCTTCCGCAGCCTTCGCCGACGCCGCCTCGGCCAAGGCGCGCTGATGCTCTTCTTCCTCGCGTCTGCTTTGCTCTGCCGCGAGTTCTCGAGCCTTCGCTTCCTGAGCCTGGCGCTCCGCTTCCGCTTTCGCCGCAGCTTCTCGTGCCGAAGCCTCTTCCAGGGCCTTCTTCTCGGCGGCAGCTTTCTTGTCGGCTTCCTGCTGTGCGGCCAGACGCGCCGCTTCGAGACGTTTCCGCTCGTCGGCTTTGCGTTGTTCGTCCGCCTGCCGCTGCTGATCTTCGATGCGTTTTGCTTCGGCTGCGAGACGCGCGCTTTCCTTGCGCTGCGCTTCGGCAAGCGCCGCAGCTTTACGTTTCTCCTCCTCCTGCTCGGCTTTCAGCTGAGCCTCGGCTTCGTCAGCCTTGCGCTTGGCCTCTTTGGCCAGCTCCATGGTTTGCTTGGCTGTTGCGGCCTGTTGCTCCTGCTTGGCCCGCGCCGCGAGGATCGCGTCCTCGGCGTTCTGCCGAGCCGCTTCAGCGTCTTCTTCCTTTACGTCTTCGAGCTTGCGCGCGATGTCATCACCGCCACCGCCCGGAGGCGCAACAGACAATCGCCGGATGATGACAGTCTGGAACTCGCGATTGGCGCGCGCCAGCCAATCCTGCAGACGATCGATCAGCCCGAGTTCGCGCGTTCGCCACGGCGTCTGCTTGTCGTCCTGACCAGACTGCGCCGGAGTTTCAGTCTGGGCCTGAGCTTCTTCGGAAGCATCCTGCGCGACGACCAGTTGCGAAGCCTGCGCCGCCTCCAGCGTGTCGTCGTCGTTGAGGGCGACAATGGTGCGAAAATTTCTGTCGATAACCGGCAGCACGGGGCCCCTGCCCACATCCGGCCGGTCGTTGGCTGCGTCAAGCGGCAATGCCAACAGCGCCGCCGAAACGAGCAGCCCGGCAGCAGCACCCGTCCGCGCGTAGCGAAACGCGGTTTTTGCTGCCTTTTCTGAAGGTTCCCCGTCCTTCATAACATCGCCTTGTAGCCCCTGTAGAAACCTAAGCACACGTCCACACGCGGCGTAAGCCCCGGCGGGGGCGGAGAGCGCCGATTGAGTCGCAAGCGTGACCGGAGGCTCACAAACCCGATATCGAGGCGCGCTAGGATCACGCTCCCGGCGACCCTGGGCAGGACGGCGTGGCGACACTAAATAATGCAGACAGATCGTCTGAGATCGGAATACGAATGAACGAAATGACAAAAATGCCGGCCACGAAGCCGGCCAACGATAAAACCGCCCAAAATTCAACTGTGAAACCTGATACACCCGCGAAGATTGAAGCCGTCTGCGTCTACTGCGGCTCAGGCAAGGGCGTCGACACCGCCTACGCCATCGCAGCGCGAAAGCTCGGTAAGGCGCTAGCCGACAATGGCATCCGCCTGATCTACGGCGGCGGCAGCCTGGGCCTGATGGGCGAAGTCGCGCGCTCGGCGCTCGGAGCAGGCGGCAAGGTGACAGGCATCATCCCCGAATTCCTCGGCAGCCGCGAGCATATGCTGAAGGACGTCGACGAGTTGATCGTCGTTGAGAACATGCACGTCCGCAAACAGTTGATGTTCGATCGCGCCGACGCTTTCGTCGCGCTTCCCGGCGGCATCGGCACCCTTGAAGAACTCGTCGAGCAGTTGACGTGGTCCCAGCTCGGCCGCCATTCCAAGCCGATCGTCGTCGCCAACATCAACGGCTTTTGGAACCCGTTCTTGAACCTGCTCAATCACATGAAGGCCGAGACCTTTATCCGCGCCGGACTGGACGTCAGCTTCACCGTCGTCAACACGGCGGAGGAGATCCTGCCTTCGATCATCGGCAAAGCCGCCCCGATATCCGAGAGCAAAGAACAGGAACTGCTGCGAAAATTCTAAGCGCACCCTAAGAGTGAGCGCCATCCGAGAATATATCGTCGAACAGTGGGTTCAGCTTCGCCACGCCTTCAGGCGAAAGATGCGCGTCGTCAGAGTACATGGGTATACCGTTGATGCTGTACGGACAGGTATCACCCCTGCACAACACTGTGTGAGGATAGGCGACCCGCACGTTCGGAATATTGTCCAGGCGTGAGAGCAGTGACAGCACGGACCGCTGCTCCTCCGTGAAATCTTGAAAGGTCAGTGGTGCGGGCAGAGGTAATCCCCAGGCGACGTGTTTTGCAACCGCCGGTGTGACCGCAAACGATTGAGCCGGTATCGGCCCGATGATGACGACCTCTCTATCTTGCGTGACCAGCTGGCGCACAACAGCCTCAAGAGCCGTTGCCAGAACAGAGCCATCGCCACCTTCTTGGTTGCCGTAAACTGTCGGGTGGCCGCTGGCATCGCGCACCATGGTCTTTGCAAAAACAGACCAACGAGCGACCAAAATGACGCGACGGATCTTCGACGCGCCGATGAGTTTCAGGATATTCGCATTACGCGACGTGCAGAGTTTACCTCCGCCGCGCTGGTGAAACGTCACGCCAGGTAGCGGCGGACAACCAGCCACAGCCGATAAGATAATGCCGTGGCCGGTCTTCTTCTGGTAATCGACGAAGCCCGGCGTAAGCGCCTCCGCGAAACTATCGCCCCACAGCATCGTGTCGGGGACACTGGCCGCTGTGTTCGTCGAATACGTCCCGGGTATCCATCCTTCGGCACGCGCCAAGCCAAGCGATCTAACGGGAACCACCCGTTTGAATTGCATGGCCTCTATCTCGGCACCCCAATTTTGCAACCAGCCCGGACGAACGATGACAACGGAAGCGAGCACGGCAATTGAAAGCGTCGCAACAGCGCCCGCAACAAAAACGTCGCGCGGACCAGCCTTCACGCGACGAAACGGCTTCTCGACCAATGCCCATGATATTGCGCCGATGAACAGACTGGCTCCAGCGAGCAGCATGTGCGCTGTCGTCGCGTAAGGTGCGTGAGCGTCGAAGACATTGGGAAAGCGATAAACGCTGAGCACCAGCAGCGGCCAATGCCAAAGGTAGACAGAGTAAGAGATAAGACCCACGCCAACCATCGGCGCAGCGGATAAAGCGCGCGCAACAATCGTCCGGGTCGGCCCTGTTCCAGAATGAATGATCATCGCTGCCCCAAGGCAAAGAGGCAGCGCGGCAATGCCTGGGAAGGGCGTGCCATCACCATAGAAAATATAAGCGCCCAGGATAAGCAGAAGGCCTATGCCCGCCTCGATCTCGCGCCCCAATCTCCGCGAAATAGTTGGCAAGATCCCGAAAGCGACAAGCACACCGATGCCAAGCTCCCACGCTCGCCCGGTCGTCGAGAAGAACGCTTTTTCCGGCGCATGATTGACCGCGTAGCAACCATAGGCAAAGGACAAGACAACAACCGCTCCGAGCACATAGAGCACGCTCGCCCGCCAGAACCTGAACAAAAGCATGAGCGTTAGCGGAAAGACGACATAGAACTGCTCCTCCACACCTAACGACCATGTATGCAACAGCGGCTTCTCAATCGCGGCGTCATCGAAATAGCCGGTCCGATTCATGAAAAAGAAATTCGACGTCGAGGTTGCCGCAGCGAGGACAGTCCGTCCGAAATTCTGAAAGTCACGCGGAAACAAAATCACCGACGCCGCAGCCGTCGTGACGAACAGGCACGCCGCCAGCGCAGGCAAAATCCTGCGTATCCGCCGAACATAGAAATTCGCGAGCGAAAAAGTGTCGGCCTCGAGTTCGGCTTTAATGATCCCGGCAATCAGAAAGCCGGAAATAACGAAGAACACATCCACGCCGCCGTAGCCGCCGGGAACCCCCAAGCCGAAATGGTAGGCGAGCACGCCCAACACGGCGAGAGCGCGCAATCCATCAATGTCCGGACGATACTTTAATTCCGATCCCGCATGCGCGTGTTCGGCCGCCCGGCTGGCATTTGACACCAGTCTCGCTCCCCCGTTCCCGTCGTGAAGTGAACGTTGCATAGGACAGCCGAAAATGCACCCCCCGATGCGCGGTGAGGAATGAAAGACGCGCCTACGAAACCCGGGTCTATTCCGTTATTGTGGACTATCAGAAACGGCCGCCGACGATAAATAATGCGGCTGGAAAACCTGCGCGTACATCGGCGCGAGTTGCCGTGCTCCTGCGGCACTCAAGTGATTGCTGTCGAGATAGAGCGCGATGCGCTCCTTCATGTATGGACACGTTGCATCGTTGCAAATCCATTTGTGAGGATACACCACGCGAACATTCATCTCTTGGCCGAGCCGCGAAAAAAGCGCGAGAACGCTCTCGTCTTGGCGCTTAAAATGAGCGAGCGTCTCTGGGTCGTGGAGAGGCGTCCCCCAAGCAAGATGCCGAGCAACGCTGACGGCGCCCTCAAAATTCGGGTTCGGCAACGGACCGACGATCACAACGTCCTTACCATGATCGAGCAGAGTGCGGACCGTGGCTTCGAAGACCTTGTCGAACGGTTCGAATTTGACGGCCGCGCTCTTCTGAGGTTCGCTGACTTCGAACCGCCCCGCTCCCAACTGTTCCCAGACACCCGCCAGCACAACGCGCTTGATGTTGCTCTTCAGCAAAGCCGGTATAAACGCATCATTGAGCCCCCGGCACTTCATCGCGAACTGGTTGCCGTACAAATTGACATTCATCAGCGGCGGGCAACCGTAGTGAACGTACGTGAGCATGCTCGTGTTGTGCGCGTTCAGATAATCGACAAAGCCAGGCAGCATCGCAATGGCGTGGCTGTCGCCCCACAAGAGAGTATTCGCTTCATCGGGCCCGCGGCCCAACTCGTAAGTTTCCTCTGGCCAGCCCGGCATAGCCTTGGCACCGAACGCAGTGGGAGGAAGAGGATAAGGATTTTGATCGGTGACCGCGAGGATTTCTGGCGGCCAGTTTTGAACAGTGCCGGGATGTTTCGCGACGAACCGCGCCCCGGCAAAAATCGATAGGAGAACGACAGCGGCTGCAGCGAATGCGCGCCACCGTAATTGCGGTGCAATCGGTCGGCGGAACGGCTGTTCGATGTAGCGCCAGGAAATCGCGCCGAGCACGAAGCTCAGCGCCGCCAGTAGAAGCGAAATCTG
The DNA here is from genome assembly GCA_018242255.1 of Pseudomonadota bacterium. Lineage (GTDB taxonomy): Bacteria > Pseudomonadota > Alphaproteobacteria > Rhizobiales > Hyphomicrobiaceae > Hyphomicrobium_B. The sequence continues at coordinate 5,784 of JAFECH010000055.1, read as the reverse complement.
CACGAGCGCAGCGCCCTCGAACGCATCGGAAAAACGATACCGCACGACCACCAGCAACGGCCAATGCCAAAGATAAACCGAATAGGAAATCACACCCACCACCGTCACGGCAGGAAGTGAGAGAACGCGCGCAACGAACGTCGGCGGCATGGGCTGGTCGGCATCGGAGCTGGTTCCGGTGTAGATGATCAGCGCCGCGCCGAGGCACAAAGGCACCGCCGCCAACCCCGGAAATGGCGTCGCGGCACCATAGATGGCGTAGCAGCCGATAATCATCGCCGCGCCGAGCACCGCCGCGCCCTCACGTGCGAAACGGTGGCGCAGTTGCGGGATCGCGCCGAACGCAAGAACAGTCCCGATCAACAATTCCCAGACGCGGCCATCAGTGGAAAAAAAAGCTCGCAGCGAGCGATGTTCAACCAGATAAATACTCACTGCCAGGGATGTCGCCCCAGCAAGCAACATAACGGGTAGTAATGCACTGCGTCTGTACCGAAAGAGGAGCATCACAATGAGAGGAAAGAGCGCATAGAATTGCTCTTCGATGCTTAACGACCAAGTGTGGAGAAGAGGATTTTCTGAAACGTCGTTGGCGAAGTAGTTGGCAGACTTGTGAATGAACGCGAAATTGGAGGTAGCGGTAACGACCGAGGCAAGCGTCTTGCCGTACTGGACGAGGTCGAAGGAAAAGAAGATGTGCGCGGCAACGACAGACGTAACCGCGATGCAAACTACGAGTGCCGGCAAGATCCTGCGCACACGCCGGGCGTAAAACTGCGTCAAGGAAAATGTGCCGCTCTCGAGCTCCGCCTTGATGATTCCGGCGATCAGAAAGCCGGAGATCACGAAGAACACATCCACACCGCCGTAGCCGCCGGGCGCACCGAGCCCAAAATGGTAGGCCAACACTCCAAGGATCGCGACTGCACGAAGACCATCGATATCTGAGCGATGAGTCTTTACGGACATGCCCGCATTTTGAAATATGCCGTGGCCCTTGTCCGGCAATTTGGTATATCCCCCGTAGCCCGGTCGCCAATTCTAAGGATCGCATACCGCAAGCGGGATCGCAGCCGAGGGCTCCCCGTTACTCACAGGCCGATAGCAATCTCCTGCAACCCGTTGCTTTCGAGCCGCTTCCCTCTTATCAGCGCTTATGGCCAAGACGACCGCAGAAGCACCTCCCCCAACCGCCCGCATCAGCGACGCCGATATCGACGGTTACGTTAACCGCATGCGGGCCGGAGAGCGCCGCGCCATTTCAACCGTGATCACAGAGCTGGAACGCCTGTCGGCGGCAGCACCGGGTTTATTGCAGGCTTTGCAGCCGCATCTGGGGCATGCCCTTGTCGTCGGCTTCACCGGACCGCCGGGCGCCGGTAAATCGACCCTCGTGAACGCAGTCATCGCGCATCTGAGACAGCAGGGCCGCACCGTCGGCGTCATCGCCGTTGATCCGTCGAGCCCGATCTCTGGTGGCGCAATCCTAGGCGACCGCATCCGCATGACGGCAGCGCTCGACGACGACGGCGTCTTCGTCCGCTCGCTCGCCTCGCGCGGTTATCTCGGTGGCTTGTCACCTGCTGCCGTTCGCATCGTCGACGCGCTTGACGGCGCAGGCTTCGACATTGTGCTGCTCGAAACCGTCGGCACCGGCCAAAACGAAATCGACGTTGCGGAAGTCGCCGACATTCGCATCGTCATCGCCGCGCCGGGCCTGGGCGACGACATCCAGGCGATGAAGTCGGGGCTGCTCGAAATCGCAGACATCATCGTCGTCAACAAGTCCGACCGTCCGGGCGCCGAGCAGACGATGCAGCAGTTGATCGGCGCGCTGTCGATCCGTGCAACACAGACGGAGAAAGTGTCTGTCCTGAAGACGAGCGCCATCAACGGCGATGGCATCGGCGAGCTTGTCGACGCCTTCGATGCCATCGGCAAGCGCGTCGTCGCTGCCGGCGCAATCGATCGCCGCCGCCGCCGCGCGCGCTATCTTATTGCCCGCGCCGCCGCCGACATCGTCGCGGCCCGCATCAAGTCCGGCGGCAAGGACGGTCTCGATCCGCTTGCCGACGCCGTGCTCTCCGGCACCATGTCCCCCGACAAAGCCGCCCGCCGCTTGCTTGAGTCTTGATCGCGCTGCGGAGCGTCAATCGCGCCCACGCACTCCGTCATCCCGGCGCAGGCCGGGATCCAGCCAGCGATCGACACTCGTCTTGTAGAAGCCTGACTGGGTGCCGACCTCCGTCGGCATGACGGTGGTGAATGTTGCGCCGCGATTGGCGCTTAACGCGTGTCGCCGATAGTCTTGTTGGGAACGACAAAAAACAACCGGCGCTTCCGGCCGGCTCCGCAAAGCGGAGTCGGAAGCGCCAATGATCAGAGCCACCTGCGCCGCTTGAAGTAGAGATACGGCAGGATCGCCGACACGATCATCATGCCGAGCGCCCAAGGATAGCCGAAGAACCACTTCAATTCCGGCATGTCCTCGAAGTTCATACCGTAAATCGAGGCGACCAGCGTCGGCGGCAGGAACACCACAGCCGCGACGGAGAAGATCTTGATGATCTGGTTCTGCTGCAGGTTGATCAGCCCCAGGGTCGCATCGAGCAGGAAGTTCACTTTGCTCGACAGGAATGTCGCCTGGTCGGTCAACGCCACGACGTCGCGATAAAGCACCTTCGTGCGCGCCTTCGCTTCCTTCGTTACCCTTTTGTCGACCTGCTGATCGACATTGGTGTGATACGTCAGCACGCGATTAATGCTGACGAGGCTTTCACGAACCTTCGTCAACAGGTCGCCGTCCTGCCCGATGCGCTCGATCGCGAGCTGCAGATCGTCGCCTGACGGCGCAGCCTTCATCTTGCCCTTGCGGAAAACCTGCCGCGAAACCTGATCGATATTGGTGCCAACCCGCTCCAAAGCGTCTGCCATACGGTCGAGCAACGCTTCGATCAATCCCATCATGATCTGCTCGCCGTTGGCGACCGGCACGTTGTTGGGACGCTGTGCGCGCGTCACGAAATTGGCGAACGCCTTGGGCTCGGCGTAGCGCATCGTCACCAAAGTGCTCCCCTTCAGCACGAACGTGATCGGCGACGTCATCGGCTCGTCGGTCTCGAGCTGCGACGCGGCCGTCAGCGTCATGAATTCCGCGCCGTCTTCCTGATAGAGCCGCGCCGAGACCTCGATCTCCTGCATTTCTTCGCGCGTCGGCAAATCGATCGACAAAAGCTGCTCAACGAAGCGGTTATCCTGCGGAGCCGGATTATAGAGATCGATCCAGACCGGCTGAGCCGGCATCACGCCAGCCGGCTCGTCGGTCGGAATACCTTCGTGCTGCAGGACGATGTGTGAGTTTTCGCGGCGGTAGCTGCGCAGCATCAGGCTCTCTCTCGGTTGACGGCCACCGCGCAGCCGACCGAGCCACCTAAGCTATTAGGTGCGCCGGGAGGATGCTGGCGAAAGCGAAACGTCACTGCGACTGTCGCAGTCCATTGTTGATTGTCCTTGGTATCGGGCCCGGGCGGCACGAAACGGCCTCCCGGCAGCCGAGTCGGCGCGACCCTACCCCCGGCGCCGACGTTTTTCCAGTCGGCGCCGCCTGTACCGGAGGCGTTTTTATATGACTATTCGATGACGGCTCATGCCGAGGCTGCGGCAAGGCGGCTGTGCTTGATCGAATAGAGGAAGTAGATGATCAGCCCGAGCGCCAGCCAGACGATGAAGCGCAGGTGCGTCTCGAACGGCAGGAATGCGATCAGCGCTCCGCACGAAAGCACGCCGAGCACCGGCATAATGATGCCCCCAGGCGTCTTGAACGGACGAGGCAGATCGGGGTGTGTCGTGCGCAGCGCGATCACGCCGCCGCAGACCAGAACGAAAGCCGCCAGCGTTCCGATATTGACGAGTTCCGCCAGGACACCAAGCGGGATGAGCCCCGCCATGACGGCCATCACGACGCCGGTCAGCACTGTGGTGCGGACAGGGGTCTGCGTCCGAGGATGGACGACGCCAAAATAGGGCGGCAACAGCCCATCGCGAGACACGTTGGTGATGATCCGCGTCAGCCCGTAGTAGAGCACGAGCATCACGGTCGTCAGGCCGAAAATGACGCCGGCCGCAACCAAACCGGCAGCGCTGTCGTGCCCGATTTGAAGAAGCGCTTCTGAGGCAGGCGAAGGCACATTGAGCGATCCATACGGCACGATGCCGGTCATCAAGGCCGACACGATAATGTAAATGATCGTGCAGAAAGCTAGCGCCGAGAGAATTCCGATCGGAACGTCGCGCTGCGGATCATGCGCCTCCTCGACGGCCGTCGAGACGGCATCGAAGCCGACATACGCAAAGAACACGAGCGACGCGCCTGCAAGGACGCCCACCGGCTGTCCATCGCCGTTATGGCTGAACCAACCGAATGGCAGGAACGGAGACCAGTTTTCCGGATGCACGTTGAAAGCGGCGACGCCTACGAAAATCGCAACGGCTAAAAGCTTAATCCCCACCGCCGCCGCATTGATGCGTGCGGTCTCCTTCACTCCGATAATCAGCAGAACCATCAAAATAAGGATGACGATGATCGCCGGTATATTGACCACGCCACCGTCGAACGGCCCCTTGGTGAATTGCTCGGGCAAACCGATACCGATTGCCGTCAGCGCATTATTGAAATAACCCGACCAGCCGTTAGCGACCGTCGCGACGGAAACTCCGTATTCGAGGATCAGGTCCCAGGCGATGATCCAGGCGATGAGTTCGCCGAACGCCGCGTAACTATAGCCATAGGCGCTTCCGCTACCCCCGACCGAGGCTGCAAGCTCAGAGTAGGACAGCGCCGCGAAAGCGCAGGCGATGCCTGCCACGATGAACGACAAGACGACTGCGGGCCCGGACTGAGTTGCGGCCGCATGCCCGGTCAGCACGAAAATACCCGTGCCGATGATCGCGCCGATCCCAAGCAGCGTCAGATCGAAGGCGCTCAAGACGCGCTTCAGCCCGTAGTCGGCACCGTCATAGCCGACAGGTTTCTTCCGAAACAGATCTGACATCTGAAATGGTCCCCTCATGTGAACGACCCCCCGCGCCGTTGGAGGTCCGGGCTGCTAATTGCCTTGCGGCGGCCATTGTGAGGGTCCCCGTGCACCTGCAGGCTGAAAAAGCCCCCCGTCGCTCCGATGAACAGAGTTTCCCCGCTCGCGGCGAGCTTCGCCCAGGCCTTTGCCGATGTCTACAACAGGATTGCCGAAAAATTTTGCGCGCTCATAAGTTAGGCAGTCGCCGCGACTGAAATCAGACATCAGCTCATTCTGCGTCCAGCAGCGACCTTGCCCCGCGCACACAAACCTTATAGCGAGTCTAAACTTTTCGAGCGAGCCAGGGGACCATACCCCCAAGCCAATGATGGAGCATGCACATGTCCGACGAGGCCGTCGTCGCCCAAACGGGCCCCTACCAAGTCGAACTGATGGAAGGTCAGGAATACTGGTATTGCCGCTGCGGCCGCTCGAAGACGCAGCCGTTCTGCGACGGCTCGCATGAGGGCACGTCCTTCGAACCGATGCGGTTCGTTCCCGACCGGACCGGCACGTTCAATCTCTGCGGCTGCAAGGCCACCGATGACGAACCCTATTGCGACGGCACCCATAACGTTTTGTAATCCCAGCATCATTTAGCTGACGGGCAAGTTCTCTTCCGAGCCCAAACCTCCGCCGTCTCACCGCAATCGCCGAGGCTTGACGGTGACGCTCGATGACCTCGGGATCCGCATCTGTGTCATGGGTC
>JAFECH010000054.1 GCA_018242255.1 Pseudomonadota bacterium | reverse complement strand
GCTTTCGCGGTCGCCTTCTTAAGTTTCAACGCAGCGCTGGCATCGGCGGTCTTGGATTTGACCGGCTTCTTCTTGTCTTTCATGCGACGGACGTCTCCCGCGCGAGTGACAGTTTTGCTTTATCGAGCGCTCGGCGAACCGAAACCACACGATTGAATTCGATGGCGCTAACGCGCCCCTCCGCGCACAGGGCACCGCGAAAGCCGAGCAGATCGGAGCCGAAGCCAACCAGCATGGCGATATCACTCAATTGCAACGATCCCGCAAGCCCGACAAAAAGCCGATTGTCTCGCGCCAAACGTACAAATTCCATTAATCGCTCATCAGCCAACACGGTCGTCAGTCTGCCTGCTGACTTTTCCGCCGTGTCGAGCATCACGCCGGCAAATCCCGCAGCCGCCAATTCGGCGACCAGCGCGAAGTCCGGATCCTGGTCGGCCATGAGAACGGCGACCAGCTCCGTCGAAGCCGCATGCGCCGCCGCTAACGCCGCAATGGCGCGCCGCGGATCGTCGCCGCCGAAAAAACCGACTTTGACGATATCGACACCCGTCGCCGCCATGTCGGATGCGGCCTTCACCATTACGTCGGGATCGGACGGCAAATCGCCCACCGTCGCGCTAACCGGCGCGCGGCAGCCGATGGCTGCCACGATCTCCTGAACCGTCGTCGTGCTGAGCGCTCCGAGAGCGCCGGCTGCCGGGTCCTTGCAATCGATAATGTCGGCACCGCCAGCCAGTGCGATCTCCGCCTCACCCGCGTTCGTCACGCTGGCGAGAAAGGCTGGCGTGCCTCGTCTCCAACCGTCAATCATTTCGTCGTTCCGAGATTGGTCCGCCGACGGCGTTTAGGCCGCGAAGATGCGATTTTGCTCCGCGAGGATGGCAGCCTGGTCGTGTCGCTGCGCCTCGGTCAGGTTGATGGTCACATCCTGCGCCACACTCGCCTTTCCAGGCGCCAAGCGCAAGATGCGCGTTCCGAGCTGAATTGCCTCGGCCCGGTCGTGGGTTACAAAAATGACCGTGGTCGGATGGCGGTGCCATAGCTCGGTCAAAAGCGCACGCAGGCTGATCGCGGTCGGATCATCGAGCGAGACGAAAGGCTCATCCATCAGCAGGATCTGAGGCTCCACGATAAAGCCCCGAGCCAGCGACGCCCGGCGCTGCATACCAAGCGACAGGCGCTCGGGATAAGCGTTCATTGCGTCCCTCAATCCGACGCGCTCGATCATGTCGGGAATTTGCGCGTGGCGCGGGTCCCCCTCCGGCAAAACGAGCGCGATGTTCTCATAGACGGTCCGCCAAGGCAGTAGGCGCGGCGACTGAAAAATGAAAGTCAGCTTATCCTTCGCAGGTCCTAAATCAACGCTCCCGGAAAAATCCGTGTCGAGCCCGGCAATGATGTTCAGGAGCGTCGACTTTCCGCAACCGGATGGCCCCGTGATGACGAGGAACGACCGCGGAGCCACCTCGAATGCAACGTCCTTCAACACAAGTTGCGGCGGCCGATCTCCGACCGCCGGAAAGACCTTGCTGCGAACGTCGACACGTATGGGCAAAGACCGATTCACTCCGTTCATCGGCGCCATGCAGTCACCCGTTCTTGCAGCGGCTGCAGCACCGCGAACTCGATGATCTGCACCACCAGAATGAAGGCCAATGCGTAAGCCAGGATCGTGCTTACATCGAATTCCTGAAACGCAATGCTAAGGCGATAGCCAACACCGCTCGACCGTCCAAAGGCTTCCACCACCAGCACGATCTTCCACACCAGCGAGAGGCCGGATCGCGCCGCCGCCGCAAAAAACGGAGCGAGCTGCGGCAGCGTTACGTGACGCAAGGTCTTCCACCAGCCGAACTTGTAGATCACCGCCATCTCATCGAGATCTTTCGACAAGCTGCGCGCGCCTTCACGCATATTGACGGCGACATTCGGGATCTTGTTCAGCGCCACCGCCGTGATCGCGGCCGCATCCGTCAGACCGAACCAAATGTAGCAAAGCGTGATCGTGACAAGCGCCGGCAGATTGAGAAACAGGATCAACCAAGCATCAAAAAATTTGTCGGCCGTGCGATAGCGGCCGAGAAAAATCCCGATGGTCGCACCGATGAACATCGACACGACAAAAGCCACCGCCACCCGTGCGAGCGTCGCCGAGGTGTCCTTCCAAAGATTGCCGTTCGCGCCTTCGCGCAAAAGCACATCGAAAACGGCAAGCGGCGTCGGCAGATAGCGACTGTCCGCGTAAACGGCAATAATCTGCCAGAAAACGGCCAGCGCAAACAGCGACCCGGCCATCCATGCGAGCCGCTCGAGCGAAGCCGTAAAACCACTTGGCGCGGCCATCAGCCTAGGTGTGGAAGAGATCCTGGTCGAAATGGGTGCCATCACCTACGAGTTCCGTATCGCCAAGTTCAATGAGAAGATCGGTAAGCTTCTTCGCTGCCGCCGTATCCTCTGGACCCCATTCGCGCGTAATGCCCGACCGATAATAGTCTCTGATTGCGAAAAGCTCCGCGTCGGACGACGGCTTGATCAACGGCCGCAAGCGCTCCCAGGCAGCATCGGATGACGCGAGGACGACATCGGCGTCGCCAATCGCCGCCAAAAGCGTATCAACCGGCACTGCATTAGCGCGAACCTCCTTTTGCGACCAGATGAATCCGACGAGCGCCGGTGTCGGCGAAACATCGAGCCCCTTGATGACATCAGACATCGCCAGCAATTCTTCTGCGCCGCCCGCTTTAAGGCGCGCTGCATATGTCCAGAAATTAAGAACCGCATCGAGTCGTTTGTTCTTGAATTCCTCTGAGACGAGCGGCGCAGCTCCGAATACAGGTTCGGCAAATTCGGCAATGTCCTTGCCGAATTTCTTGCGCGAATAGGCGCGCAACAGGATCCAGCTCTTGTCGATACCTGTTCCTGCCACCCCGATCTTTTTGCCTTCGAGATCCGCAATCGACTTGATCGGACTGTCCTTGGCGATCATCACGCTGCCGAGGGCCGACGAATAAGGAAAAAATTTCAGATCGTCGCCGCGTGCGCGCTGCCGGAGTGCCCACGTCCAATCGCTGACGATCACATCAGCGGCGCCCGACAGCAACGCCACCGGCGCCGCCGGATTGTTCGCCACCTCAACGATGTTGAGATCTAGGTTGTGCTTCTTATCGATCCCTTCAGCACGAATGGTATCGATCACCCAGCTCAACGAGCCGAATTTAACTGACGACAACCGCACTGGAGCGGCAGCGAATGCACAGCGGGGCATCATCGCTGAGGCGGCGAGTGCAGAGCCGGCCGTTAGAATGCCACGCCGGTTAAGCATCGTCATTTTGAAGTCGCCTCGACGTTGAACCTGTTTCTCCAGAGATAACGAACTCCGTGCAACCACAGATCATCGGAGTTGCCATTGATCGAGGCTGACATCGTCTTCGTCAGCTGGCCTGTCTTTGTATCGCGAGCCACGATTGCCAGATTGATCAATGCGCCCGACACCTTATCGACGTACCCTGTAACCGCTATGTCGGCGCCCGCTTCCTTCGCGATCGGCACTTCACAGCCATCGCACTGATTGAACGGCGCAGCCGTCTGGATTTCCTTTTCCTTCGAGGACAGATCGATGACCTCGTATTTGCTGTCTTTCGCCATCAGCGAACGAAGCTCGTCGGCAATCAGCTTCAACCGCCGCAAATCATCCGGGTTGTATTGGGGAATGAGCTGGCCGTCCTGCTCCGCATCGTGCAGATCGAACGGAAAGACAGCTGCTTTCGTGACCGCATGCGCTGCGGGCGTCATCGACAATGATGCAAAAAAAACGAGAAAAGCGCGCTTAAGCAAAGGCATATGCATTCGTTTCCACGTAACTGAGCGAAGTCATACCGTAGGGTGAGCATCGCGCCCGGCCGAAGCGCTCTTAGCTGTAGGTGCCCGCTAACCCCCCGCCATTGCAAGAGGTTCACCCGCCGTTTGCATAGAATGACCGGTCACAAACGCGCGAGGCGAAAGCGTCCAGCTTGACAAGGCAAGCGACCGCCCCCTTTTAGCAACACAGTAACACTTTAATGCCCGTGAGTTTCGCGTGCACGCGCCGCGGGACGAATTGGAGTTTGATCATTGCCCATCGCAGTTCCCGCATTTAATTCACGCGCTAAGACGTCAAAATTCGCGCTTTTCAGCACGTTTTTCGCAGTCTTTGGCACTGTTTGCATGAGTTTTGCGAATTATGCTGCAGCGCAAACATCACCGCAGCCCATTCCGATCCCCACCCAATCGGCACAACCGCAAGGTGCGGTGGTCCAGATGCTCTACGTGAAAGAGGACCGGGACAAGGAATTGCCCGTCTCGCTGCTCGACCAGCCCAACGCCGATGACGGCATTGCCGGCGCCAAGCTCGGTATCGCCGATGACAACACGACGGGACGTTTCCTGAACCAAAGCTTTAAGCTTGATGTGATCGAGGGCAGCGACCTCAACGATCTGATCAAGCAGGCAACAGAAAAAGTCGCCGCGGGTGACGGGTTCATAATCGCCGATATGAGTCCGGATTCACTGCTGAAGTTTGCCGATGCCTTGAAGGGCAAACCCGCGCAGATCTTCAACGTCGGTAATCCTGACGATCGCCTGCGCGAGGAAGATTGCCGCGCAAATGTTCTGCATACAGCGCCGACACGCTCGATGCTGGCAGACGCGCTTGTTCAGTATCTGGTCTGGAAGCGCTGGCCGAACATGCTGATGGTCATCGGCCCGAGCGCCAACGACCAGCTTCTCGCTGACGCCTACCGCCGGTCAGCGAAAAAATTCGGCGCCAAAATCGTCGAGGAACGCAAATTCAACGTCGATACCGGCAACCGCCGCGCCGACGGCGGATTTGAACAAATTCAGCAGCAAATCTCGCAATTCATGCAGGGCGCAAAGGACCACGACGTCGTCCTCGTGGTGGACGAAGATCAGGTCTTTGGCGACTATTTCCCCTATCGGACGTGGGTGCCACGCCCGATCGTCGGCTCAGCTGGCCTCGTTCCGGCAAGCTGGCATCCGGCTCTTGAGCAGTGGGGCGCGACGCAGTTCCAAAACCGCTTCAAACGTCTCGCCGGCCGCATCATGCGACCGCTCGATTACGATGCTTGGATCGCAACGCGTGTCGTCGGTGAAGCCGCCTCGCGAACGCATTCGACCGACTTCAAGACGCTGTACGATTTCATTCACTCGCCGAAGTTCGACGTGGCAGCGTTCAAGGGTGTCGCGCTCAGCTTCCGCGCCTGGAACGGTCAGCTTCGCGAACCGCTTCTCGTCAACAGCCAGAAGATTTTTGTAAGCGTTTCACCTCAGCCGGGTTTTCTGCATCAGTTCAGCCTGCTCGATACGCTCGGCATGGATAAGCCGGAGACCAAGTGCAAAGCTTATACGCAATGATCCGTATTCGTTCGCACGGCCGTCCTGCGCCGAATATTTCTCAACCGGAGTTTAGAATGTCGCGACTTTCAATGCTTATGCCCGCGCTGGTCACCGCCGCGATTGTATCTTTCGGCGTCACGCCTGCCGATGCCTACACGGCTTACGTCACTAACGAAAAAGACAACACCGTCTCGGTCATCGATACCGACAAACTCGAAGTCATCAAGACCGCCAAAGTCGGTCAGCGCCCGCGCGGCATCGTCATGTCGAATGATGGCAAGTGGATCATTATCTGCACGAGCGACGACAACGACGTGAAGGTCTACGACGCCCAGACGCTCGAATACATCAAGTCGCTTCCGTCTGGGCCGGATCCTGAATTGCTCACGTTACACCCGGACGGCCGCCGTCTTTACATTGCCAACGAGGATGACAATCTCGTCACCGTCGTCGACATCCAGACCTCAAAAGTCATCACCGAAATCCCCGTCGGCGTCGAGCCGGAGGGCATGGGCATGAGCCCGGATGGCAAAGTGCTGGTCAACACGTCTGAAACGACGAACATGGCGCACTTCATCGACACCACCACTCACAAGCTGTTCGATAACGTCCTCGTCGACAGCCGTCCGCGTGTCGCGATGTTCAACTCGGCCCAGTCCCAGCTGTGGGTTTCCTCTGAGGTCGGCGGCACCGTGGCGGTCATCAATCCGACCGATCGCAAGATTATCGCCAAAATCAACTTCTCCATCCCGGGCATCGAGCAGGAAGCAATCCAACCCGTCGGCATCCGCATCACGAAGGATGACAAGATCGCCTTCGTAGCCCTCGGCCCTGCCAACCGTGTCGCCGTCATCGACACGAAAACGTTCAAAGTTTTGAAGTATATTCTGGTTGGCCAACGCGTCTGGCAGATGTACTTCACCCCCGACGGCAAACTTCTGTTCACGACCAACGGCGCCTCGAACGATGTGACCGCCATCGACGTTGCCAATCTGAAGGCGATCAAGTCGATCAAGGTCGGGCGCTACCCGTGGGGCGTCGTGGTCTCGCCGAAGTAACGGACGGAAAGGACGGAATCCGATTATGGCATCGACGGTCACGGCCGAAGCCGAACAAACGCCGGCCCTCGTCGTCAACGGCGTGAGCCACAGTTTCGGCGACCGGAAGGTTCTCGATCGCGTCTCGCTCACCGTCGAGCGAGGCGCGTTCGTCGTGCTGTTGGGCCTCAACGGAGCCGGAAAATCGACGCTGTTCTCGTTGATCACTCGCCTCTACGACAATGTCACCGGCGAAATCTCCATTCGCGGATTCGACGTCCGCAGGCGTCCGTCTCAAGCGTTGCAGCGCCTCGGCGTCGTCTTTCAAAGCCGGACGGTCGACCTAGATCTGACGCTGATGCAGAACATGAAGTATCATGCGGCCCTGCATGGCTTCGCCGGTCGCGAGGCGACGAGACGTGCGCAACAGGCGCTGGAACTTGTCGGCCTTGCGGATCGCGCTAATGAGAAGGTCCGCGCACTGTCTGGCGGCCAAGTTCGACGCGTAGAGATTGCGCGCTCGATGATGCACCGTCCCGATCTTCTGCTGCTCGACGAGGCGACCGTCGGTCTCGACCTCGGCTCGCGTGAAAGCGTCATGAAGATCGTCCGCGATCTCGTGGCCAAGGAACAGCTCGGTGTCTTGTGGGCGACCCACCTCATGGACGAGGTCATACGAACCGACCAGGTCGTCATTCTGCACAAGGGCGTCATTCTCTACAACGGACCTGTGCCACAGCTTCTGACGCTGACAGGAACGTCGAGCGTCCGCGAAGCGTTTCGCACAGTGACTGGAACCAAAACAACGATAGACGAGGCCGCCTGATGTCATCGCAAGCGGCGACCACGAGTCCCGGCAACATTTCCGCCATGTACCAAGACAGCGAAGCTGACGCGCACCGTCGTCTTGGCATTGCCGGTTATTTCGCCTGTTTCAAGGGTATCGTCTGGCGCGAAATTCTTCGCTATCTGCATCAGCGTGAGCGCTTCCTATCGGCGCTCGTTCGGCCGCTGATCTGGCTTTTCATCTTTGCAGCCGGCTTCCGTCAGACGCTCGGCATTTCGATCATCCCGCCCTATCAGACCTATGTTCTCTACGAAGAGTTCATCGCGCCAGGCTTGATCGCGATGATCCTGCTCTTCAATGCCATGCAGTCCTCGCTTTCGATGGTCTACGATCGCGAGACAGGCACGATGAGGACATTGCTCGTCAGTCCGTTTCCCCGCTCATTCTTGTTGCTTTCGAAGCTTCTCGGCGGCGTATGCGTTGCCCTTCTCCAGGCCTATGCGTTCATGCTGGTTGCTTGGTTCTGGGGCATCGAGCCGCCACCCATCACCGATGTGAAGCTCTTTACCTTCTATGATCCGCCGACATGGGCAGGTGGCGCGATACCGGCTATGACCGATCCCGTTACCACGCAGCTCTTCTCAGTGCCCGGCTTCATCCAGCCGTTTGCAGGTTACATAACTGTAATTCCCGCAATCGTGCTTGCGGGTTTAATGCTGGGCTCCCTCGCCCTCCTGATGTCGTCGGTCATCAAGCAACTTGAGAATTTTGCAGGCGTGATGAATTTCGTGATTTTCCCGATGTTCTTTGCGTCGTCCGCGCTCTATCCGTTATGGCGCATCCGCGAAGCGAGCCCAGCACTTTTCGAGATTTGCCGCCTCAATCCGTTCACGTATGCGGTGGAACTCATCCGCTTTGGCCTATATGGACAGGTCGATACAGTGTCCCTTGCCATCGTCGTCGGCTGCACCATCGTTTTCCTCGCCGCGGCGGTATTTGCCTATAATCCCTCGAAAGGGTTGATCGCTCGGCGCGGCGGCCCTGGAGGAGCAGCCTGAGGTTTGATCGACAATGAAAATGAACTTTCTCCGTCGCGCCGCTCTAGCAACCGCTTTGGTCATGTTGGCACCGCTGACGTGGTCGGCCGTATCGCCCGCATTCGCCGATGAGCCCGACAAAAACGAATGGCCCTGCGTTTACCGCAAGGTGCCGATGCTGTCGGCGGCCGCGATCTGGGACGGCCCCGAAATTACGGACACCAAGAGCTGGCGCAACGACGACAAAATCCGCACGCTTTCGCAATATCTGATCTCGCGGCGTATCAAGGAAGACGACGCCGAAGCCGCGATCAAGAAGTACGCCGCTAGCATTCCTGCTGATCAGCGCGATGCGAAGCTGACGGAGCTCTTCTCTGCCGTCCTTACCCGCACCAACGAAAGCCGCAAGGTCGTGATGTCCGGCATCGAACGCTTCCATAAGCGCCAGATGGAACGCGCCAAGGACATCGAGGCCGAAGGACTGCAACTCCCGCCCGAAAACGAAATGGGCATGACGGATGAGGCAAACGGACCTGCCGGCGAAATTTCAAAGCTTTCGAGCAAAGAAGAAAAATACAAATGGGAAATTCGCACCTTCCAGGAGAAGCAGGCGAACATCCCTATTGCTTGCGAAATTCCTCAGCTCATTGACGAACGCGCCGGCGCTCTCGCCCGCGCTATTCGCGCCGAGATGAAGAGCTAGAACGCTCATTTCAACGATCCACGGCTCTATTCGGGCGGCGCGGCGGGTGACGCGCCGCCCGATTTTTTATTCACGCTTCGTTAGCCTTAACGCGTTCTTAACCAAGGTTGATGCAGTCTCAACACATCGGCTCGACGCTGGTTCTTCCCGGCCCCGAAGCCAACACCGCAAGTGAAACGTGTCGTCATCCCTAGTCTCGCGTTGTGAGGTTGACCATGCACCAAGAACTTGTCTCCCGTGCCCTTGCCTACGTCTCCTGCATTTCGACAATGAGCCTGCTCATGACGTCGATGGCAATTGCTGCCATCAATGTCGGACGAACGTCTCTGTCTTCCTGCGCCCAGCACGCCTGCGTTGCCGGCATCATGGTTACAAAGGACGGACAGTTCGGCGCTCTCTCGAGCCCCGCTCAAGTGAATGCACTGGCCGTTTCGCTCTGGCCCGTCAAAGCCTAAAAACGAATTCTCTCGCCGATACGGACGCAAAGGCCGATCGCGACGGCTCGAGCGGAAACGGCGGCGAGAGGGAAATGCCACGAAACCTTGAAGCACGCTTGAAGTCACGACCCGAATAAAAAGCATGCCGTCCCTGCGCACGGACGGAAGTCACTCGATACACGACAAGACCACACGAAGCCTTTGGACTTGCTCTGAACCGGCTGGAGCGGGATCAGAAACATCTAGGCACGTACAGAAGGGCGCGAGCTTCAGGTCTGGCTCGCGGCCTTTTGTGCTTTGACGACGTTGTCGATCGCCTGCAGCTCGGCGATGAGCGCGCCGAACTCTTTGAGCGCAACCATGTTGGGGCCATCCGACGGCGCCTTATCCGGATCCTGATGCGTCTCGATAAACAGCCCAGCGACACCTGCTGCCACGGCCGCCCGCGCCAGCACGGGCACGAAGCGCCGATCTCCGCCCGACGATGTGCCCTGCCCACCAGGCTGCTGCACGGCATGGGTAGCATCGAAAATAACCGGCGCGCCGGTCTCAGCCATTTGCGGCAACGCCCGCATATCGACGACAAGCGTATTGTAGCCGAAGCTCGAACCGCGTTCCGTCACCAGCACGTTCGGATTACCCGAGCCGGTGACCTTGGCGATGACGTTTTTCATGTCCCAGGGCGCGAGAAATTGCCCTTTCTTGATTTTGACGACGCGCCCCGTCTGCGCCGCCGCCACGAGCAGATCTGTTTGCCGGCACAGGAACGCCGGGATCTGCAGCACATCGACCGCCTCCGCAACGGCCGCGCATTGCGCAACCTCGTGCACGTCCGTGACGACCGGCAGTCCGAACGTTTCGCGGATTTCGGCAAAGACCGGCAGTGCGGCCTCCAACCCGATGCCGCGCCGTCCTGTCAGCGACGTTCGATTGGCCTTGTCGAAGGAGGATTTGTAGACGAGCCCAATTCCGAGCTTCTTGGAAATTTCGCTCAGCGCCGCCGCCATTTCCAGCGCATGCGCCCGGCTCTCCATCTGACAAGGGCCGGCAAGCACGGCAATCGGCGCGTCATTCGCAAAGCAAACGTCTCCGACGCGCACCTCGCGAGCAGGCTTCAGGGTTTCATGATGTGTCATAGCGAGGGTTATAGACGCCGCTAAGGCCGTCCGCGAGCCCCGGCCCGCACTTCCCCAAAACAAAAACGGCGGCCTTGGGCCGCCGTTCAGGAACCTAAAGGTTCGAATTCGTTAGATCAGGTCGATCTCTGCCGGAAGGTACGACGTAACTTCCAGACCAACTTCCTGCTCGCGAACTTCCGGCTTCGTCCAGGTCTTCATGGTGTGTCCTCCACGTATTCCTACAGGTTTGTTCCTGTTGCAAACTCACATAGTTAGATAACTGCCAAAATTCCAATCTCTTTTCGCTAACGCCGCTCAAACTTTTCGTGATCACGAAATGGTGATGCGTTATATCATTTCACTTGCTGGCCTTTTGAATCTCCAAGCGATTTCCCCGTGCGAAATGTGACGCGATTTTCGGACAACCCTGACCTGTAAGCCGCCTATTTGAGGTTGTTTGCTTGCATCCCCGATTGGAGCCAGCAACGTCGTGTGTGCCTCGGGAGCTTCATCCCGCAACCCACCTGTTGCCGTTAAAAACCGTTGTCGCGTCGTCTGCGCACCAGACGTGGTAAAGCTGCGTGGTAAGCCGCGACTCGGGAGGCGGCATAAATAAACAGGTGAGGACCACTAATATGCTCGACAAATATCCTTGGCTGGAGCCGGTTCTGCTCGGCGCCGTGATCGTGTTCATTCTTGATCTGGTAGGGAACTTGATCTCGTTCTCGAACCGCGTGCTGAATGCGCTTGCGACCGCGATCGTATTCGCCATCGTTTTCGGCGGTCTGCTCTATACCGGCATCCTGACGCTGGACGTGACGACCGTCACAACTGAAACGCCCGCCGTCACTGCGCCGGCCGCTCCGGCGACGACGCCATAACGCGCGTCTGAGAAATTGCCGGCACGACATGCGATCCCGGCGTTAAGCGCCGGGATTTATATTTTATATTTCGCAAAGACGACGCGATCGATCACGAGAGATCTGGTGTCACTTCGCTGACGTCCTTCGCTTTTTTGACGCTGCCTTCGAAATGCGCGCCCTCGGCGATGGTCAGCTTTTCCTGCACGATGTTAGCTTCCACCACTGAATGCTCGTGCAAAATGACGTTGGTGCCTTTCAGCTCGCCCTTGACGCCGCCCTGTATCGCAATCGTGCGTGCAGTGATGACGCCTTTGACGTGTGCACCGTCGTCGACCGTCACGGACTCGCCGTGAACGTCACCCTCAATGTGGCCCTGAATCAGCAGCGAACCTTTGGTCTTTAAGATAAGCTGCTGACCGAAGATCGAAATATCC
>JAFECH010000053.1 GCA_018242255.1 Pseudomonadota bacterium | reverse complement strand
TGTACGTGGTCGCCGCGCAGATCTTCACGGTCTGCTACTTCATGTTCTTCCTCGTCGCTATGCCGATCATCGGTCTCATAGAGACGCCGCGAAAGTTGCCGCGCTCGATTACGGAATCGGTGCTCGGGAAGGGCGGAGTTGGACTGCCGTCGGGTGCCGCCGCTGCACCCGAGACGCGGTGAGGAGCGACAGATGAAACAGCGAATCTCTCTTTCATTGGTTTTCGCGCTTTCGTTCGTGCTCGCGGTTACGAGCGCTTCGGCGGAGGAAGCGGGACATCCGGAGATCCATCGGCAGACTTGGTCGTTCTCAGGCTTCACCGGACAGTTTGATAAGGCGCAACTGCAGCGCGGCTTCCAGGTCTACAAGGACGTCTGCTCGAACTGTCACGGCCTCAAGTATTTGTCGTTCCGTAATCTTGTGCAGCCGGGCGGCCCGGAATTTCCGGAAGCAGCCGTCAAGGAACTCGCGAAGACGTGGCCGAACCAGATCACGGACGGCCCGAATGACGAAGGCAAGATGTTCGAGCGTCCGGCGTTGCTGTCGGATCCGATCCACGGGCCCTATCACAACGATCAGGAGGCGCGAGCGGCGCAAAACGGCGCGTTGCCACCGGATCTGTCTCTTATGGCGCGGGCGCGCAACGTCGAGCGCAATCCGAGCTGGTGGATTCATCCATTCCTGATGCTGGGGGATATCGCCAAAGCGTATCAGGAAGGCGGCGCCGATTACATTTACGCTTTGCTGACAGGTTTTTCCGATCCACCGGCGGACTTCAAGCTCGTCGACGGCAAGTACTATAACAAGGTCTTCCCCGGGCATCAGATCAGTATGCCGCCGCCGCTCTCCGACGGCCTCGTAAGTTACCAGGATGGAACACCCGACACCGTCGATAACTACGCGAAGGACGTTGTCGCATTTCTGTCATGGGCTGCCGACCCATCGCTCGATACGCGCAAGCAGATCGGGTGGCAGGTGATTTTGTACCTTATCGTCACCACTGGCTTGCTCTACCTGGGCAAGAAGCGGATCTGGGCCAGCATTAAGCACTGACCCTGAGCGCTTGTGACGATTTGCAAACTGGAAGGCTGCGCTTGCGTAGCCTTTTTTCTTTTGCGCAGCGGGTACATCGAGAAAATGGGAATAGGTGAGTGATGACGGCATCGGTTCTGGGCATTGTGGGAGGCAGTGGGTTCTATCAACTGCCAGGCCTTGCCAATCCGGAGTGGAAGGCAGTCGCAAGTCCGTGGGGTGCGCCTTCCGACGAAATCCTGTTTGCGGATATTGACGGATTGCCGATCCGGTTTCTGCCGCGGCACGGACGCGGGCATAAGCTGTCGCCGACAGGTATCAACTACCGGGCCAACATCGATGCGCTAAAGCGTGCCGGCGTTACCGATCTCGTTTCAGTTTCCGCGTGCGGATCGTTGAAGAAGAAATACAAGCCGGGCGATTTCGTGCTTCCCGATCAGTTCATCGACCGGACGTTCGCGCGCGAGAAGTCATTTTTCGGGAACGGTTGCGTCGCGCACGTCGCGATGGGCGATCCGATCAGTCCGCTCCTGATGAAGGCGTTGGAAAAGTCGGCAAAGGCCGAGAAGATCGAGGTCCATAAGGGCGGCACCTATCTCGCGATGGAAGGACCACAGTTTTCAACGCGCGCGGAAAGCAACCTCTACAGGTCTTGGGATTGCGACGTCATCGGCATGACGAACATGCCGGAGGCCAAGCTCGCGCGCGAAGCCGAGATTTGTTACGCCAGCGTCGCGATGGTGACGGATTATGACTGCTGGCACGACGATCATGAGGATGTCGATGTCGCGTCAATCATTGCCGTCATGCACGCGAATACGGAAAAAGCGCAGCGGCTCGTCGCGCATCTTGCGCGCGATTTTCCGCGCGAGCACCCCGCTTGCCCGATCGGCTCGGACAGGGCGCTTGAAGTTGCTTTGATCACGCCGCCGGAGGCGCGCGATCCGGAGTTATTGAAGAAGCTCGATGCCGTCGCAGGGCGGGTGTTGGGTTTGTGACTTGATCTCATCCTCGGGTTCGCCCGAGGGTGAGAACGAGAGCCCTGCGTTAATTCGGGAAGCTGATCAGGATCTTCATCTTGATGAGCCAGGGGAAGATCATTTCGAGCATTGTGCCGAGTGTCCATAGCACGGCGCCAAGCAGGATGAGCGCGGGGATGCCGGCGATGACTGCCTTCAGCAAGAACAGCATCAGTTCGATGAAGGGAATGTCGATTTTGCGAACTGAGACGGGCGCGTGCGTTCCGGACGTCGCCGCCGGATTGGGGCTGAACTCGGATGCCGCGTAAATCTGCGGCTGCGGCCGCGCATGATCGTCGGGACCCATCGATAGCGAAGGCGCGGCGGCGCGCTCCTGAGCCGCACGTTCGCGTGCTTCGCGGGCGCGGGCTTCCTTTTCGCGTCTCAGCGTGCGCGGCAAGTCTTCCGTATCGTCGAGAAGAGGGTCGAAGTCGGATCCTGCCATTGCGGACGTGCCTGGAGATGCCATCACTTTTCCCTCAAGCAAAAACTGCTGCCGGTTCGGAATGTTTCAGCACGACAGCGTTGCTCAAAATCTACCTGGAACTCAGCGATATTGCTATTTTGCGCCGTCAATTTGACCGGAGTGGAGCACTGTGAAGAACCTGGACGCCCTTGAAGGCCTTATTCGTACGATTCCTGACTATCCCAAACCTGGCATCATGTTTCGGGATATCACGACGCTCCTTTCGGATCCGAAGGGGCTCAAAAAGGCGATAAAAGGCATGGCAAAGCCATTTGAAGACGAGAAAATCGATGCGGTTGCCGGTATTGAGGCGCGTGGATTCATTCTTGGTGGTGCAATTGCCGACCGCTTGGAATGTGGCTTCATTCCGATCCGGAAAAAAGGCAAACTGCCGTGGAAGACGATCGGCCAGGAATACACGCTCGAATACGGCGTGGACGTCATCGAAATTCATGAGGATGCGTTCGAGAGCGGTTCTCGCGTGCTGATCGTTGACGATCTGATCGCGACGGGCGGCACGGCGGAAGCGGCGGTAAAGCTCGTTCAACGTTCCGGCGGCAAGGTGGTTGGAGCAACCTTCATTGTCGATCTGCCGGATCTCGGTGGTATGAAGCGGCTCGACGACCTGGGCATCACCAGTCACGCGCTTGTGGCATTCGAAGGCCACTAGGAGCAAACGTGGACCTGCCAAAAGAGCATCTGTCAGATGCGTTCGAGCGGATCGCCGCGTGGCGAGCCGATCCTTGGACGGTTCACAACTGCCCGGTGTGTCAAACGCCAGGGCTGCAGGTCATCGACAGGTCGGCGCGGCCGTATTCGGAATGGTACGCGCTGACGTGTGCAACTTGCGGGCTTGACGCGTCGCTGCACATTCCGTTGCCCGGTCCGGGTCAGATGTGAGTATGGCCAGCAGTCCGATCGAGATTGTTCTGTTGCCCGGCCTCGACGGGACAGGCGATCTGTTCGACCGGTTGGCCGCTCGACTTGCTTCTGATCTTGCCGTGACGGTCGTGCGCTATCCGCAGGATCCGTCGCTTGGATACGCCGGCTACGCCGAAATCGTACGCAACGTGATCGGCAAGAGGCCGGTGTTCCTTCTGGGCGAGTCGTTTTCAGGCCCTGTTGCGGTTCGCGTCGCGACGCAGCTTGGGCGGCAGGTGCAGGGGGTCGTGCTGGTGGCGACGTTCGTGAAGAATCCGTGGCCGGGGTGCCTTATTCGCCGTGCGGCACTGGTCGATCCAAGAACGACGCCGCCGCGCGTTCGCGATGCCATTCTGATGGGAGCTTTTGGCGATCCTGAACTCACGAAAAGGGTCGAAGAGATCGTCGCTGCTCTGCCGCGCTCCGTGCGGGCGTCGCGGCTCAAGGCCATCGCCGAGGTCGACGTAAGGCGGGATTTCGCCCAGCTTCCCTGTCCAATCCTGGTGCTGCATGGGCGCGGCGATTGGCTCGTCCGCAAGTCGCCCATCCAGCGCGCGGTCTGCGAACGCGGGCGCGCACGCATGGTCGTCATTCCCGGTGCCCATATGCTATTGCAGACCCGCCCGGTCGAGGCTGCGGCCGAGATCGTCAATTTTACCAAGTCCATCGCGGAGGCTCATCATGAAGCTTGACGGAGTGCCCTCGCGCACGATCTGGCTCGAACCGGACGGCTGGTCCGTCGGCATCATCGATCAGACGCTACTGCCGCATAAGATCGTGCGGCCAGTGCTTAAGACGGTCGAGGATGCGGCGCGCGCCATCAAGACGATGCAGGTACGCGGGGCGCCGCTGATCGGCGTCACGGCAGCTTACGGCGTGGCGCTGGCGATGCGCGTCGATGCGTCGGATGCAAGCCTGGACAATGCTGTTGCGTTCCTCGGCGCCCAACGGCCGACGGCGGTCAATCTGCGCTGGGCGTTGGAAGATCTGCGCGCAACGCTGCTGCCGCTGGCGCCGAGCATCCGGACTGTCGCTGCTTACGCCCGCGCCGCGGAACTCGCGGAGGACGATGTCGAGACGTGCCGGAACATCGGCGTCAACGGGCTCAAGCTGATCAAGGACATCGCCATTCGGAAAGGCGGCGGTCCGGTCAACGTGCTGACGCATTGCAATGCGGGCTGGCTCGCGTGTGTCGATTGGGGGACGGCGACGTCGCCGATCTATCACGCCCACAATGCGGGCATTCCGGTGCATGTCTGGGTTGACGAGACGCGGCCGCGTAATCAAGGCGCGGCGCTGACGGCGTTCGAGCTTTTGCAGCATGGTGTTTCGCACAGTCTCATCGCTGACAACGCCGGCGGTCACTTCATGCAGGCTGGTCAGGTTGATCTCGTCATCGTCGGAACGGACCGGGTAACGGCGAACGGCGACGTTGCGAACAAGATCGGCACGTATCTCAAGGCACTCGCGGCACACGACACGCAGGTTCCCTTCTACGTGGCGCTACCGTTCTCGACGATCGATTGGCGGACGGAAAAAGGCAGTGACATTCCCATCGAGGAGCGCAGCGAAGACGAAGTTCTGTACGTCCAGGGGCGGCTGCCGAACGGCGAAGTCGGGTCGGTTCTCATTTCGGCGGAAGGGACGCACGCTCGCAATCCGGCTTTTGACGTCACGCCCGCGCGGCTCGTGACTGGCTTCATCACCGAGCGGGGCATTTGCGCGGCATCTCGCGAAGGATTGCTGTCGCTCTATCCTGAAAAGACCAGCGCAGCGGCGTGATCTCATGAAACAGCCAAGCGAAAAATCGTTGCGTAAAGAAGTCATCGCGACGGCTCTGGAGATGAGCCGCTCGGGGCTGTCGCCGGGACGTTCAGGAAATGTCTCGTGCCGGTTCAGCGACGGCATGCTGATCACGCCGACGGGCAAGCGTTATGAAGATACCGAGCCTGACGACATCGTGTTCGTTGCAGCAGACGGCAGCGTTCCGGACGGTCAACTGAAGCCGTCGAGCGAGTGGCAATTTCATCTTGCTGCGTATCACGAGCGCCCCGATCGGAATGCGCTCGTTCACACGCATTCGCTGCATGCGACAGTTCTTGCGTGCGCGCATAAATCGATCCCGGCGTTTCATTACATGGTGGCCGTTGCGGGCGGGAAGGACATTCCCTGCGTGCCCTACGCAACGTTCGGAACGGACGAGCTGGCTCGGCATGTTGCTACCGGCCTTCGGGAACGTGACGCATGTTTAATGGCCAATCACGGCCAGATCGCTTGCGGAGCTTCGCTTGGGCACGCGCTTGAAATGGCTCGGGAGGTGGAAACTCTGGCCGAGCAGTACTACAAACTACTCGTAGTGGACGAAGTGCACCTGCTCGATGATGCTGAAATGCTCAAAATTGCCGAGCGCTTTCAAGCCTATGGCAGAAATGCGGAGCTAAACCAGAAACGCCGATAGGAAGGGCCAATCGCTCCTACAGAAATTTTAGCGCGATAAGATTGCCTTATAAGCTTTTCCTGAAGATTCGATTGGTGAATTAAGTTTTTCTGATCTTAGGTCTCTTTGGTTTCCTCCAGGAAGGACGATCACATGACCGATACCACGAAGCTCACAACAACCGCGGGCGCCCCCGTTCCCGACAACCAGAATTCTATCTCGGCGGGGCCGCGCGGGCCGCTGTTGATGCAGGACTATCAGCTCATCGAGAAGCTCGCGCACCAGAACCGTGAACGCATTCCCGAGCGCACCGTCCACGCCAAGGGCTGGGGTGCCTACGGAACGCTGACGATTACGGGTGACATTTCGAAGTACACCAAGGCGAAGGCGCTGCAGCCGGGCGCGAAGACCGACATGATCGCGCGCTTCTCGACGGTTGCGGGCGAGCTTGGCGCGGCAGATGCCGAGCGCGACGTTCGTGGCTTCGCCCTCAAATTCTATACCAGCGAAGGCAACTGGGATCTCGTCGGCAATAACACGCCGGTGTTTTTCGTTCGCGACCCGATGAAGTTTCCGGACTTCATTCACACGCAGAAACGGCATCCGAAAACCAACATGCGCTCGCCGACAGCGATGTGGGATTTCTGGTCGCTGTCACCGGAGAGCTTGCATCAGGTGACGATACTGATGTCGGATCGCGGACTACCGGTCGGCGTTCGCAACATGAACGGCTACGGCTCGCATACGTATTCGTTTATCAATGCGAATAACGAACGGTTCTGGGTGAAATTCCACTTCAAGACGCTGCAGGGCCATAAGCATTGGACGAATGGCGAAGCAACCGAGATCGTCGGGCGGACGCGTGAGTCGACGCAGGAAGATCTGTTCACGGCTATCGAACGCGGTGAATTCCCGAAGTGGAAGATGCAGGTTCAGGTGATGCCGGAAGCTGATGCCGACAAGCATTGGTACAATCCATTCGACCTGACGAAGGTCTGGCCGCATGGCGATTATCCGCCGATCGATGTTGGCGTGTTCGAACTCAACCGCAATCCTGAGAACTATTTCGCGGAAATCGAGCAGGCGGCATTCTCGCCGTCGAACATTGTGCCGGGCGTCGGCTTCTCGCCCGACAAGATGCTGCAGGCACGCATCTTCTCGTATGCGGATGCGCATCGCTATCGCCTCGGCACGCATTACGAGCATCTGCCGGTGAACGCGGCACGCTGCCCCGTCCATAACTACCACAAGGACGGTCCGATGCGGTTCTTCGCGCCGGAGACGGGCAACGTCGATGCCTATTACGAGCCGAACTCGTTCCATGGTGCGGTGGAGGACAAGTCCGTCGCGGAGCCGCCGCTGAAGATCTCGGGCGACGCTGATCGATTCAACCATCGCGATGGCAACGACGATTACCGGCAGGTGACGGCACTGTTCAATCTGTTCAACAAAGAGCAGAAGGCGCGGCTGTTCTCGAACGTTGCCGAAGCGATGTGGGGCATTCCCGATTTCATTGCCGAGCGACAGCTCGCCCACTTCAAGAAAGTGCATCCGGATTACGAGGCCGGCGTACGGGCGGCACTGGAGCACATGACGCGGCAGAAGGCGTCCGAGACGGCACAGCAGCAGAAGATGCCGAGAGGCGCGGAAGCTGCCGAGTAATCACCTCGATCGCGTCGGTGATATACGAAAGGCCCTGCGTAAGCGGGGCCTTTTCATTTTCGGCGACATCGCCGCTCTATCTTCCGAAAACGACGATCGCCGTCACTCTATCGGCACAGCGCAACTTCTGTCAGGGGCCACGCGTTGCTCGAATGGCGCTCAATGTCTCAAGGAGGAGCCGTCATGCCGAGAGGCGATAAATCGAGCTATACGAGCAAGCAGAAGCGCAAGGCTGAACACATCGAGGAAGGCTACGAGAAGCGCGGCGTCGGCAAGTCGGAAGCCGAGCGGCGCGCGTGGGCGACCGTGAATAAAGAGAGCGGCGGCGGCAACAAGAGCGGCTCTGGTCGCGGAAAGAAAGACACGCACGTCTCGTCGAAGCGCGGCGGCCGTATCGGCGGAAAGGCATCGGCATCGCGACCTGCAGCAGCGCGTAGTGCGTCAGCCAGGAAAGGTGTAGCGACGAGAAAGCGGCGCGAAAGCTGATCGCGCCGCTGAGGAGCGGGTCGTCACGCGTTGCGGAAATACGGCTCGACTTTGCCCTTGAGCTTTAGCGTCATTGGGCGGCCCTTGCGGTCGCGGGCGTTTCCTGCCGCGACGCGGATCCAGCCTTCGCTGACGCAGTACTCTTCGACGTTGGTTTTGTCGGTGCCATTGAAGCGGATGCCGATGTCACGCTTGAGGAGTTCTTCGTTGAAGAATGGGCTTGCGGGATCGTTGCAAAGCCGATCGGGCAGTTCGTCGGACATGTTTGTTCGTCCTAGTTAGCGAAACGGAAGTGCATCACATCGCCATCCTGGACGACGTATTCTTTGCCTTCGAGACGCATTTTTCCGGCTTCTTTAGCACCGGTTTCGCCGTTGCCAGCCACATAATCGTCGAAGGCGATGGTTTCGGCGCGGATGAAGCCTTTTTCGAAATCGGTATGGATGACGCCGGCCGCCTGCGGGGCCTTGGTGCCACGCGTGATCGTCCAGGCTCGGGCTTCCTTCGGGCCGACGGTGAAGTAAGTCACGAGGTGGAGCAGGTCGTAGCCGGCGCGGATGAGGCGATTGAGGCCCGGTTCGTCGAGGCCCATCTCACTGAGAAAGGCATCACGGTCTTCCGGCGCGAGGCCTGCGAATTCGCTTTCGATCTTAGCAGAGATCACGACGATCGCTGCGTTCTCGGCTTTTGCACGCTCTTCGACCTGTTTCGAATAAGCGTTGCCGTTTGCGGCTGAGGCTTCCTCGACGTTGCAGACGTAGACGACGGGCTTCGACGTCAGCAGTTGCAGCGCGCGGAAGGCTGGCATCTCTTCGGCGGTCATCTGGGCGAGACGCGCGGGCTTGCCTTCGCGCAGAAGCGCCAACGGCTTTTCCATAACGGCGTATTGGGCTTTCGCTTCCTTGTCGCCGGACTTTGCCTTCTTCTCGATTTGCGAGATGCGCTTTTCGAGGCTTTCGAGATCGGCGAGCATCAATTCCGTTTCGACGACGTCGGCGTCAGCGAGCGGGTCGATGCGATTTTCGACGTGGGTGATGTCTTCGTCGACGAAGCAGCGCAGCACGTAGGCCACGGCGTCGACTTCGCGGATGTGCGACAGGAACTTGTTGCCGAGACCTTCGCCCTTCGATGCGCCGCGGACGAGACCGGCGATATCGACGAACGTCAGGCGCGTCGGAATGATTTCCTTGCTGCCCGCGATACCAGCAAGCGTGTCGAGGCGCTTATCGGGAACCGCGACCTCGCCCACGTTGGGCTCGATTGTGCAGAAAGGATAGTTGGCCGCCTCGGCCTGCGCCGTTTGCGTGAGCGCATTGAAGAGGGTTGACTTGCCGACGTTCGGCAAGCCGACGATGCCGCATTTAAAGCCCATGGTGGGGAAATATCCGGTTAGGTTGTGGCCCGTGGGTTAAGCGACCCAGGCCCTAATGTGAAGCCTTATCGGTCCAATGTGCGGCCGTATGGCTCACCGTTGGTACTTCGTAAAGGCGAATGTCGAGTAGCGCGAGGGTGCGGGAAGATTGCTCGTCCCGGACATCGCATCGGCGAGCGCCTCCGAAATATGCGTGCCCTGATCGACACTGCGGACCGCGATTACGATGAACGGGCGTTGCCAGCTTGTGTCCATATCTTCGCAGTCGGTGCACGGATCGATATAGCGGCCGAGGTTAAGCGTCCACATCGGGATGCGATTGCCGACGGCGCCGCGCACCCATTGTGCGGTGCGAATAGCACGAAGCCCGCCGCGCTGCTCCTCGCGGGCGACATCGCCTTCCTGGCTCGCGAGGCCGACCGCGATCAGACCAAGTGCTGTTCCAAGGCCCTGGCGCAATTGCGGCGCGAGAACTTCGTCCTGGATCTCTTGCGGCGACAGAATGGTGTCGTCTTTTTCGAGCTCCGTCGTCGAGCCCCGAACCCAGCCGTAGTTCTTCGTCAGTACGACAACGTCGAATACGGCGCGACGGCCCTGGCGGTCGGTGCCTTCGATCGGGAAGACCAGTGTGCGATCATTCCAGCGATGTGCGAAAATGCGACGGACGCCTGTCTTGTCCTTGTTGCGCGCAAAATAAGCATCATTCAGTACGCTGCCGAAAACGCCGACGGTGAAAAGCAGAATGAGGGCGCCGATTATCAGATCGAAAAGAGATCGCGATCCGGCGTCTGCGCGGCTCTCTTCCTGATACTCGTACATTGAGTAACCCCACTACCAAAGACGCGCGGACGTTAAGCGTCCTCGCCGCCGGATTTTCGCGCGCTCAGCCATTTTTTCAAGTTATCGGCGAGGGCGGACTGGCGTTTGGAAGCGCGTTCACCGGCGGGGTGTGGCCGCGATGCCTTCGGTGGGCGAGGGGCCTCTTGTGGTGCGGGTTCGGCTCTTCGCGGCGCGGGTTCTTGATCGTCCTGGGTGAGACGCGCGACATCGCTCAGGAAGCGGGCATCGTCACCCTTGGCGAGAAAGGGTGCAGCGTCGGACACGGCGTCGAGAAGCACGTTGAGCCATTCGCGTTCCGATTTCGCGAAGTCGTTCAAGACGTAATAGACGACAGCATCTTTCGAGCCCGGATGGCCGATGCCGAGGCGCACGCGCTTATAGTCGTTTTCAATGTGCGCTGTGATGGAGCGCAAGCCATTGTGTCCCGCGTTGCCACCGCCGGCTTTCAGTTTCACTTTGCCGGGGACCAGATCCAGCTCGTCGTGAAAGACGTAAATGTCTGATAGTGGAATTTTGAGAAAGCGCTGGGCTTCGCCGACGGAGCGGCCGCTGTCGTTCATGTAGGTTTCGGGCTTCAGCAGCGTCACGCGTTCGCCGCCGACCGAGCCTTCGGAGATGAGGCCTTGAAACTTCTTGCGCCACGGTCCGAAGCTGTGGCGCTCAGCGATGCGATCGAGCGCCATGAAGCCAACGTTGTGACGGTTGGCGCGATATTTATCGCCCGGATTGCCGAGGCCGACGAAGAGCTTCATTTCTTATTTGCCCCTTCCGACTCAGTTTTTTCGTGGCGCCTTCCGTCTCCCCTCCGGGGAGCCGGCCGGAAGGCGCGGGACGTTGTCGGGAAGCCGGGGCCTGATTTTTGTATCACCCGGTAGAAGAAAGACCGGCGCAATCGGCAGATCGCGCCGGATATCTATTTTATTACTTCTTCGCTGCGGGCTTGGCGGCCGGAGCGGCCTTGCCTGCGGCAGCGGGAGCGGCCTTACCAGCAGCGGCCGGGGCAGCCTTGGCACCCGCGGCGGCGGGAGCAGCGGCAGCAGCATCAGTCGTCGCGCTTGCGGCTTCGTCATCACCCTTCAGGGCGCCGGCGATCGTCGCAATTGTGAAGTCGCGGTTCTTGATGACAGGCGAAACGCCTTCCGGCATCTCGACGGCCGAGATGTGGATCGAACGGCCGATCTCCATGCCTTCGAGGTTGATCTCGAATGCGCGCGGGATTTTGTCGTAAGGGCAGAACACTTCGACGTTGTGGCGGACAATGTTGAGAACGCCACCGCGCTTCAGACCGGGAGACAAAGTCTCGTTGGTGAAGTGCACGGGGATCGAGACGCGGATCACACCGTCTTTGCCTACGCGCTGGAAGTCGACGTGAAGGGGGGTGTCGCGAACAGGATCAACCTGGACGTCGCGGGCGAGCACGATGTGCTTCGTGCCTTCGACGTCGATCTCGATAGCGGTCGAGGTGAAGTGGCCGCGCAGGACCTGCTTCCACAGCTCGTTATATTCGAGATTGATCGTTTCCGGGGTTTCGTGGTTGCCGTAAATGACGGCGGGCACATTTCCATCGCGGCGTGCTTGGCGTGCGGCCCCCTTGCCGGCACGCGGGCGCGCCGTAGCCTTGAGCGTCATCAGCTCAGCCATGGCATCGTCTCCGAGTGTTAAAGGCTCTACTGCCTATCAGAAGAGCCAAAAGCCGCTTGCCGGCCTCCAAGGGTGCCGGGCGGCGTCTCAGGAATATCTTCTTGAGATGGCGGGTATATACCTGGGGTTGCCGCCGCGCGCAACGGTCGGAAATGGCCCAAAATGGGCGCGCAATACTTGGGGCGGACTGGAAAGTTGCTGAGAAA
>JAFECH010000052.1 GCA_018242255.1 Pseudomonadota bacterium | reverse complement strand
AAGAAGAGAGCATCCTGGAAGTCTACATGCACGCGCTGGGGATGCTGGATCAGGCCCCCAACGCGGAATCGCTTGCTGACGCGATGATGGCCGCAGAGTAAGAGAGTCTCTAGTTGAGCCCTGCGACTAGCGTTCTGCGAGCCAGTCGCCAGCGTAGCTTCCATTGCAGGCCGCAGGGCGCGTTAAGCTGATCTGCAACTCATAAATAAACAGCACCGCCCAGTCCCCATTCGGCGCTGGGGAAGGACGGTGCTGGCGACGGCGGTCTTTCAACCGCCACCTCTGTGCGCGCGGAAATGTGATTGGTTCTGCGCGACTTCGGGTTCACCCTAAAGCCGGAGCGTGATAAGGACAAATCGCTATTTCTTGTCCTGGGCATTAGACCTTCTAATGGTTCACGTCACACTCAAGCAGCTTCGGTATTTTGACGCGCTCGCGCGCGAGCAGCATTTTGGCCGCGCGGCTGACGCCTGCGCCGTGACCCAGCCTGCATTGTCGATGCAGATTCAGGATCTTGAAGCGTCGCTGGGCATCGCGCTGGTCGAGCGCACGCGCAGCGGCATCAAGCTGACGCCTAAGGGCGAGGAGATTGCGCTGCGTGCGCAGCGGCTTCTCAACGACGTCCGCAATCTCGTCGATTACGCGCAGCACGCGGGCGGTATTTTATCGGGGACGCTTCGGCTGGGCGTCATTCCGTCGGTCGCGCCATATCTGCTGCCACCGCTTCTGCCGCTGCTGAAGGAGCGCCATCCCGATCTCGAACTGCACGTCCGGGAGACGCAGACGCAGATTTTGACCGACGAGTTGGTCGAGGGCAAACTCGACGTGCTGCTGTTGGCCTTGCCGATCAAAAATCCGGATATCGAAACGCTTCCCGTTTTTGAAGATCGGTTTTTGCTGGCGATGCCGAAAGCGCGGAAGCTCTCGGGGCGGGTGCGGGCCACAAAAGAGATGGTCGAACACGATCGGCTTTTGCTGCTTGAAGAGGGGCATTGCCTGCGCGATCAGGCGCTGACCTATTGCAGCTTACAGCAGGTCGACGACGTCAACACGTTTGGCGCGTCAAGCCTATCGACCATCGTCGAGATGGTGTCGGCGGGTTTCGGCATCACATTGCTGCCGGAGATCTGCATCGGTATCGAAGGCCGTGGCCGCGACATCAAGATGATCCGCTTCGTCGATCCTGAGCCGTCGCGGTCTATCGGACTGGCGTGGCGCCGGTCGAGCCCGCGGCGCGCGGATTTTCTGGCGCTGGGTAAGCTTGTCAACGAGGCCGGGCAGGTGTCGCTCAAGCGCGGGGTCGCGGCGCTCGAGGCTTAGCGCTCCTCAGCGGGCGCTGGTCTGGACAGGACGGTTCGAGATTCCTGTTGCGATGCGGCTGTCTTCCAGTTCTTTCAAAGCTTCAGCGTGCACGGCCTTGCCTTTGAACTGATCGCACCACATCGCTTCCGCCAATTGCCGTCCCGGCCGGAACCGCATCGGCTCAAGCGTATCGACATCGTCTAGAACTTCGAGCGTTGCGGCGACGTTTGGCGCCTGCATCGGCGCGAGCGGCTTGTCACGCGCAGTCGGTTCATCGGTCAGAAACGGAGCTAACGGGAAGGGTCGATAGTCCATCTCGTCCGGATGGTCTTCATCGTAGGCCGGAGCCTGAGCCCATTCGGTCATGCTGGCAGGGCGCATGTCGCCAACAGTGCCAGCGGCCGGATCAAGACTTGCGACTTGGGCGATGGGCGCTTCCTGAGGCTTGCGATCTTCAGCCAAGACCGCAGCAGCGAGAGCTTTCTGAGGGCGAACGGCTGGCCTGGGACCTTGAACGAGTTCCGGCAGCGGCATGGAGGCTGCCGAGGCAACGAGGTCGTCGAGCTTGTTGCGATCGGCCTGCGATGGAACCGTGAAATGTGACGCGCGGTCGATCAGCTTCGGTACGGCCATAAGCTGCGATTGTCCGTCGCTGGGTTCGAGTGAAGCGACAGTCGTCGCGGGCGCGAACGGGCGCACTGGCGGCATAAGCGACGGATCAGGCTCGGTCGTTATGTTGACGTTGCGCCGTGTCGAGGCGTCGGTGATTTTCGGGCGGGGGCCCAGACCCAGCGAGGCGACAACATTGAGCTGCTTCTTCGGCGGGCTGACGCCCAGTGAAGCGACCATGGTGCGCGACGTTCCCGGCTCGCGGCGGTCATGGAAGAATTCGGCGACCTGGGTTGCCAGTTCGTGGAACCGGCTGCGCGCGATCTTGACGTCGGCCGGGCTGATCGGACGACCGTCGGCCGGTACGAATTTAGAGCGGCCGTTCGGAAAGAGCAGGGCAAGTTCCTGGCGCGGCATGCGCGGCCACATGCGAACATTGGCGGTGTCGATATGAATGAATGGGATGCCCGACGTCGGATAGTAGCCGACGCCGCCGCGTTCGCGGATCAGCGCGGAATAGCGCATCTTCTTCAGCGGAATGTCGGGGAAGGTGATGTCGATGGCTTTGCCGGTGATGTGCTGGCTGAAACGCGCCTGGCCGCCGCGCGTTTCGCGAAGCATTTCGTTGGTGCTTGCCGTGCGATAGCCGCAGATGATGTTGATCGGCTCCTTGGAGCCAAGCTCTTCATGCATTTCCCAGGCGAGGTCGATGGTGGCGGGCGCGATCGTGATGATCTTGTTCTTGCGCCAGTCGCGCATGATGTAATTTATCTTCGTCATTGCCTCGGGAATGTATTTGCCATCCCGCTTGTAGACGATGGTCAGACGCTCGTGCGTGTGGATGTGATAGAGGGAAATAACGCGCTCGTTCGGCTGCCCGGCCGCCGTCATCTTGTCGGCGTTGAGACACACGGACAAAATCAGCGCCAATGCGCCGAATACCAGCCCTGAGCGGCGAGCGGCCACGAATTCCCCCGTCCCTACTAAAAACATTCCGAGCCCGACTGGGGCCAAAATGCTCGGCCGTTAACGATTAACCCCGAACCGTTAAGAGGCAGTAACTATCCCCAGCTCATATCTAAAACTTCGGAAAGGGCGATAAAAAGGCCGGTGCGCTCGGGTAACGAAAAAGCCGGCCGCAATAGCGGACCGGCTTTTTGTGTCTGCTCGGCTGCCTTCGGCTGTGCTCAGAAGCCGCCAAAGACCTGCTTGAAGAAATTACCTAAGCCGCCGTTGTGCTTCCTGCGGCGCCCACGGCTATCGTACTCGTCATCGTCACCGAAGAGTGATGCGAACCCATCGTTGCGCCATCCCTCATTCGGGATGTCTTCGGGCGACACCTTCTTTTCATCGGCTTTGACGATCTGGTTCCAGCGTCCTGCAAGAGCGAGCGTAATGCGCTTCTCGTGGCCGTAGACGTCGTCGAAGGTCTGGACTTCGCCGTTGTCGTCCACCCAAGCGGTGAAATACGTCACGTGAACGGGAATGGGATGATCGAGGGTGATCTCATTCTCTTCCGGGCCGTTCTTGACGAGGTCGTCGACCTTCTCCTTGTCCCAA
Organism: Pseudomonadota bacterium; assembly: GCA_018242255.1. GTDB lineage: Bacteria > Pseudomonadota > Alphaproteobacteria > Rhizobiales > Hyphomicrobiaceae > Hyphomicrobium_B. The sequence continues at coordinate 8,835 of JAFECH010000052.1, read as the reverse complement.
CCCTTATCCTTGTCGAGGATGAGTTCGGCCAAAGACACGGGATTGCGCACGCGCATGCAGCCGTGGCTGAAGGCACGTACGGGTTCGTTGAACAGGCTCTTGCTCGGTGTGTCGTGCAGATAGACCGCGTGCTTGTTCGGGAATAGGAACTTGACGACGCCAAGCGCATTGCCGCCGCCGGGCGGCTGATAGACATGGAAATTGCGGATGTCGGTGCGAGACCAATCGACATTTCTCGGATCGACCCTGCGCCCGTTGTATTCCATGACGAGACCCTGGCGACGCAATGAATCGTAGCCTGATCTGAGGCCTGGCAGCAGTTCCTTGATCTTGATCGAGTCCGGAACGTTCCAACGCGGCTTGATAACGACGGTCTTCATCGTCTCCGAGAAGATCGGCGACTGTGCGTCCGGGCGGCCCGAAACGATGCGCTCCTCATGGATGACCTGGCCGTTCGACACCACGCGGAATTTGAATTCCGGGATGTTGACCATGACGTAATAGTTCCCGAGGTCGGCGGGCATCCATCGCCACTCTTCCATGTTGGCGATGAGGCGCTCTGTTGAGAGGCCGCCGCCCGAGTTCAAGGAATTGCGCAGTGCATTCGTGATCCAGAAGCTGGCTGGACGAATGCCCTTCTCCTCCTTGTAGGCTTTAACAGCTTCGGCGAGCGCATTGTCGTAATAGTTTTCGTCGGCGGGCGAGCCGTCAGCTTTGAGCGGCGTCGTCGTTACCTTCAGGCGCCTGCGCAGAATGGCGATCGCGGGATCGCTTTGGCCGGGCTTCATGTTCCGCCCGTCAGGGATTTGCAGCGCTTCCTCCGCCTTCTTCGAGGAGCGTAGGGCGACGAGCTTCTCGCGCAGGCGGCGGAACTGCTCCTGCTGCGGGTTGAGCGAAGTCAGATAGGCGGCTTTGTCGGGTGCTGCAGCGAGATCGTCGAGAACGGTTTTTCGATCAAGCAGGACTGGCTTGCGGTCGAGGTAGGTGCCGAGCTGGGCGGAGGGATCGCTGATGCGATCGCCGTGGGCGTCACGCGCGTACTCCATCGCTTCCAGGGACAGACGTGCCTCGGCCGCCACCAAATCATCGGGATTGAAACTGCCGTCGGCGTTCGCCTTCAGATCGGGAATCTTGAAATCGGCGGAACGAAGGCCCCAGTCATCTGCGCCTTGAAGCGCAGAAATGAGGCTCTTGGCTTCGGGGGTGAAGCCGTTCTTGTCGACCCACAGCGCCGCGCCCATGCGTGCGTGATAGAAGGCTGAAAGGGCCTGGCGATCGTCGGCGTCGGTTCCGGACAGCGCCTTCTTGGCATTGTTCTGGATGTAGTCTTCGACCGGCAGGTAGAGCAGCCTATCGTCGGCGATGATCTTGGGTTGCTCGACAGTGGTTGCGGCATCGGCTGCGGGAGCAGGCGTTTCAACAGCCGGCGCTTTGGCTTCGGATTCCGGAATTTCGGTCGCGGGCTTGCTCTCGGGCGCCATCGCGCTATCGGTCGCGGGTGCTTGTTCTGTAGTGGAAGCAGCCGGTGCCTGTGGGGCAGCGTCTGATGCGGCGGGCTGTGACGGGCTATCCGTACCGCTCGATTGATCACTTGTCGGTTGTTGGCCGTTGGCGGGATCTAATGCCAACGCGGCTGATCCTGCGCTGGCCGTCAGCAATAGGCCGACAGCCAGGACTTTTGCGACGCGCATTCCGAAAACCACCTTTCAACTCCCCCGGCGATAGATAGGTGCCAGCAGTTCGTCTGACCAACCGCATCGCGGGACATAGCTGTGTTGCACAGCGCTGTGGCGAAACTGTTGCTGTTTCTTGCCCTTAAATGCACAGAAAACGGGGCAATACGGCGCGTCCGAAGCGCCCACCCCATTCGATTACTTCCAACACCATAGAAAGCGGAAAGTTTCAATTTGATTGCGGCGCGTTGGATTTCGCAACAGCTATAGCGAAAATGCAAAAGCCCCGGATGCAGCCGGGGCTTTTGCTGTCGAGGGCGAAGGGGCTCGCTCTCTCATCCTGGCCGGGCGATCATGAAGACCGGTCGGATGTAAACGGAATGTCGTGTGCGGTCTGGTCGCACTTGGTGAGAAGGGGCGCGTGCATCCGCGCTCCATTCTCGCCTTTGGCGTGCAGCCTCTTAAGTTCGGTGAGGTGTCTAGTTGGTACGGGGCTCGAGGCCGTATTCCTGCATTTTGCGGTAGAGCGTCGAGCGTCCGATGTTGAGCCGTTTGGCGACTTCGGTCATGTGGCCGCGATATCGGCCGAGAGCCAAGCGGATCATGTCGGCTTCGATGGCTTCGAGCGAGCGGATTTCGCCGTCCTCAGCCATGGCCTGAATACCGAGCGCGCTGCCCGCGGACGGCGTCTTGATCTCGACCGTATGCGGTACGGTGTTCTCGGCGCCGAGAAGTGCTGGGCCAGTGTAGGCCTGCGGCTTCTGGACGACCGAAGGCGCTGCCGGAATCTCCGCCTCGAAGCCTTCGACGTGGGCTGCAATCTGCGGGAATTCCGAAACCGTCAGTTCGGGACCGTCGGCCAGTACGACAGCGCGGAATACAGCATTTTCGAGCTGACGAACGTTGCCCGGCCAGGAATAGGCCTGCAGCATACGCATGGCCCGGTCCGAGATTGTCGCGACGCGCTTGCCTTCTTCGGCGGCGAAGCGAGCAACGAAGTGGCGTGCAAGCTCGGGAATGTCTTCGACGCGTTCGCGCAGCGGCGGAACGAAGATCGGGAAGACGTTCAGACGGTAATAGAGATCCTCGCGGAATTTGCCGTCCTTGACCTGCTGGATCATGTCGCGGTTGGTGGCCGAGATGAGGCGGAAGTTGACCTTGACCGGACGCTTGGAGCCGACCGGATCGATCTCGCCTTCCTGGAGGGCGCGCAGCAGCTTCACCTGGGCTTCGAGGGGAAGCTCGCCGACTTCGTCGAGGAAGAGCGTGCCGCCGTCGGCCTCCTGGAATTTGCCGATGCGCTTGTCGATGGCGCCGGTGAAGGCTCCCTTTTCGTGACCGAACAAAATGCTTTCGATCAAGTTTTCGGGGATTGCACCGCAGTTGACAGTGATGAAGGGTTGGCCGACGCGGTCGCTCTCGCCTTGAATGGCGCGTGCGATGAGTTCCTTGCCGACGCCGCTTTCGCCTTCGATCAGTACCGGAATGTTTGAAGCGGCGGCGCGCTTGCCGAGCGTGATCACTCGCGTCATCGCTTCGCCGCGAAGAACGAGATCGCCGAAGGTCAGCGTGCCGTCGGCGGTCTTCTTGAGACGGGTGATTTCGTCCGTCAGCGCCTCAATTTTGAGGGCGCTCTTGATGGACACTTCAAGCCGTTCGGGTGAAGCTGGCTTGACGACAAAATCGACAGCGCCGCGACGCATGGCGTTGATCGCGGTCTCGATGGAGCCGTTTGCGGTCTGCACGATGATCGGCGGCATGCCGGCGACGTGACCCACGCGGTCAAGTACGGCCATGCCATCGATTCCGGGCATGATCAGGTCCAACAGGACCAGACCGATTTGCGGACGTTCCTGGCCTTCCAGAATCTGGACGGCCTGTTCGCCCGAGCCGCATGACTTGGTTTCGAAGCCAAATCGCTTGATCGTTTCTTCGAGAATTCGGCGCTGGGCAGGATCGTCATCGACGATCAGAATACGCTTTGACATTTTCACGCAACTTTTACTCTAACGCAGACATGAGGGCCGTTTTTGAGCAACGGAAGCCGATTGCCCCAGCTTCACACACTTGGTGACCCGGAACTTACGCAACGAGCACAACATTGCCGGACAACGGTAAACGTAAGGTTTCGCGGTGACGCAATTTTTTGCGCTGCTCGCTAAGAGGCTGAACTTCTGCGAAAGTTTTTTTCCGCCGGCCCCGACACTACATCTGCCTGGATCGTCAAATTTCATCTTTCCCGAGGCTGTGCTAAGCCACGGCTCGAATTCTTAACTATAGAGGTTCTCATGCGCAGTTGGCCGTTGTCCGACATCACTCTCGCTCCGCAGTCCGCGACCAAGTTGGCGGATGACAAGGACGCCTTGGGCAACATGCCGCAATGGGATCTGAGCGACCTCTATTCCGGACCGGACGATCCAGCCATTCAGCGCGATCTCAAAGAGGCTGCAGCCGAGGCGACGCGCATCAAGGCGACATATCAGGGCCGACTGGCGGGCCTCGCCAAGGACGGTGGCAAGTTGATCGATCCGATCAAGGACTACGAAAAGCTGTCCGATCTCGCGGGCAAGCTCGGGTCGTTTTCCGGGCTCTACTATGTTCTCAATCAGACAGATCCGGCACGGGCAAAATTCAATGCCGACGTCTCGGAAGCGCTGACGAAGCTCTACACCGATCTCATCTTCTTCGAGCTTGAACTCAACCAGATCGACGATGCCGTACTCGAAGCGGCGCTGAAGCATGAAAGCCTCAAGCGCTATAAGCCGTGGTTCGACGATCTGCGGAAGGAGAAGCCGCATCAGCTCGACGAGCGGGTCGAGACGCTCTTCACCGAAAAATCGCAGACCGGCCGTGGTGCTTGGAACAGGCTGTTCGACGAGACGATGTCGGCGCTGCGATTTGAGGTCGAAGGAGAGAAAGAAGCTCTTTCTCTCGAGCCTACCCTCAATCTACTGTCTGATGCCGATGAAAAGAAGCGCGAGGCCGGATCGAAGGCGCTCAGCAAAGTTTTCAAGGCCAATCTGCCCTTGTTTTCGCGGATCACGAACACGCTTGCGAAAGACAAAGAGATCTCCGACCGCTGGCACAATTTTAAAGACGTCGCCGATAGCCGCAATCTAGCGAACCGCGTCGAAGGTCCCGTCGTGGATGCGCTCGTTTCAAGCGTGCGCGCCGCGTACCCGCTGCTGTCGCATCGCTATTACGCTATGAAGGCCAAATGGCTCGGCAAGAAGACGCTGGCGTCGTGGGATCGCAACGCGCCGCTTCCCGACAAGCCGGAGCGCACTATCACGTGGTCGGAAGCCGAGCAGATCGTGCTCAAGGCTTACAATGGCTTTGCGCCGGAGATGGCGACGATCGCCAAGCAGTTCTTCGACAAGAATTGGATCGATGCGCCAGTGAAGCCCGGCAAGGCGCCGGGTGCGTTCTCGGCGTCGACGGTGCCGTCGGTGCACCCGTACGTGATGATGAACTATCTCGGTAAGCCGCGCGATGTCATGACGCTCGCGCATGAGCTCGGTCATGGCGTGCATCAATGGTTGGCGCGTGATCAGGGGCCGCTCCTGGCGCCGACGCCGTTGACGCTCGCCGAGACTGCGTCCGTGTTCGGGGAGATGCTGACGTTCCGGGCACTCATCGCCGAAACCAAGGACGCGCGCGAGAAGAAGGCCATGCTCGCAGCCAAAGTCGAGGACATGATCAACACGGTCGTGCGCCAAATCGCATTCTATACTTTTGAGCGAAAGGTTCACGAAGCCCGCCGCGAAGGCGAGTTGACGGCGGAGCAGATCAACGGGTTCTGGATGGAAGTTCAGGCGGAGAGCCTTGGGCCGGCGATCGATCTGAAACCCGGCTACGAGGTGTTTTGGACCTACATCCCACACTTCATTCATTCGCCGTTCTATGTCTACGCCTACGCGTTTGGCGACTGTCTGGTGAACTCGCTTTACGGGCTTTACGCCGAAGCGCACCCAGGTTTTGTGGCGAAATACTTCGATCTGTTGAAGGCGGGCGGGTCGAAGCACCATTCGGAGCTGCTGGCGCCGTTCGGGCTGGACGCGCGAGACCCGCAATTCTGGAATAAGGGACTCAAGGTTATCGAAGGGATGATCGACGAACTGGAAACCATGTCTTGAGCCGACTCTAGAAAGCGTTCATAAAAACCGTTGTTTGGCGGTGCGGCTATTCCTTGAAGGTGCTCTGCCAAACAGTCCGCTGGGGGATTCAACTCGGGGGTGGCGAATTTAACGCTTTCCATCGGCACGACGTGAGGGTAGAAGCCCGCCACTTTGCTGCGATGCAGCTCAATTCGACAAGTCGAGGTGCCTGAATGGCACAAGCGCCCGCCTCATCCCAGGTTGCCGATTATGGCGTCGGGGAAGGGCATGACAGTAAGAACTTCTGGGCATTGGCACTGGGATCGGTGGGTGTCGTCTTCGGCGATATCGGAACCAGTCCGCTTTATGCTTTCAAGGAGGCTATTACAGCCGCGTCGCACCGCGGGCTAACTGCGGCGGAGGCGGCCGTCGGCGTTCTGTCGCTCATATTCTGGAGCATGACGTTCGTCGTCACGATGAAGTACGTGCTCCTTTTGCTCCGTGCCGACAACAAGGGCGAAGGTGGTATGTTCGCGCTGATGGCGCTGGGCCAGACCGTTGCCCGCCGCAGCGCGCCGCTGCTTGGAGCGCTGGGAATCGCCGGCGCGTCGTTTTTCTACGGCGACGCCGTCATCACGCCTGCGATTTCGGTGTTGTCTGCGGTCGAAGGCCTACAGCTCATTGCGCCGCAGTTCGAACGCGCCGTCATTCCAGTCGCTGTCGTCGTTCTCGCGGGCCTGTTCTGGATGCAATCGCGCGGCACGGACCGAGTCGCGCGATTTTTCGGTCCAGTGATGTGCGTCTGGTTTGCTATTCTGGCGCTGGGCGGCTTGATCCACATCGCCGACAATCTGCACGTCCTTCGTGCCCTCAATCCGATTGAGGGCATTTCTTTTGTCTACCACCACGGATTTCTTGGCCTGACGGTGATGGGCCTGGTCTTTCTGGCGTGTACCGGTGCCGAGGCGCTTTACGCCGACCTTGGTCATTTCGGCCGCCGTCCAATCACAGCGGCATGGGTGTACTTCGTGATGCCGGCGCTGGTTCTCAACTACTTCGGCCAAGGCGCGTTGGTGATGAACGACGCCAATGCGGTCGAAAATCCGTTCTACCGGCTTTATCCCGATTTTATGTTGATCCCGATGCTGCTGCTGTCGACGTTCGCGACGGTTATCGCAAGCCAAGCCGTGATCACGGGTGCGTTTTCGCTCACCCGCCAGGCTATTCAGCTCGGTCTCGTTCCCCGTTTCGAGATCCGCCATACGTCGGAGAGCATGGCTGGGCAGATCTATATGCCGAGGGTCAACTGGATCCTCTTCACGGCCGTTCTCGTCGCGATCTTCGCGTTCAAGACCTCTTCCAATCTGGCTGCGGCATACGGTGTGTCGGTGACGGCCGCGATGGTGATCGATTCACTCATGGCGTTTTTCGTCATCTGGAAATGCTGGAAGTGGCCATTGTGGCGCGTCGCCATGATCATTATTCCGCTGCTCTTGATCGAGCAGGCGTTCTTCTCGGCCAATATCTTGAAGCTGCTCGAGGGCGGCTGGGTGCCGCTCGCCATCGCCTGCATGCTGGCGATGATCATGTTTACCTGGGTACGCGGCACGCGCGTTCTGGCCAAAGTCACGAAGCGCAACGAAGCCGATCTCGATTGGCTCGTGCGCAAGCTCGAAGCAAAGCCGCCGCATCGTGTTTCGGGAACGGCGGTGTTTCTGACCGGCGATCCCTATGCAGCGCCGACGTCGATGATGCACAATCTGAAGCACAATCGCGTCATGCACGAGCGCAACATTCTGCTGTCGATCCGGACGGAAGAGACGCCACGCGTGGCGCGTCACGAGCGGCTGACGATCGAGCGCATTTCCGATCATTTCATCAGAATCGTCGCGCGCTACGGCTTCATGGAAACGCCGAGCGTGCCGAAGATTCTCGAACACGCGCGCCGGAAAGATTGCAATATCGACATCGGTTCGACGTCATTCTTCCTGTCGCGGCGGTCTCTGCGCATGACGGCGAAGTCCGAGATGCCGCGTTGGCAGGAACGCCTGTTCATTATGCTGGCGGGCAGCGCGGAAGACGCGACGACTTACTTCCAGATTCCCACCGACAGAGTCGTCGAGGTCGGTACGCAGGTTGCGGTGTAGCGAGGAGCGCTCGCTTCTACAACCTAGGCTCGATCCGGTATGGCGAGTGCGCGGACTTTGCCGCCGTCCTGGCGCAAACTGGGCTAAAGGCCAGACTGCGACACCTTGAAGCTCGGCACATCTTGCGATACCAACCTCATGCAGATTTCAAAACACGTCACTGGGGAGTGAAACTTTGGATATCGATACCTCGAAGGGTAGCCCGGCAATGGACTACGCAGCGCATCTTGAAACCTACCGCGATTTCTTGCGCTTCCTGAAGATCGGCGTCATCACTGTGGCCGTCATCCTCATCCTCATGAAGATCTTTCTGGTCTGATCCCCGGCTCACCTAAGCTGAATAGGTGAAGTCAGTTTGGGGCAGGCCGGCGATGGACTGCCCCTTTGCTTTTTCCGGTTCCGCACCGCCGCTCATCGATTGGACCGAGACATGGTTACGATAGCTGTCACCAGTGAGCCGGCCGATGAGCCGCGCGTCGCCGTTTCACCGGACACGGTCAAAAAATTCACCGGCCTCGGCGCGCTCGTTCGCATCGAGCAAGGCGCGGGGTTGCGATCGCGCTTTTCCGACGACGCCTATCGCGCGGCCGGTGCGGAGATCGTCAGCAAAGCCGACGCGCTTTCCGGGGCCGATATTCTGCTCAAGGTTCGCCGTCCTTCTGTCGATGACATCAAAGCGCTGAAGCCCGGTGCGATCGTTGCCGCCATGGTCGATCCTTACGGCGAGCGCGACGGTCTTGATGCGTTGGCTGCGACCGGGGCGACCGTGTTCTCGATGGAATTCATGCCGCGCACGACGCGTGCGCAATCGATGGACGTACTGTCGAGCCAGGCGAACCTCGCGGGCTACAAGGCGGTCGTCGACGGCGCTTCGATGTTCGGGCAGGCGCTGCCGATGATGATGACGCCCGCCGGCAC
>JAFECH010000051.1 GCA_018242255.1 Pseudomonadota bacterium | reverse complement strand
GGAGGGCGATTCAACTACGCCGACATCCGTCTCAAGGACAACACGGGTCTGTCCCCCGAACTCAATGGCAACAATGTCTATCAACGCTTCAATCCTATGGCCGGCGGTACTTACCAACTTCTTCCGGGCCTAACGCTGTACAGCGGATATTCGGAAGCCAACCGAGCGCCGGTTGCGGCAGAGCTTGCCTGCGCAGATCCCAACAATCCTTGTCTTATTTCGAGCTTCCTGACATCGGATCCGCCCTTGAAGCAGGTCGTATCGCGTACCGCGGAAGCTGGGCTCCGTGGTGAAATCACGACCCTAGGCGACCGTCAGAAGATCACTTGGACGCTCGGCTACTTCCACGCCGTGAACAGTGACGACATTATCAATGTGGCTTCCTCCATTGCTGGTCGAAGCTATTTTCAAAACGCTGGAAACACGCTTCGAGAAGGTCTCGACGCCAGTATCGATTACCGCAACGATCGCCTGTATCTCTTTGCCAACTATAACTTCACCGACGCGCGCTTCGAGAGCACATTCGACGTCAATTCGCCCAACAACCCGCAGAACCCCTCGAATGGCAATGATTTCATCACGACAGTGCATCCGGGCGATCGCATGCCGGGGATCCCGCAGCACAGGTTCAAGGCAGGTTTCGATTATTGGCTGACGCACCAATGGAAGTTTGGTGGTGATCTGACCGCGGCGTCGGATCAAATCTTCTTCGGTGACGAGGCGAACTTGAACAAGCCGTTGGCTGGTTATGCCGTCGTCAATTTGCACACGTCATACGACGTCACCAAGAACGTACAGCTCTATGCGATCGTGAATAACATCTTCGATCACCAATACGGCACGTACGGCAACTACTTCACGCTGGACGATGCGACGGCGGCGTCGCTCGGAACAATTGACTTCACCGATCCGCGCACGATCGTGCCTGCAACGCCGCTCGCAGCCTACGGTGGAATGAAAGTCCGGTTCTAAGCACCAATAAACAGCGCCGATTTGGTGCGAAAAGATAAGAGAGGCGCTCGTGCGCCTCTCCCAGCTTTATATTCGGACAGATGTCACTGCATGCACTTACGCACAAATTGAAGCCGCTCGAGTGGTTCGAGATTTTGTGCCTCGGCTTGCTTGCGACACTCTTTTATTTTGTCGACGCGCACTTCCAATCTCTGGACCAAAGTCAGGTCTTCGGAGACGGGCCCGTCAGCGGCAGCCTTCATTCCGGCCTCAAGCTTCTTGATGTCTTCGGCTGACAGATGCGGACGATCGACATTGATCGAAAGTTTGTTGAGCTTTGCCGTGAGCGGGAATGGCGGCTGGTAATCGGCATCATTGACGCCGGTCAGCGTATCCGAGCCAATGTCGAAGCTCTCGTCCCATTGAAGGATCATCGGCAGCGTTCTCTCCATTGTCTTGGAGGCGACGACGTTACCGTCAACCTTCAGCGTGCCAGTGCCGGAGCGACCAACGCCAGAAAAATTGTTGAACGCTAGAGTGCCGGGTCCCGACCCGTCATACTTGAAGTCGAACTCGATTACGTGCCGGCCGGGGGCAAGGGCATCGGGACCTTCCCACTTGATGCGCTTGAGATCGACCAGGTTCCACAGCCAGACCGGTTTGCCTGCCAACAAATAAAACCCGTAGCCGCCGAAGCGGCCGCCGGAGGTGAGCACCATGCCCTCGGCGCCGCCTTGCGGTACGTCGATGTCGGCGGTCACCGTGTAGGATGTATTGAGTAGCAGCGGCGAATCCCCCTGCGGCAGACCGGTCATCGGTCGCGTGTATACAAATTCCTTACGGCCCGCGGTGATATTCGGACGCGGCGCTACAATACGTGCCGCAACGGAAGCGTCCATCGGGAAGACCTGATACTTCTTAGCTTCCGCGACGAACTTCTCGCGCATCTCCGCGACTTTTTCAGGGTGTTCTGCTGCGATATCGTCAGCCTGGTTGAAGTCTTTGTGCAGATCGTAGAGCTGGAAAACTTGGTTATTCAGCGGATCTGGATTGGCGGGGCCGAAAGCATCCCAAGGCGCACGGTTCACCTTTGTGCTGAGTAACCAGCCATCATCGTAGAGCGCCCACTGCCCCATCATCTCGAAATACTGCGTCTTGTGACGCGATGAAGCTTTCGCATTTTGGGCATCGAAGGTGTAAGCGAAGCTTGTCCCTTCAATCGGCTTTTGCTTGATGCCATCGACAGTTTCAGGCGCAGGTATGCCGGCGGCCTCGAGAATAGTCGGAACGACGTCTATGACGTGCATGAACTGCTCGCGTAAACCGCCCTTATCCTTTATGCGCGCCGGCCAAGACACAACCATGTTCTGATTGATGCCGCCGAGCCTTGATGCGTTTTGCTTGAACCAGTCGAACGGCGTATCGAAAGCCCACGACCATCCAGCCGACATATGATTGTAAGTTTGCTCGGTGCCCCAGACGTCATAGAATTTCATCTGTTCTTCAGCGGGGATCTTGTTGAGGCCGTTGAAGAAGGCAACTTCGTTCGGCGTCCCTAACGGTCCGCCTTCAGCGCTCGTGCCATTGTCTCCGTTGATGTAGATGATGAGCGTATTGTCGAGTTTCCCAAGATCGTCGAAAGCTTGAATCACGCGCCCAATCTCGTGGTCATTGTAGGCCGCGTAAGCAGCAAAGACCTCGACTTGACGGATGAAGAGCTTCTTCTCCACGTCGGTGAGTTGATCCCAAGGCTTAAGAACGTCATTTGGCCAGGGCGTCAGATGAGCAGCTTTGGAGATTAAGCCTAGCTGCTTTTGGTTTTCGAAGATGCGATCACGCAGCTTGTTGTAGCCATCGTCAAAGAGATGCATCGCATGTATCTTGTCCACCCACTCCTTGGTCGGGTGATGCGGTGCATGCGTAGCGCCGGGAGCGTACTTGATGAATATCGGTTTGGACGGATCCGTCTGGTGGATACGCGTGATGTAATCGATCGCATCGTCGGCCATTCCGGTGATGAGGTTCCAGCCCGGCTTCCCTTCGAACGGATAGATCTGCGTGGTATTGCGGAATAGGTTCGGCTGCCACTGATTGGCGTCCCCGCCGACAAACCCGTAGAAGTACTCAAAGCCCATTCCCGTCGGCCATTGATCGAATGGGCCGACCTGACTAGCCGTAAACGCAGGGGTATTGTGATCCTTGCCGAACCAAGCCGTCGCATAACCATTATCGAGCAGAATTCGCCCAATGGTCGCCGAGTCTTTGCCGATGATGCTGTTGTATCCGGGGAAACCCGTAGACTGTTCCGAGATCACACCGAAACCCGCCGAGTGATGATTGCGTCCAGTAATCAACGCGGCACGCGTCGGCGAACATAGTGCGGTGGAGAAAATCCGATCATAGCGCAGCCCCTCCTGCGCGATGCGGTCCATCGTCGGCGTCGGAATAACGCCGCCGAAGGTGCTCGGAACACCGAAGCCGGCGTCGTCCGTAATAATCAGCAGCACGTTCGGCGCATTTTTCGGAGGCACGATGCGTGGAGCCCACCAAGGTTTCGACTGCAAGGCATCATCTCTGATGACGCCCCCGAACTTGGGGTCGGGAGGCGGAAGCTGTTTGCCGTCGATGGTTGTCGTCGCGCTGGGCGATCCGAGCGTGCCGGTTACATCCTGGCCTAACGCTGCTGTGGCGCCGATGGATAAAATAGAAACGGCAAAAGCGATTTTTCTAAATGCCTTCCAGGCATCCGGAAGATAGCAGTTCTGGATGGAAAAGATTTTCTTTGTAAGCATTCTCTGGACCTCGGCGGCAAAATGCTGTGGCGGGCCACATGACATTGCGAATGTCACGCCCATTGCATCGTTTTTTGATTGTTTGTGCTATAGAGTGAGCGTCGATCTCAGATCGGCGCGCCGAACATATTTTTAAACGACCACGAACCATCTTCCGATTTTCCACCGGATTATGTCGTGCCGACCCGTCCCACCGTTTTCAGTGATGCGCCTCGTTCTCTCGATCGTCAAACGGATTTGGCGATGTCGCGAGCGCGTGTTTTGAGCCAGATCACGGTTGGCGGCGCGGAATTGTTTCGATGAACGAAAATCAGAAGTGCTGAGATCGATAAAGAATAGAAGTGAGCTGCAATAGGTAAATGGCTTCGCGCTTTTCACAGCGCCGTTGGTGAGCTGAATTTCAGTCGGTTCCCGTGCTTGCCGATCTGGCGTGGTTCCCTCACGAGAACCAGGTCCAGGTCTCTGACACGTATCTTCTCACCTTTGTCTTCCGCCTAATGCGCTGAAGGAGAGGTGGCCGAGCTTGGTGAAGTCAAGGCAGGTTGATCCAATGCCTGGTCAGCGACCGTCGTCACAGCGCCGGGATATCCCAACCGGATGATCACCCCGAGTAGCGCCACGCCAAATGCTGCGCCGAGCAACATCATCGGCATGCTTTGCCCGTCGTCGCGAGTGCCTTCAAAGGCGTCTTCGTCCAGGCGACGGTCGGGACTTCTTATTTTGGCTTTAGAAGAACGCGGGTCTGCCCACAGAGCCATGTTTTCCTCCATCGATCACTCTGGACGTCCAACGCTATCCGTGACGATACCTTTCCGGCCCGAGAAATCGGCAAGCATCGTAAATCACCGCGTTCGCGGCGTGTGCGGATCGCGGTCCAACATCATCCGAATTGCGTCCAAAGCCGTTTGTGACATCCGCAGATGGTGCTTTGTTCGCTCCGAACTAGCCTTCATGCGTTCGGCGAACGACAAAGTCTGTCTGTCACGAATATCTTTCGACAGACGAAAATCGACCCAAATGACATTGTCTCGAAACATAACGCTCAACTCACACGTTGGCTGCCATTTTAGCCAACTTGCAATCAATATGCCTCGTTCCCCGGTCCGTAAATATTCTAAAAAACCAGCAAAATGCCGGGCTCTCTTTCGCGGTTGCGAATGAATTTGTTGCGCACGCGTAGCTGGGACGTCCCTGGCCGACGTTTGGAATGTGCCGCATGCTGAACGGGCGTGAACGCGTAAGTTTGCGATTCACAGCATGGAATCGGCTCAGCTCATTCTATCCACAATCGGCCCACAGTTATTTGCTTAACTACGCTGATCGTGAATTGGAGGTCGCAGCCTCCCGGTTAGACTGGTCTAGGAAATCTGGTGGGTAGGAACGCGGCATAATCGCGGGGGAGCTGTGGGGGACGACCTCAAAGCAATCGTTATTTCCGGGCGCTCGAGCGAAGTTGCCAAAGGGCAAGCTTATGCATTCGAGGCCTTCTCCGCCGCCTTGGCGTTCATGCAATCCGCGAAAGCGGTCACGGTGATTATCGAGTTCAGCGTCGAGACCGATACACTCGATTTCTACGATGCCATGAAGGTGCTCAAAGTGCCCGTCATCTTCTCGGCGAACAGTCTTCAGCCTTCAGAATTTGGGCAATTTGGGATAAGGGCGGGTGACGTCGTATATCCAGAACGCCGTCCGCGACTGGAGGGCTTTGCCGATTATCGTCCCCGGCCCGGCATTCGCGGCGCTTCGACGACTATTCGCCCAATAAAGTCTCGGGTGCTGTCCGAAGCCTGAAAATGATGCGCCGCGATAGTGGCAGTCGCGCCCGGCATCGGTTCCCGCTCAAATAAAGCCTTAAGACAAAAAGGAGAGGGTTCTGCTACGCTTGGAACTTGAACGCCAACGCCCAGCAAGAGGCACCATGCATCGCCACGTAAAGCTCCTTACCGTCGCTTGTATTTTGATCGCAATTGGCTTCGTCGCGGGCCGTTATGTGATGTACACGAACGTAGCGCACTACGACGGCGACCATCCTTGAGGGCAATTGTCCTTCGACTGAGAACGCCTATCCGCGTGGTGTGCCGGCGTCCATCATGACGGTAGCGCGAGGCATGTTCGGTCTCTCATGATCGAACAGACGCCACCCCATCACGACCGTAATGGCGATGAATCCAAGGATGCACAGCGGGAGCAGCCACTCGTCGCGCGCATGGATTTTGTCCTCGGATTGGTGGGTAACAGACATCGCTCTTGTCCCATATCTTCGATCGGCAACAGCGTCCTATTCGCCGCCCAGCCCATCCGCCGAGCGCGTACGAAACGCAACGATCGCTACTGCAAAACTTTAAGAGAGAACCCCCGAGGTCCACTCAATCTTTCTGCCCCAATCCCACCACAGGGGTGCCGCTATCGCAACACACAATTTATTTCAAAACATAAGTCTTGACGGCCGCAAAAACGCGTAAACGCGCGTCGCGTCGTGAGCATGATATGCGCTCAAAGATAATAAGAGGACTTGTTCGCGCAGGTCGTTTGGAGCCCCGCGAACCGATACCGAGCTGCGCGCATACTGTCTGTTAGCACCAGCGGTGATTGGCTAGGCAGCGGCGGTAAGCGCGCCCTGCCCATCCCCAGCGGCTTGCGCACATATGCTGGACGCCCCGGCAGCCCGCATAGCCGGATTCGTAGTAGCTGGAGTCGAACGCGTAGCTATAAGCGCGCGAATATTCGATGCCATAGGGCGGTCCGCTGTAGCCACGCCAGCTCTTGCGGATCCAGTGCGTTTTCTCGGCCAATACCTGGCGCGAAATTTCGCCAGGAATGAATGGACCAGCCGTGGCCGCTTCCGTCGCCAAAATGCCGACTGCAGCGGCAACGATTGCGATTTTCTTCACGACATATCTCCGATTGGAAAGCCGATTCCATCGGAAAGCTTGGGCGAGAGATATTGCTATCAGCCTATCGGCCCGCCAAATGTCTCAATTATTTCTGCGCGAGGGTTTCCGGCTCGCGAATGCGCGATTCAAAACGAGATGAGGTTCCAAGCCCTTTTACTGTGGTTGCGTTGCAGGCGGAGCCAGAGTAACGCCGGAATCTGCAGTTGATGTTTCAACGCGTGGGTTCATCTGTCCATAATAATAAGCGCCCGAACCAAGCGCAAAAGCGGCGAGCAGCACGATCACGAGCACGTTGAGCGATCGGTCGCTTGCACGAACGAAGTCGTCGAGCGTCCTGTTTTCATGCCAAAAGGACATAACCTAAACTCCCTTACGATCGCTGTTAGTTTGCTCGAGGCTGAGGAACCGACGGGGCTTGCGGCACCGTTACTGCAGGCCGCGCAGTCAACTCCGTCACGTCGCTATCCGTCAAAATCCGGCCATACATCAACAGTGAGACCAGCACGACGCCGAGAACCATTACGCCAAACAAGCCGACAATCGATACGATGCGTGCCGCTCGGCGAGCGTCGGCTTCATCTGCGACGTCGATGAAATCGCGATCATGATCAATAGCCATGAGTACGTCCTCCATTACGTCTATGGAAGAAGTAACGGCTCATGTCGGCGGTGAGTTCCGAAAGGTCAAAAATGCCCCTAAATGCAGAAGAGAGCGGCATCAAGGGCCGCTCTCTTCTTGAGCTTGTCGCTCAATGGACAGAACCATTTGGGGACGGCGCGGTTCTGTCTGCCGCCGATGACACCTCCGGGGTAGAGGTTGGCCCTGTAGATCCAGGGGCAACAACTACTCAGCACACGCGCTGCTGTCGGCATGTATTAAGCAATCTGATTTGGGTGACACCGGTCAAGTCCAGATCCGAATAATTCCGGATTAGGCGAGCTACAACTTACAGCCCGAAGGCGGTCCATGGACGGCCGTCCTCCTTACGAAAACGTATAGCGAAACCATCGTTTTGTTCATCTTGAAGACAGCAAGAACAGAGTACCAGAGCGTCATCAGGCAACGTCAGCAGACGTTGCAAATCATGGAGCCCACGATGAACAAGACCCTGATCGCGGCAGTCGCCGCTGTTGCCACGATGCTCGGTGCCGGCGTTGCCAATGCGGCAGAAGCCAAGCCGGTCCACCATCATCATCACGCGACGAAGCATGTTGCCTCGAAGCACGTTTCGCACAAGCATGTCGCAACGAAGCACACCACGAAGAAGCACGTCGCTTCCAAAAAGACGACGAAGAAGCACGTGGCCTCCAAGCACACCGCGAAGAAGCACGTCGCTTCCAAGAAGCCGGCCAAAAAGCACGTCAGCTAAGCTACGAAAACAGGTGCGCGGCTCAAGCCTCGCACCTGTTTTAATTTCGAATCGAACGAACAGTATCTTCGCCGCCGAAACAACGGCAACTTTCTTCCGATACATTCAGTCGGCCCGATGCAGGGCCGGAATTTGAGAGGTCGACGACCGACCGCTCTAGTCTCGCGCGCTTTGCAGGATCGCGTCGCTTAACATTTGCGACAGGCCGATCAGCTCGTGAAGACCAGTCTTATCGTCTTGCAGAATGCCAAGCGTAACATTCTGACCGTCGGCATCGACGCTCGCGTAGCAGATCGCTTTAAGCTCTCCGCATTCGGCGCGAGCGAGCAGCTCTTTGAGCCCGACAATCAGCCGCTGCTTTTCCTCCAACTCTTTCTTTGCGCGTTCACCACTTAGAAGAACCAGATTTCCCATCTGCTCACCTTCCGCATCAGCCACAGAAGTTCAGACCGACTCCATGCTGGCACGCATCGGCGGTCGCGTCTTTAGCGCATGCACAATTTCACCGCCCTTTGCGTCCATAGGACGCCGGTTGCCGCCACAAGTGTTACGCGGCGGACTCGGGGGAAGGTCCGCCCGGCCTAGTGAAATCATCGTCATCGGTGGAGACGGAACCGCGGCTTCCCATCCGAGTTTTGCCTCGGAGCCGGTTGTAGAACCGTTCTCAAATGGGCCCGCTGGATAATCCCGATGGGCAGACGGGTTTTCTGGGATTTTTTGCATGCACGGCAGTTACAGCTCCGATGAGTTGAAATCCCTCGTTCGTATCTTGAACGAAATTCTGGTACAGGCGCGAACGTGCCGCCCCGATCTTGCAACGGACGACGTTGTCGAGCGAGTCTGCTCGCTCGCAGACCGAGGCGAGCGCGACGCCCAGAAGCTTCGCCAAGCTGTGTTCGGCGTCTCGATAGCGCGCGCCGCAACGCCATGCGCCGTCTAATGATTACGGCTTCTGCCCAAAAGGCGACGGCCATAGCGATGGATTGGTCAGGAGATCTAGAAAACCGACTTTCGTGCCGATCGCAGATAGATCTTTGCGAGATACCCTTTGACCGTCCTCTGCCCTATCACCTGCTTCGCCCACGTGCGCGACGACGGCGGTGTTCGGCACGCCATGCCGTTTTCCCGTAGTCTTTGTTGATCGCCGTCGCGACGAGGCGCGCGTCTTGCTGTCACCGTCCGCTTGACGCGACGTCAACATGAACGAACGCGAGGTCGTCGTTGTAACGATGTGGGGCGGATCGATTTCTGCAACTGGCCCTGCTGACGCCAAAGGTGCAGGCGCTGGATTAGCCGCAGCCGTTGGAGCTGGCGCGGTGGTCGCGAGCGCATCGACTTCCGAGATCGAATTTGTCGTGACGTCGGAAAATTTTGCGCTCAACGCTTCTGCGGCACGGCGTGCGGCTGTCGTGGATTCGCGATTGTCATTGAGGGCTGTCGTGAAATTGCCGCGCCCCGTATTTGGCACGAAGGCAGGAAGCCGGGCATCGAGAGAGGTCAACGGCAGCGTGTCGTCGGCCAACGCCTGGAAGGCATGACAGGCCACGAGGGAAATTGCTAGCGATAACCTAGATGCAATGGGCGTCATCGATTGTCCCCATGCTCCCCGAAAAGCATTTGGGAATGGAAGCGCGGCAACAGAAAGGCGGAATTTCTCCTCGGTTCGATGATTAGGTCCGGCTATGACCGTCAGCCTGACGACCGCCGCGCCTGGGCTTTACTATCGACCAGAAGTCCCCGCGACCGACCCGTGCGTAAGAGTTTTCTCTGCGCCGTTGAGAAAAGCACTCGGAAGAGGTGATCTTCCGAGTGCTTTTGTTTTGATCTGACGATGTGCATCAGCGAGGGAAACGATCATCACGGCGATGGTCATCGCGTCGGGGGCCATCCTTCTCCGGGCCGTCGTGACGAGGTGCATTGCCCCAGTTTCCCGGCGGACGGTGCCAGCCCGCGCCCGGTGGCGGCTTCATCCCACCAGGCGCGCGATAACCCGAGCGCCACCAACCGGCATGACGGGGACCTGGAGGCGGAGCGCGCCAACCCGGGCGCGCGTGCACCCGGTATCCATACCAACGCGCTCTGTCGGCGTACCATGGGCGGCCGACGTAATAGCGGTTCCAGTAGTCGGACGCCGCGAACGCCACGATCGGGATGCCAAAGGCTGCGATGCCGACATCCGGCAAAAGCGCAGTCTGTCCACGATAGTCGAAGCCGAGGTACTCGCTGTAGACCCAGCCACGATTGGGTCCCCAAATCACGTCGCACCAAGATTCATCTCGCAGACAACCGCGAACATCGACGGGCGCTCCTTCGGGAATAACCCCGACGCTCGGAAATTCCGTATCCGGTCCAGTCCGCATGTTGACGTTTGCAGTCGAGTAGCCCGGAGAAGCTTCCGCAGCAGCGGTACCCAGCGTCAGGAAGACGGCAAAGGCTCCCGCTAGTTTTCCAATTCTCATCATTGCTCCTAACTCGGAAAAGTTAGCTCTCTTCAATCCGAAATCACGGCAGCGTAATGACCATCGCTCGTTTCGCTGACGCTGGGTTCAACGCTCCGACCGGGTTTGATCGGATCGACCGCCTTGCGTTCTACCTTCGACGTTGAGTTGTCGATGTCGGTTCATAGTGCGACGAGCAGTCGCCGACGTTGAAACCATTTGCTCTAGCTATCGTCTGGAACGAGTAGGCAGACAGAGCGTTAGCCTCGTCGGATGGAGCGATATGCTCTACCCTTTTAAGGGGCACTGGCGAGCATATGCCGCTGGTGCTCCGATTGGCTCATTAAAAAAACAGGATTGATGTATGAAGTTGGGCGAATTCACCCGTCGGGCCCGTGCGTCCCGACTGCAACGAAAAGCAAAATACGAAGCCGCTTTTCAGCGCGCGATTCGCGATTTGGATTTGCCGGACGTATCAGCGCCAGCGCACCCCGCTCCGACGGTGCATTATGTGCCGAGCGAAGCGCGTCGGCCGATTTTGTCTCTGTTCCCCAAAAGCGAAGCAGACGATGTGCAGCGCTCGGGCGTCTGACGCACGCATCTGAGGTTTGACGGTCGGAGAACGAACGTGCGATGACGATTCTATGGCTCGTCGCACAGGTAGCGCTGACCTTCCACTTCACACCGGCCGCGTTCCCGCGTGGCTCGCGGGCCGGATGGCCACGCTCGGCGCCGTTGTTTGTCAGGCGATCGTAGAGCATTACGGCCGGGATGAGCTGCTCGGCCGTTTGGCCCACCCGTTCTGGTTTCAATCGTTCGGCGCGGTCATGGGAATGGATTGGCATTCCTCAGGCATTACCACGAGTGTCATTGGCGCCTTGAAGCGCGGCCTGGAACCGATCAAGGACGATCTCGGCATCTATGTCTGCGGCGGCCGAGGCCGGCATTCGCGGCGAACGCCGGACGAACTGAACTCGCTGGGGGAGCGCATTGGCTTTGATGCGCAAGGCCTGACCCGCGCTAGCCGTCTCGTCGCGAAAGTTGATAGCGCCGCCGTCCAGGATGGTTTCGATCTTTATCTTCACGGCTTCATCGTCACCCGAGAAGGCCGCTGGACTGTCGTCCAGCAAGGCATGAATGGCGATAAACGCCAGGCCCGCCGCTATCATTGGCACTCGGGCTCGCTGGCAAGCTTTGTCGATCAGCCGCATGCCGCGATCGAGGGCCCGCAGCAGGGCGAGATCATCAATCTCACGGATCGGCGCGCTGAGAAATCCCGTGCCGCCCAGCTCGATCTACTCGCGCATTTAGGCCCTGACCGGATCGTGAAAGAGCTGCAGACGGAGGCGCTCCCCGAACCGCCGTCGGCTCAGCTCTCGCTGCCGCATCTCGCCATGCCGGCGCATCATGATGTCCGTTCGAGCGACGTGTTCACCCGCCGCCTACACGCCACGTTGGCGGCCGCAGCCGAGCGTGGCCCGGTCGATTTTCCGGAGTTGTTGTTGACGCCGGGTGTCGGCGCGCGAACGGTTCAATCGCTTGCTATGGTCGCCGAAGTTGTCCATGGCGCGCCATATCGCTTTCAGGATCCGGGCCGTTTTTCCCTGGCGCTTGGTGGCAAGGACCGCCAGCCGTTCCCGGTTCCGATCAAGGTCTATGACGAGACGATTACGGTGCTGAAATCGGCTATGCAGAAAGCGAAGCTTGGCAACACGGAAATGCTCGCGGCGTTAAAGCGCCTCGACGATCAGGCTCGGCGGCTGGAAAGCTCTGCGCGCGGCCCATCCCTTGAAGCGCACATTGCCCGCGAGCGCGCAAGTTCGCCGGAATACGGTGGCCTCTCGGTGTTTGGCTGGGAACACGAG
>JAFECH010000050.1 GCA_018242255.1 Pseudomonadota bacterium | reverse complement strand
CATTAACGCGCCGTGGGTCCATTTTTTCTTTCAGCACGCGGAAGCCGCCTTGCGCCAAAAAGGCGCCGATCTTGCTGATAATCGAACTCGTCATTGCAGATCGGATATAGGTGCTGATCTGCTTGGCGGTTCCCTCGGCCGTCTTCAATGCGATGTTGCCGGCAAAGCCCTCGACTACGACGACGTCGACCGCGCCCTGCCCGATCTGATCGCCTTCGACGAAACCTTTGTATTCAAGAGGTAGAACGTCGACGGATTTCAAAAGGGCGTGTGCGGACTTGACGTCTTCGTTGCCCTTCATTTCTTCGGTGCCGACATTCAACAAGCCCACAGACGGGCGTTCGATGTGGAACACGGCGCGCGCCATCGCGGCGCCCATCAGGGAAAAGTCAGCGAGCTGACCGGCTGTCGCGCCGATGTTAGCGCCGACATCGAGCACGATGCATTCGGATTTCACCGTCGGCCAGAGAGCCGCTATCGCCGGGCGCTCGATGCCTGCGATCGGGCGCAGCACAAGCTTCGCGATTGCCATCAGCGCGCCGGTGTTGCCAGCCGAAACCGCAGCGTCCGCCGCACCGGCTTTCACCGCCTCAAGAGGCAGCCACATGCTGGAACCTTTGCCGCGCCTCAAAGCCTGGCTCGGCTTTTCGTCCATCGAGATGACGAGATCGGTGTGAACGACACGGCTCTTGGCGCGCAGCGCCGGATGCTGCGCAAGCACCGCCTCGATGCGAGGCTGCTGACCGTAAAGGATGAAGCTTAATGCGGGTTGGCGCTCAAGCGAGAGCGCGGCGCCTGGGACCACGACCTCAGGACCGTGATCACCGCCCATGGCATCGAGTGCGATCGTCTTTGGGCTTGCCATTCTTTGTCGATTGCCGCGAACGCCGCGTTCGGCGCACCTGCACCAGACTCAGCTTTACGGCCCTATAAGTCCCCGAAATTCGGCGAGACCATATCCTTTTGGAGCCCGCCCACAAGGCGAAATCGCACCTCGTGACAGAACCACTCACATCTGAGTAGTTTATCTTGACTTTTCATTCGCATATAGCGGCAAGACGCCGTTTTACGGCTTCGCAAGCGGCCTTTTCCGGGACGCAGAACGCGCGGTTTAGTCCTTATCCTTAAGCTTCGACAACGCTGCGAACGGGTTGCTGGTGCTTTCCTGACCCGATTTCGGATCTTCCCATGAGAATTCCGCGCCTTCGCGCCGCGGGTAGGGATCGAGAGATGCCGAAATCGTCTCGAAAACGATGCGCCCTACCGGGATCAGCCCGTGCTCAAGCAATTCGACATCGCTACCGCTTAGCACGCTCGAATCCTCGTCGCTTTCCTCGGACTTGAGGTCGGGCCAGAATTCGACGTCAAAGGCAGCTTCAACCTTGCCGGCCACCGGTTCGAGCGAAACGACGCATGCCTGTTCGACGTGCGCCGAGAGCGATCCCGCGAGGCGATAGGCGCCGCCCGAAATCGAGACGATGCGATATCGCGACGACAGGCTCTCGACACCGAGGATGTCGAGGCCTTTCGCAACATCCTGCAATTCCGCAGCCGTCGCCTCACGCGTGCGGTTCAAGCCACCTGCCGGGATTTCCTCGGCTTTCTCGGTCCAATCCAAAGTGTCCGTCACGTCTCAGTGTTCCCGATCATTGCAGTGATGGCGTCTAAAAGTTGCGCTGCTGAGCCGCTTAGCATCCAAGCGTCAAACGGCACAATGGCCAGCTCCGACGATGCAGCGCGAACATAATTTGCCAGCGCGCGGTCTGCACCCTGCTGCTTTTCGACGCCGGCCAATGCGTAATGCTCAAGGCTCGCGGCCAAGCGGCCAGCTTCCACGTCGGTGAGGCCGCGCTGGTAAGCCGTGGCGCGTTCATAAAAGGCTGCGGCGGCGCGCTTAACCTTCTTCGGCACCGCAAGATCGCCGATACCCATTTCGCGCATGCAGTCGTCCATATCTTCGACGAAAATTTCGATCATGCGTTGGCTCAGGGCGGCAGCATTGGGCAGGGTGCCGCGCAATCCTTCCAGAGCGAGATAAAGATGCAGCGCGATCAACTCGAACCGCCCTTCGGGTGTGTCCGGAACGCCAATCGCACCGTAAAAGCCCGGCTGTCTCGCAGCGGCCACGACGCTGCCATAAAGCTCTTTTGCTCTGCGCGCGGTTTCCGTCCGCTTGTTCAGCCATCGCAACATGTTGGGGGCAACTGTTAATAAGCTGGGGGTTGCGGCGTGACCCGGTGAATTCTGGGGAACATGCCGTGCGGCCACGGGGGCGCGTAGTTGCTGCCTTTCGACACTCAATCTAAACACGCGAGGCCGAAAGGGCGAGGTGATTCCCGCGAATGAAAGTACAAATGAAAAAGAACGGGACCACGGGGCGGTATCCAGCCGGCGCGCTTCTGATTAGCCTATTGACGTCGGCCGCCGTTCTTTCGGGCTGCGGCACGCCGACGATCACCAAGCACGGTATGGAATTTCGGCCGACGGATCTGCAAGCCGTCCAGGCCGGCATGAGCAAGGATCAAGTGCGGAGCACGCTCGGGACACCGAGCACGACGGCCGTCTTGGGTGATGGCAGCGCCTTTTATTATATTTCGAGCACCGACGCGCAAAAATCGTTTTTCCTGCCGACAGAACAGAACCGGCAGGTGGTGGCTGTCTATTTCAACAGTGGCCAGACGGTTGACCACATCGCGAACTATGGTCTGAAAGACGGTAAGGTCTTCGACTTCGTCAGCCGGACGACACCGGCGCCTGGCGGCAAGGACGAAGGCATCCTGAAGGGCCTCTTCCGCAACCTCGGCAAGCAACAGCTCTTCGGCGGCGGCTGACGTTTACTTCGCCGCGTACCAGGGCTCGTTTCGAGCGGCTGCACCTGCTATATCGCGACAGGTACCGCTGGGCCGCGCTTGAAATCACGCGGCACGACAACAAATCAACCGGATGGCCCGTCGACAGGGCCAGACGCAGGCCAACCCTACAGATCCAGGTATTTCATGACCGAAAAAATCCAAGCGGGCTTCATGGCCTTTCTCGTGGACGGCAAAGACGGTATCGGCGCTATCCGAGAGGTGACGCCGACCTCGCTCGTGCTTTATGTCGAGAATGCCGGTGAATTCGTCGTGCCGCTATCGGCGGTGAAAGACGTGCATTCGCAAAAGGTGCTGCTGAAGCCTGAGCTTCTCGACAAGCGCATTTTGACCGCGATCGGTCATGTCCATGACAGCGAAGATCCCAAGCTCGTCGGATAAGCATTTGCGCTGCGTGCGCTGAATGCAAAAAGGCCCCGCGGATGAACGCGGGGCCTTTTCGTTTGTGAGCGTTACGCCATGTGCGCGAGCACAGCGAGCAGCAGCAGCGCAACGATGTTCGTGATCTTGATTGCCGGGTTTACGGCCGGACCCGCGGTGTCCTTGTAAGGATCGCCGACGGTGTCGCCGGTGACGGACGCCTTATGAGCTTCCGAGCCCTTCATGTGCTTGACGCCGTCCTTATCGACAAACCCGTCTTCGAAGCTCTTCTTGGCGTTGTCCCAGGCCCCGCCGCCCGATGTCATCGAGATGGCGACGAAGATGCCGGTGACGATTACGCCGAGCAGCATCGCGCCAACGGCCGAGAATGCAGCGCCTTTGCCGGCAATGGCATTGACGACGAAGAACAGCACGATGGGCGACAGCACCGGCAGCAACGACGGCACGATCATTTCCTTGATCGCGGCGCGTGTCAGCAGATCGACGGCACGGGCGTAATCCGGCTTCGACGTCCCTTTCATGATGCCGGGATCGGACTTGAATTGGCGGCGCACCTCTTCGACGATCGATCCGGCTGCGCGGCCAACGGCCGTCATGGCGAGACCGCCGAAGAGATACGGAATGAGGCCGCCGAGAAGCAGGCCGGCGACGACGTAGGGATTTTCAAGGCCGAAGTTGACTTCGACGCCCTTGAAGAACTGGTACCCTGTGGCGCCAGCCTTGTTCGCTTCATCGATGAAGTGGTGAAGGTCATAGTTATAGGCCGCGAAGAGCACGAGGGCGCCGAGACCGGCCGAGCCGATGGCATATCCCTTGGTCACGGCTTTCGTCGTGTTGCCGACTGCGTCCAGCGCATCGGTCGAGCGGCGGACTTCTTTCGGCAGCCCGGCCATTTCAGCGATGCCGCCGGCGTTGTCCGTCACCGGGCCGAAAGCGTCGAGCGCGACGATCATGCCGGCGAGACCGAGCATCGTCGTCGTGGCGATGGCCGTGCCGAACAGGCCGCCGAGCTGGTAGGTGGCAACAATCGCCGCGACGATCGCGATCGTGGGTAGCGCGCAGGCTTCAAGCGAAACGGCCAAACCCTGAATGACGTTCGTTCCGTGGCCGGTGACGGACGCCTGGCTGATCGAACGCACCGGACGATAGCCGATACCCGTATAATATTCGGTGATCCAAACGATCAGTCCCGTCAGCACCAGTCCGACGATACCGCACAGAAACAAGTTGGCGCCGGTTATGGTCTGGCCAGCAGCCGTGCCGACTTCGCCGAATCCGCCGAGGACATATTGCGTGGCCAGGTAAAGGCCGAGGATCGACAGCACGGCGGAAGCGATGACGCCGCGATAGAGCGCGCCCATGATCGAGCCGTTACTGCCGAGCTTTACGAAATACGTGCCGACGATCGATGTGACGATGCAGGCCGCGCAGATTGCGAGCGGATAAACGATGAGTGCGGACAGGTTCGGCTGGCCGGAGAAAAAGATCGCGGCGAGCACCATCGTCGCGACGACGGTCACTGCGTAAGTCTCAAATAAGTCGGCCGCCATACCGGCGCAGTCGCCGACGTTATCGCCAACGTTGTCTGCGATCGTTGCCGGGTTGCGCGGATCGTCTTCAGGAATGCCGGCTTCGACCTTACCGACAAGGTCGCCGCCGACGTCAGCGCCCTTCGTAAAGATGCCGCCGCCGAGACGCGCGAAGATCGAGATCAGAGATGCGCCGAAGCCGAGCGACACAAGCGCATCGACGACTTCACGGCTGCCCGCTTCTTTACCAAGGCCGACCGTCAGCACCGTGTAGTAGACGGCGACGCCCAATAGCGCCAAGCCCGCAACCAAAAGTCCAGTGATAGCACCGGCCTTGAAAGCGATGTCGAGACCCTTGCCCAGCGATATCGTCGCCGCCTGGGCTGTGCGGACATTGGCGCGAACGGAAACGTTCATGCCTATAAATCCGGCGGCGCCCGAAAGAACCGCACCAATCAGAAAGCCGAAAGCCTGCAGAGGTCCGAGCAGCAGCCAAGCGAGAATGAAGATGACGACGCCAACGATGGCGATCGTGCGATACTGACGGCTGAGATAGGCCTGTGCGCCTTCACGAACGGCGGCCGCAATCTCCTGCATGCGGGCGGTGCCTTGATCGGCACTTAATACCGCATTGGCAGTGACGACGGCATAGAGGATCGACAACGCCCCGCAGGCGATGATCGCCCAAAGTATATTAGTCATGTGTGGTCCCTTTTGGCACGCTTCCTATCGAGACCCGTTTTGATCGGGCCCGTATCGCCGGTGCTTCCAGGCGCTGCCGAAACAGCTTTTCCGCCCCGACTCTTTATTCTGTGATTGTTGCAGTCTCGGTTTTGGTGGGCGGACCATGCCAAAAGTGTCGCAGGGTTGCAACTCGCGCGAGGCGTACTCCCGCCCCAAAAAGAAGCGGCCCGTACGGTTGGACCCGGACGAGCCTTATTGGCTCATTCGACCTGTTCAAATACCGGCCAAACGCCGCCGAATCAGCGGCGCCAGTAACGACGGTGGCCCCAGCGTCCGCCGCCCCAATAGCGGCGATGACCCCAGTATCCACCGCGCCAATAGCGGCGATGTCCCCAGTACCCGCCGCGCCAATGGCGATAGCGCCAGCCGGGTCCATACCAGCGGCGGTACCCGTAGTAATAAGGGCCACCGTAGTAGCCGCCGTAATAGTAGCGCGGGTAGTAACCCCCGTAATAATAGGGCGATCCGTATCCGTAATAGATGCCAGGTCCCCACCAGCGGCGACGCCAACCCCAACCTCCGCGCCAGCCTCGACGCCATCCCCAGCGGCGGTAACCCCAGCCACCACGGCGCCAGCCCGTCTTGGTCACAACGCTGGAGGGCTTTTCGACGTGCATTGCGGCCAGGCCGACGGCCGCGTTGGCCGATGCCGGAAGTGTTCCCGCAAAAAAGAGTCCGGCGAGAACGGATAAACTCATGACAAGTTTTCGCATTGGTCTCTCCATAAGGGCTATATGCCCTCGGACGGCGATAGGTTTGGACCCGAGGCCCGGCGAACTTCAAACCGCTCGTGAGTTCGTGCACATCTCACGAGCCCCACAGACACATCGCAATTGTATCGACCTTACGCGGATTAAGTTCCGTTTGTTGTGAACAGCCGATGAATGTTTGATCGCATTTTCGTTGTGCATCGCATGGTCTTTTCGCGCTTGCTGCCAACTGAAGCGAGCCGTGTTAGTTAAGCTCGATATTCGCTTTAGTGACCGGAGGCGGGGCCGTGACGATCGAAAACAGTCTGCGAAGTGCCGAGGGACAGCAGCTCATATCTAACATCGCTTCGGCTTTCGGGATCGACCAGCAAAAAGCTGCAGCGGCCGTGCAGCTTCTTACCGACGAGCTGAACGCGCGGATCCAGCGCGCCATGCTGTCTCGCGGCGGGGTAGCCGATGTCGTCTCACTGGTTACGGCCCCGGCGGCTCAGCGAGCACTGACACATCCCGACGCGCTTACCACTTCCGGGGTCGCAGCGGACGGGGACGATATTCTCGACGTGCTTATCGGCAGCAAACATGTGAGCCGAGGCATCGCGGCACGTACCGCGCGCCTGACGGGACTTGACCCGATAACGGTCCAGAAGATGTTGCCGGTGGTCGCCAATTTGCTGGTCGGTGAATTGCAACGGCAGTCAGGTCCGGCAATCGCCAAGATCGCCGGAAGTCTCCCCGGCTTCGGCGGAGCCGGCGGCAGCCCCTTGCCACTTCCTGGAGATATTTTCCCGCCCAGGGGTTCGAATACCCGTTCCGCGCCTGACGATATGCCGTCGAGCGGCCAGGCATCCGGCGCGCCGCGCGGACCGATCGATGCGGGCAATCCGCTACCATTGCCAGGCGATACAATTCCGGGCGTCGGACGTCGCAATCGCTACCGGGTGCCCGAACCGGACCAGGATGACAACCCGTACAGCCGACTGCCCGATATCATTCGGCGCGGCGGCGAGCGTGTACCAGGACCGGACGGCGGTTCGCTGGAGAGCGTCATTCGGTCGATTCTCGGCAATCTGCTAGGCTCGAACAGCGGCGTCGTCGGAACGATGATCAAGCTGTTTCTCGTCCGCTGGATCGTCTCGCTGGTGCGCCGTGTTCTCGCTGGCGCAATCAGCCGTCGGTAACACGCGGGTCAGGCCCGGACATGCAAAAGGGCCGCCCCGAAGGTCGGCCCTTAGATCAAATTCGAACGATGCAGAAGGGTTTAGCGGCCTTTGCGGCAGGGGCGAGCGTTGATATCGCACCCCCACGAGCCGTCACCGCCGGAGCAGGTTACGGACTTGCTCGAAGCCAATCCCCAGTGCGCCCAAGTGGATCCGTATTCGAAATCGGTGAAATCGGCCCACGATTTTACGGCGGAAGCAATCGCCGCCTTCTTCGACGACTTACCCGAGCTCGAGCCATAGTGGTAGTGATCGACAAAGCATACCTTGCCGCCACGTTCGCGCTGCTGCGAGTGAATTGCGGCGAGACCTGTCTCGTCCGCGAGCGCAGGAACTGCGCAAGCCATCACTGCAGCGGCGGCGAGCGCCGGCTTCATCCATCCGAAGCGATTCATCTGTTCCCGTCTCCGAAGACAATGGGGACTTGTTTCCCCCTCCGGCTATTTCGCAGATTCAATCGCCGTTCAGATAGATTTGTCGGTTACCGATGAAAGAAAATGAAAGGGAGAGGCAATCCGGGCACAGCTTTCTTGCACGGGCGCAAATTTCGGCGGCTACCCACGTCTCGCTCAGGCTTTGCCGAGATTCCACATCGGTAGCCTAAGCATTAGTATAGACGCGGCGCGCCGCCCTGCCTGCCGCATCAGTTTCGGCAGGGGCTTTCGCTCAACGAAGGTCAGCGGGACCCCAAGCTGAGATGAGACATGACGCACCAAAGGCCCGGCGCAATCCATCGCGATATGGGCGTGGCCGTCACTGAGATGGCGCTTCATGAGCCCCCGCGATGTTTCATAGAGCGGCGGTACGGCGATGAATTCGATGCCGTTATCGCGGGCGGCGCTTTCGAGAGCCGCATTCAGACTTTTGCGTGCTGCGATCCGCTCATCGTCTGAACCCCGGCATGGAATCTCGGGGTTCGGGCGCAATGGCGTTAGCGGCGGCACGACGCCCAAAACGACGAATTTCTGGGCGGCCAAGCGCCTCGTCTTCAAAGCCGCGATAAACCTGTGGCCGAGATCGGTGGCGACATCCTCAATTGATCGCCGTGCCTTCCCTGCCTGCGGCACCAGATGACAGCGCACGTCGATTTCGCCGAATACGAAAATAGCGGTGTCGTCGGCGCTGCCGTCTTGGGTGAAAGCCGGACCGTCCCGCGCGACGCGATGCATCGTCCATGGCCCGAGCCAATGCACCGTCACATCCGGAACGCGAGAGAACAGGTAGTGCGCGTGGCTGTCGCCGAAGACATGAATCGCCAAGCGCACCTACCTATTCGGTTTCATCTCCGGTCGTGTCGGCAGTTATTTTACGGCGACGACCGAGATCTCTACAAGCATGCGCGGGTCGATGACCTTAGCCTCGACGCAGGCCCGCGCCGGCGCGCCCTCGCCGCCAAGCCATGCGCTCCAGGCCTTGTTCATGCCGTCGCGGCTGCGGATATCGCTCAGCCATACGGTCGCCTGCACGATCTTAGCCTTGCCAGTACCGGCGAGAGCCAGGAGGCGATCGATTTCGGCCAGGACTTCTGCGGTCTGGCCTTCGACGTCCTTGGAGAGATCGGTCGGGATGACACCAGCGGTGAAGACGAAGCCGTTGGCCTCCGTGACCTTCGAATAGACGGGGGAGGTTTCGTAGCGGGTAACGGTCACTTGAGGTCTCCTGTATGCGGATGGATTGCCGGCGCCTCATAGCAGGCGCCAGCTCCGGCCAGAAGCCTCAAAGCAGCGGTGGGTCTTCGTGCCGCTCGCCATCGATCACAAGGCCTTTGAGCGCAGCGGAGCCGTCGGCGCCGACTGCGACGATGGCCTCGATTTTATGGTCGCGGACCTTCTTTTCCAGCTCGACGCCCGTGCCTTCGGGCACGAAATACTGCTCGATACCGTAGCGGACGCTGGCGTTAGCCTCGGCGGGATTCTGTGTCGTCCAGGCCGACTGCACCTTGCCCCTGAGCACGACATCGCCGGCGGCAACTTTCGACGGATAAACGCTGCCCACGTGGCTCACGAGCCAGCCGCCTTCCGGCTTTTTCGACAGCGTGATGAAGGCGTTGTCACCCGGCACGAAGCCCGTGAAGTCGGGATCGGTTGCGGTACTCGATGTCTTGATCCGGCTGATGTCGTAACCAAGCGTCACGTAATCGCCGCGGAAGATATCGCGTGGATCGAGCGGCTGCACGGCCAGCGTCACCTCTCGGCCAGACTTCAAAAGCCGGTCACGCTCATGGACCATGTTGAAAAGCGCACCGGTCTGAAGAAGCGCGACGCCGCCGAGAAGCGGCCACATCCATTTGCCGGCAACGATCATGCGGGCAGCCCTCCAGCCGTGCTTCTGCGGGCCAAGCGAAGCGCCGCGTACGCCAGCGCCGCGACGATCAGAGCGGCGATCAGGAAGAAGAGCGAGGTGCCGAGGATCGAGCCGACGGTTTGGCCGTACAGCGCCAGGATTTCGATCGAGAAAGCGATGTAGCCGAGCCAAAGCGCGCCGCGATTGCCGGTCGATAGAGCATGGGAAATGGCGGCTATCAGCAGCACGAGAGTGATGATCGCGAATACGATGAGCCGCCCGACTGAAGGGTTTTCAAAAAACTGCAGCGCGAGCAATCCCGCAAAAGCAATGGCAATCGCATAAGCGAACAGCGGTGCCGCGATGTGGGCGAAATCAGGTCTGGTCTTTTCGATGCCGACGAAACCAAGTGCCGCCAGCACGCCGATGATGGCGACGAGATCATGCGAATGCCCGGCCCCCAGCAAGTACCCGAGCGAGACGATAAAGGCAGTCAACGTCAGGGCTGACAAATGCAGCCCCGGCCACCAGCGCTGCCAGAGGAATGTGATCGTCACGAGCCCCCAGCCGATCAGAAACGGCCAGTGAACATCGTTGCTTGCCGCGACGTGCATCGACGACCAGACGCAGACGAGGATCAGCGTCAGGGCCAATGCCGGGTTCGAGCGGAGCGCGACTCCCGATATGAGCGTTCCGATCCACCACAGCAGAAGGCCGTCCAACGGGTCGCCAGCAATATGATACATCTGGCTGATAAGCATGATGCTGGCGCCGAACATGCCGGCGGAAAACAGAATGGCCGCGTCTGCCAGATAGGTTTGTTGGCGCGTCTGGAACCATCCGGCGGCGCCATAGCCCGCCCAGATGGATGCCAGCAGAAGTAAGAGGCGCGCCAGGCGCGGAACCTCTTCCCAATGAGCCGCGACAAACGACAGCGCAGCAAAACCGAACAGGACGCTTGCGAGAATTCCGAGGACAGACGCCAGGTTGAAGGCGTGCACACCACTCTCGACATCCGCAACTATCGCGGCCCGGCCATCAGTGCTCAGCCAGCCGTTCGATTGCCAGCGGTCAAGATCGCGGAGCAGGCGTCTTTTGTAAGGGGACCACATTTCGTCTCTTCACCGGGCCGACACACGTCTTCGTTATGACTGCGATATGTGATTGAAGAGCACGTCGGCAATCCGTTGACCAGAGTGCGGCGGTCCCGTGGTTGCCGATCATTGCGCGCCGCTGACTGCAATTATCCGCAATTTCGCTACGATTTTCAAATTTGTCACAGGATGCAGCGTTGGGCCGGCCTTGACGGGGCCATTCTTCTCAACCACTCTAGTTGCAAATGATTGTCATTTGCGACAACAATAGGATGGATAGTGGACGCCCGCGCAGAACCATCATCGGCAGCATCTGAACGTTCCCATCAGGGGACGTGGCGCAGTCCGGCCAAAGATCCATCCTTATCGGATGTTTTCCGCACAGTCCGCGTCTCGGGTCACGGGACGAGCTGGCGGCGGCTCGCGGCCTTTTTTGGTCCGGGCTACATGGTTGCCGTCGGCTACATGGATCCGGGCAACTGGGCGACCTCGATCGCCGGCGGCTCGAAGTTCGGATATGCACTACTCTTCGTTGCGCTGCTGTCCAACATCATGGCGATCGTTTTGCAGTCGCTGTGCGCGCGTCTCGCAATTGGCTCAGGGCGTGATCTCGCGCAGGCTTGCCGCGACGGCTATCCGCAGTGGGCTGCCTATCCCCTTTGGCTGTTCGCGGAAATCGCGATCATCGCCACCGACGTGGCAGAAGTCATCGGCACCGCAATCGGCCTTAATCTGCTGTTCGGCGTGCCGCTCGAAATCGGCGTGTTACTGACGGCGCTCGACGTTTTCGTCGTGCTGCTGTTGCAAAGACTGGGCTTCAGATATCTCGAAGCATTCATCATCGCGATGCTCGGCGTCATCGCTATCTGCTTTGCCGTTCAGATTGCCATGGCTGATCCGCAATGGGGCGCCGTGATCCGCGGCTTTGCGCCGACGACTGAGATTTTGAAGAACCCCGAGATGCTCTATCTCGCACTCGGTATCATTGGCGCAACGGTGATGCCGCATAATCTCTATTTACATTCGGCTATCGTGCAGACGCGCGACTACGGCACGACGAGGGAACAGAAGCAGGAAGCCCTCAAGTTTGCGACGATCGACTCGACGCTGGCGCTGTGCCTCGCGCTGCTCATCAATGCTTCAATCCTGATCCTCGCCGCCGCCGCGTTCTATACCGCAGGCAAAACGAACGTCGTCGAACTCAGCGAGGCGCAATCACTGCTGCATCCCCTGCTCGGCTCGGCCATCGCGCCGACGCTGTTCGGCATCGCACTTCTTTGTTGCGGGTTGAATTCGACCGTTACCGCCACGCTTGCCGGTCAGACGGTGATGGAAGGCTTCCTTCATATCCGCCTGGCGCCTTGGATTCGCCGAATGATCACGCGGTCCGTCGCTCTGCTTCCAGCCGCCGGCGTGACGCTGCTCTATGGTGAAGCGGAAACCGGCAAGCTGCTCATCCTGACGCAGGTGGTGTTGAGCTTGCAGTTGCCCTTTGCAGTGATCCCGCTCGTTCAGTTCACGGCGAGCCGCGGCAAGCTTGGCGACC